>SVSQ01000010.1 GCA_015064245.1 Oscillospiraceae bacterium | reverse complement strand
GCCTTGTGCAAACATCTGCTGGTATCCCCCCTCGAATATTTCTTTTCGACACCGTCGAAACTTTTTTCTAACGAAAAAAGCCCGAAATATTCGCCAGCTGTAGCGGAAATTTAAGATACCGTGTACCTTGTGCAAACATCTGCTGGTATCCCCCTTCGAATATTTCTTTTCGACAATGTCGAAACTTTTTTCTAACGAAAAAAGCCCGAAATATTCGCAAAGATTTGGCGGAGATTAAAGTAACAAGCTGTGAAAATTAAATAATTTCCTGCTTTAGTGTGTTGCGCGAGGATTTTTAGGTGACACTGTTTAATTTGTGCGAACATAGGTGTGTCCCCCCGAATATCCTGCTTGCGAAGAATATTCACTTATTTGCCTGCAGGCACGAGCCCCAGGAGGTGTTATATGAGAAAAAGATTTTTGACAGTAACGGTTTTTATACTTGTTTTTTCCGCTTTGTTTTTTTCTTCATGTCAGATAGAGGGTACGTCACACGGTCAAAGAGCCAAAAAACTGACTACGATCATGCTGGATGGATTTGCCAATGACGATATGGATCAAGCTTATACTGCTGTAGAGGAAGAGTACATATCGTATAAAGAGCTTGTTTCAATATCAAATTATCTGGACAGTATCCTGGGCGAATCCAACTATTATAGAATGGAGCAGGTTGGGTTTAATAAAGCAAATGTTAGATATAAGTGGGGAAATAAGCACGTTTTCTCGATCATATACGAGATCAGCGTAGGCGGCAGCCATGTCGTTACTATGGAAGTAGCCATGCTCCAAGGCGACACAAACGGGGGTATTTGCGGAATAGATGTTGTGGATACGTCTTATATTGATAGCACCGTCAAAGACTTAGCGCCGCTTAACACAGTCCTCATCGTCTATACGGTCCTGACATATTTGTTTACCCTTTGGATGTTCATTTCTTGCTGGCGCAGGAGGATAGCGCATAAGCGCTGGTGGGCGCTTTTAACGCTGGTAGGTGCATTTGTACGCATTTCCCTACTTGAGAGCGGATGGCGTTTTTTCGCTATGCTTACCTTTGTTCTGAATGTTTCTCGCGTTGCGGGTGACATCGTAAGCACCGCCGTCAATGTGACCGTAGGTATTCCCGTGGGCGCGATCATCTATTTCTTTATGCGCAAAAAGATCAAGGATATTCCCGACGATCCAACTCCTAAGGATTATGATCCGAGAGCGGCAAAAGACGGCTTCAGCGATAATGGCTGGCTTTAAGACAAAATAACAAAATCCCGCGTTGTCCGATAACGGAACAGCGTGGGATTTATTGTTTTATTTGTAATTAAACAATCTTTTTCAGGAAATCGATACCTGCCGCAAGAGCGGGAATGTTATCTTCCATACCCTCGAACTCAATGGAGAGCCACTGGTCGTAGCCTGCGTTCTTGAGGATATTTACGCAGTTAGCGATCGGAACGACGCCGTGACCGATAACAGTACCTCTGATGTGGTTACCGCCTGCAGTGCCGAAAAATCCCTGAGGACGTGGCTCTGTACCGGGCTTCCAGAGGAAGTCCTTGGTGTGAGCGTGGAAAGCGAAGCGGGACGCGATAGCGACAGCCTTGACGGGATCAGCGTCTGCGCAGAGGAAGTTACCCATATCGCAGAGCCAGCCGTAGTTTTCGTCGCCTACAGCCAGGATCAGCTCCTCAACTCTCTCGGGAGCCTGGAAGATGTAGCCGTGGTTCTCTGTGCAGGTCTTGATGCCCAGAGACTTTGCGTACTCTGTTACGCGGCGGATACGGGGAGCCATATCCTTGATGGCGTCGCGCCATGTGTAAAGGGGATTCTTGGGGAGCGCGTAGCAGACGTCGTGACGGAGAACGGGAGCGCCGAGAGCCTTGGCAACGTCGATGCAACCGCAAACTCTCTTGATCTCTGCCTCGGGATCGTCGCAGAGGAAGTTCGCGCCGACGGTATAGGCGATGACGGAAAGACCGATCTTCTCGCAGTATTCCTTGATTTCAGCGGCGGTCTTGAGAGCATCCGTTGTGATTCCGAAATTCTTGTCGTCCAGATTGATGAATTCGATACCCTCGAATCCGAGTTCCTTTGCCTTGTCGCAGACGTGGAAATAGTCGCACTTTGTCTGCATGATGTACTTTTTAAAGCTGTAGCTTGATACTCCGATCTTCATAGTTAAAAATTCCTTTCAAATGTAGTGATGTTATATGTGTATTATTCAATAAAATCTTTTCTCATAGGGGTGAAGATATCCAGCATGACGGAATCGTCTTCAAGACAGAGCAGGGAGTGGGGGACGTTCGCCTCGGCGTAGAAGCAGTCGCCGCCATGGAGAATAGTCTTTTCATCGCCGACGGTAGCCTCGAAGGTACCCTTGATGATGTAACCGCACTGTCTGTGTGGATGGGAATGGGTTTCGCCAAGCATTCCCTTCTGCCATTTAAGCTCGCAGACCATAAGGTCGTTTATGTAGCTCTTGATAGTTCTGATAACGCCGTTTGGAAGCGTTTTTTCGTTTTCGGGGGAGTGTTTGTAGAACATAATTTTATCCTATCCTTAATTTAGTTTTAGTTTTTATAAAGATATTATTATTTTGCGCCACCGTGGCGTATTGCGGATAATTTTTATTTTTCTTTAAAAGTAACTATTCCTTTAGTAAATGCCCATTTCTTTCCTTTTCTTTCGAGAAAGAAAAAGAAAGAAGTAGGCGAAAGAAAGAAAAAGAAAGACCGTGGTAGTAAGGAACGGCTCGCCGAAACGCGCTCGCATAAGCGGGCTCGCGGTTTTTCGCACATGAAATACTGCCGAGTTGCTACCGCAACTACCCAAGATAGGAAATAATTTCTTTACAGAGCATGGAACTTTTACTTTCACCAAGGCTGGCGAATATTTCGGGCTTTTTTCGTTAGAAAAAAGTTTCGACCGTGTCGAAAAGAAATATTCGAGGGGGGATACCAGCAGATGTTCGCACAAGGTACACGGTATCCCCTTTTCAAGAAAGCGCGTCTCCCTTTTAACCTCTGTAGTAATTTATAAGACAGCCGGAGAGGATGATAGTGCGTTCGTCGTCGGTGAGAGCGGGGAGCGAGAGAGTTATCTCGTTAAGCGCGCCGTCGGAGAGAACGTAAGCCTTGACGGACTGCTCGGCGTTCTTGACGGCGTCCTTGATACCGGGAACCCAGATGTAGGAGTCGATACCGAAGGGCAGAGCGTTTTCATCGCAGTCGAAGGTAAAGGGAAGCATACCCCAGTTGATGAGGTTTGAGCGGTAACGCTTGGTAGCGTACTCGCTGGCGATATTAGCCATACCGCCAAGCACCTTCTGACAGGAAGCCGCCTGCTCACGGGCAGAGCCGTCGCCGGGCTTGACAGCGTAAACTACGGAGCCGATAAGCGCCTTTTCGGGCTCGGCGTAACCCGCAGACTTCAAAACGGAGTAAAGCTCGTCAAGACCTTCGCCCTTGCGGGAAGCGTTGAGCGCGCGGACAGCCTTTGCGCGTCCGACGTATGCGGGATCCTTTCTGGAAAGAGCGAATTCGGAGAGCGCCTCGGGGTTGGAACGGTAAGACGAGGTCTCGCCGGAAGGGATAAGCTCGTCGGTGGTGGTTACGGGATCGAGGATCACGGAAGCGACCTTGAGAATGAGGTCGTCGGAGAGGGCGGGGAATTCGGGCCAGTCTCTGATGTTAGGACCGAAAACAAGCTCCTCTTCGGGCTTGGGAGAGCCAAAGCCTTTATACAGTCTGTTCTTATAGACCGTATCGTCGAATTTGTAAGCCGAGGGCGTATATTTAACGTCAAGAGAAGATGCGGGAGTCAGGATACCGCCGCATGCCGCAGTTGCCGCAATAGAACGGGCGTCCATAAGAGCGACGGAAGCGCTCTGACCTGCGCCGGGCTTGGAGCCTTCGCGGTTGGGGAAGTTTCTGGTGGAGTGACGGATACTGAGTCCTCCGTTTGCGGGAACGTCGCCTGCGCCGAAGCAGGGACCGCAGAACGCAGTTCTGAGAGTAACGCCCGACGCCATAAGGTTAGCCGCGGCGCCGTTTCTGATAAGCTCCATATAGACGGGCTGAGACGCGGGGTAAGCGGAGAGGGCGAAAGCGCCGTTTCCGATAGAGCCGCCTGCGAGGATGTCAGCCGCGGCGCAGAGGTTGTCGTAAGTACCGCCCGCGCAGCCTGCGATAACGCCCTGATCACAGTGGATCTTGCCGTCCTTGCCGAGCTTATCGAGCAAGCCGTATTCTTTGAGGATAACGTCTGCGTTGGCGTTCAGCTCGTTGATGGAATAAACGTTTGAGGGGTGAGAGGGAAGAGCGATATTACACTCGACCTTGGAAAGATCGATCTTCACCATTCCGTCGTAGTAAGCGATACTGCCGGGAGCGAGCTTCTTGTAGTCTTCGGGACGTCCGTGGTTGATGAAGTAACGCTCCGTCTCCTCGTCTGTCTCCCAGATGGAAGAAAGGCAGGTGGTCTCGGTGGTCATAACGTCGATACCGTTACGGTATTCTATGGGAAGAGAGGCGATACCGTCGCCCACAAATTCGAGAACCTTGTTCTTTACGAATCCGGAAGCGAACACCGCGCCGATAAGCTCAAGGGCGACATCCTGCGGACCTACGCCGGGACGGGGTGCGCCTGTGAGATATACGCAGATGACCTCGGGGCGCGCGACGTCGTAGGTCTTACAGAGAAGCTGCTTTACCAGCTCCGGTCCGCCTTCGCCGATCGCCATGGTACCGAGGGCGCCGTAACGGGTATGGCTGTCAGAGCCCAGGATCATTTTGCCGCATCCGCTCATTGTCTCACGCATAAAGGAGTGAATGACCGCCTGATGAGCGGGGACGTATATACCGCCGTACTTTTTAGCGGCGGAGAGACCGAACATATGGTCGTCCTCGTTGATAGTACCGCCGACTGCGCAGAGGCTGTTGTGGCAGTTAGTGAGGACGTAGGGGACGGGGAACTCCTTGAGTCCGCTTGCGCGGGCTGTCTGTATGATACCGACGTAGGTTATATCGTGCGAAGCGAGAGCGTCGAATTTGATCTTGAGGTCATTTTCGCTGTCCGAAGTATTATGCGCGGACAGAATACCGTAAGCGATGGTATTCTTTTTCGCTTCGCAAGCGGGGATATTTGATTCGTTTAAGATTTGGCGGCCGTTCTGCAAATAAACGCCGCTGCTGATGATCTCTGCCATATTTGAAAATTTTCCTTTCCGTAAGGGGAGTTTGTATTTATATATTATAATTATACAATATACTTATATAAAAGTCAATAAGGAGAGGGGGATAATTTTATATTTTTAATTTATGTAAGTTTTGTTGTGTGCGGTAGGGGAGGTTCTGCCTACCGCAAAATCAAAATCCGCCTTCGTTTGCTATTTGTCACACGAAAGCGGATTTTAATAAAAGTAATCTGAAATAAATTCATTTATATCAGACAGTTCTAATTCGTAAACTTTAGAATCTTCGTCATGCATTTCAATATCATTTATCATTTTCGCGATATTTCTTAAATCGTCACGGTCTAAATCATTTCCTAAATTTTTATTCCAACTGCGCAAAGTGAGATAATTATCTTCGAGTTGGAATTCCAGCAATTCATCATATAAGTGTTTATATTTAGGCGTTTGTAATAATTTCGGATGCTTTAGCAGAAAAACAGCCATACTCGTAGCCATAAGCGACGGTATAAAACGTATATTATATTCTATTTCACAACATTTGCAGTAAAAAAACAAAGCTATACCAATTTTATAAGCTTTTATTTCTATCATAACAATTTCTCCTTGAAAATAAAAAAGTGCGCAGCCGAAGCCACGCACTAAAAACGCAAACTCCGATTGCTGCTACACAAACTGAAAGAATAGGGGTAAGCCATAATCATTTCGTGGAATTTGCATTTTTGCAAAACTCATAAATGATTATGACCAAAAAAGAGTATATTATCCCCCGGAAAAAATACTTCTAATTTTTATATTCAGTTCGTGTAGCAAATATAGTATATCACAATTTTATCCTTTTGTAAACCCCAAAATATAAAAATCTTTTAAAAGTTCGGATTTTGATGGAGATGTTCGCACAAATGAAAGCCTTCTCCAGCGGGAGAAGGTGGATTGCCGAAGGCAAGACGGATGAGGTGTCAAAAGTTCAAAACGTACAAAAACACCTCATCCGCCTCACATACGTTCGGCACCTTCTCCCACTGGAGAAGGCTTATAAAGGTTGAACCTTTATCGATAAACAAAAAATTTCAATATCTCGAAAAAAAAACTAAAAATACTCTTGCAAAATAACGCAAAATGGTATATAATAAAATGAATGAAGTGTTTGTATTTATCAAAACTCCGGAAAGGAAGGATCGCTATGAACAAATTAGCGGGAAAAGATATAGAAAATCACTATTTCAGAAAACGCGCAGTCAGAATGTTCGCGCTCCTTTCTGCAGTAGTCTGCGCGGTCATATTTTCCGCAGCCCTCGTTTTGGAGTTCGATACGGAGAAGGGCGTGTACGCTCAGAACGCAGTGTTCGCGCCTCTTGCCGAAACCGCGGCGGTGCTTTGCTCACTCGCAGCCGCGATAATGTGCGTCTTCATTCCAAAGGAAAAAGAAACGGAATATCTTTTTCCCGAGGAAAACAGATACGATTTCTATTTCAGATTCGATCCGCTTCCCGTTAAAGCGGCGCGTTACGTTACGGCGCTTGTAATATTCCTTGAGTCCCTTGCGGATTTCGTTATGATCTCGCTTGAGGTAAACTATCTTTTCTCCCCGTGGTTTGAGATATTAAGACTTGTGCTGGCGTTTGCTCTCGCCCTCTATTTCGTACCCGAGCTTGCGGATATGGGAGGCGGCTTCTTCGGAAAAGCGCACCTTTACTGCGGAAGCGTTGGCTGTCTATGGTTCTTTTTTACGGTGATAAAATGCTATTTCGATATGAGCCTGCCAATTCCGTCCCATTACAGAATAGCGGAGCACATTTGTCTCATTCTGTGTCTTTTGGGAATAATGTTCGATATAAAGCTCAGAACAGGAGCGCTATCGATAAAAAGAAGACTGGCGTTTCTCAGCGTTGGATTCATAGTGAGCTTCGGTTTTAATTTCGGACGGCTGGTAATGCTTCTTTTCGGAAAAAATCCCTCTTTCTTTGATACGGTCATAATGATCTACTGCCTGGCGTTTTCGGTCTACTTCGGAGCGAGATTGTTATTTTATACCGAGGAATAGAGTGGAATAGAGAGGAATAGAGAGGAATAGAAAGGAATTAACTGAAAAATGGTCGATATAGCGGTTTTGTTCCGAGCGGTGCTGTTGCTGTTCTTTATGATAATACCCGGCTTTATCATGCGTAAGACGAAGCTTGCCGCTGATAATCTGCCTCTCGGATTTACCAATACCATACTTTACATAACCCAGCCCGCTATGCTGGTGGTGGGATTCTTCCGCCCCTTTGACGCGGCGATCTTGAAGACAGCCCTTACGATACTTGTCCTCAGCTTCGCCATACACATAATGTTCTTCGCTTCCTGCTGGCTGTTTTTCAGAAAAGCTCCAAAGGAAACGGCGAAGGTCTACCGTTTCGGAACGGTTTTCGCCAATGCGGGTTACATGGGAATACCGCTTATCACGATGATCCTCGGAAACGAGTCCGCGATCTACGCGTCTGTTTACATAATCGGCTTCAACTTTTTCTGCTGGTCACTCGGCGCGCTGATATATTCGGAGGACAGATCGTATATATCCTTTAAGAAGATGTTCCTCAATGCGGCGACGATCCCCACCTTCATCGGAATAATAATCTTTTGTCTTGATATCTATTCGTATCTTCCCGCTCCCGTTTCGGGATTTGCGGAGGAGGCGCTGAATATGCTCAAAAATACCGTCGCTCCCATGTCCATGATGATAATAGGAATGAGACTTGCGGATCTGAAGCTGAAGGGAGCGTTCAAAGACGTTTATCTGTATATCGGACTTGCCCTGAGGCTGTTCATATTCCCCGCGGCGGCGTTTGCGGTGCTGTTTTTGTGCAAGCTCCTCGGATTTTACGACGCGACGGGCTTTGCGGTAGTCCTCATCTGCGCGGCAACTCCCGCAGCGTCCGCTACAAGTATGTTTGCAGAAAAGTTCTCGTCCGATACGGTGACGGCGTCTAAATTCGTTTCCATAAGCACCCTGCTTTCGCTTGTGACCATGCCCGTGGTGGCGATGCTGCTTAAATTGCTTTAAAAAATTCAACACACCCTTTGCGTAAGAAAGGAACGGTCATAAATATGTCCTATAAAAATATTCTTTTCGATCTCGACGGAACAATTTCCAACAACTTCGAGGGAATAACCAACTCCATATATCATTCTCTGACCTACTACCCGCATATTGAAAAGCCCGAGAGGGACTCCCTGCTACCGTTCATCGGACCGCCGCTTACGGTCTCTTACGCAAAGCGATTCGGAATGGACGAGCGTACCTCAAGAGAGGCGGTGGATCATTACCGAGAGTATTACAGAGACAAGGGAATATTTGAGCTCTGCCTCTACGACGGCATAGCCGATCTGCTCCGAGAGCTTTCGGAAAAGGGCTACCGCGTGATACTTGCCACCTCGAAGCCCGAGGTCTTTGCAAGAAGGATAATTGAGAAGTTCGGAGTATCGCAGTATTTCTTCGCGGTCTGCGGCGATACGCTGGACGGCAGACTGGGCAAAAAAGAGGACGTTATCAAAACGCTTATCGAACGACACGGACTTGACAAGGCGGAGACGCTTATGGTTGGCGACACCCATTACGACATAATCGGCGCCGCGCTGAACGGTATAAAATGCGTAGAGGTGACGTACGGATTTGGCGATCCCGAGCTGAACGCGCAGGCAAAGCCGTTTAAGACGGTGGACAGCGTTGCAGAGCTGAGAGAGTTTATTTTGAATAATGGTTTTGCAACAGCAAATGGTTGATAGATTGTGAGTTTATAGGTGTGATCGCACAAAAAACTGTAGGGACCGGCGTCCTCGACGGTCCGTAAAATCTATAAAGCACATCCGTCTTTACCAAATAATTTGTTTCTTTGCAGGCAGATGCCTGCCGGACCGTCGAGGACGCCGGTCCCTACAAACATTAAGGGCGTTTGTATAAAAAACATTTGCAACCTCACCTATAAATCAAAATTTTAATTTACAGTCGCAAAATGTGACAAGACCCAAATAATAATTAATACCACATATTTCAGGAAGGAAATATAGAAATGACGGATAAGAAAGATTTTTTTGACTTTACAAACACAGAGGCTTGCGCCGCTCTTGCGGAGCTGCTTTTCCCGAACGTGACTGAAAGCCCCGAGGAGTGCATCGCCCGTTTCCCGGCGAGAAAGCTCCCCGAAGGCGCAAAAGTAACCCGATTCGCTCCCAGCCCTACGGGATTTCTCCATTTCGGCGGACTTTTCCCAACGACAGTAGGCGAGCGTCTGGCTCACCAGAGCGGTGGCGTTTTCATCCTCAGAATAGAGGACACGGACGCCAAGCGTGAGGTTGAGGGCGCGGCTGAAAACCTTATCAACACCCTGGCGCATTACGGCATCAAGTTCGACGAGGGCGCAACGGCTGACGGTGAGACGGGTATCTACGGTCCGTACCGACAGAGTCAGAGAGGTCCGATCTATCACGTTTTCGCAAAGCAGCTGGTAAAAGAGGGTAAGGCGTACCCCTGCTTTACAACTGCAGAGGAGCTTGAGAAGCTGAACTCATCCGACAAAAAAGAGGAGATCAAGTCTAAGGACTGGCATTTCGACGCCGAGGCGGCAAGAGAGCAGATGCTGGATCAGAGACGTTTTGATCTTGATGACGTAAAAGCCTCTCTTGAAAAAGGGGAAAACTTCGTTCTCCGTATAAAGACGGACGGAGACGTTTCGGTAAAGCACCCCTTCACCGACCTTATAAAAGGCAATCTCGAGGTTCCCGAGAACGACGAGGACTTCGTCCTGCTCAAGAGCGACGGTATCCCCACATACCACTTCGCTCACGCGGTGGACGACAGACTTATGGGAACTACTCACGTTATCAGAGGCGAGGAGTGGCTGCCTTCGCTCCCAAAGCACATCCAGCTCTTCAAGTATCTGGGCTTCAAGCTTCCTAAGTATATGCACATCGCTCAGATAATGAAGCTTGAAAACGGCGCTAAGAAAAAGCTCTCCAAGAGAGATATGGGCGCTAATATGAACGACTATAAGCGTATGGGCTACGCTCCCGAGTGCGTAATGGAGTACGTGATGACGCTCCTTAACTCCAACTACGAGGAGTGGCACGCTCAGAACCCCGATAAGAAATATACCGATTTCCCCTTCTCCATAAAGAAGATGAGCACCTCGGGCTGTCTCTTCGACTTCGCAAAGCTTGGAGACGTTTCCAAGAACGTGCTTTGCAAGTACACCGCAGATCAGATCTACGACGGCGTTTGCGAGTGGGCAAGGGAGTTCGATCCCGAATTTGCGGCGCTTCTGGAAAGAGACGCGGACTACGCTAAGTCCATCTTTGCAATAGGCAGAGGCGGTAAGAAGCCGAGAAAGGATTTCGGCGCTTGGGGCGAGGTCAAGGCTTATATGGGCTTCTTCTACGACGAGCTGTTCAATATCACTGACAACTTCCCCGAGGGAACGGATATCGAGGACGTAAAGAAAGTTCTTAAGGACTTCGCAGAGCAGTTTGACGCCGCAGACGACCAGAACGCTTGGTTTGATAAGATCAAGGCGACGGCGGAAAAGTACGGCTACGCATCGGATATGAAGGCGTACAAGGCGTCTCCCGAAAGCTTCAAGGGAAGCGTTGCGGACGTTTCCTCCTTCCTGCGCCTTGCGGTAACAGGCAGACTTAACTCCCCCGATATGTACGAGGTAATGCGTATCCTCGGCGCAGACAGAGTCAAGGCAAGAATGATTTCTTACGCAGACGAGCTTTAAAAATACACAATGCTTGCGGAAAATTAGCCTTCTCCTGTGGGAGAAGGTGTCAGCTGCAGGCTGACGGATGAGGTGTTCGTTGTATTTGAACTTTTTACACCTCATCCACCATCTACGATGGTCCCCCTTCTCCCGCTGGAGAAGGCTTTAATATCACCCATTACGATATATAAACCGAAAGGAACGAAAATAAAATGGAAGAAGTAAGCTCTAATTTTATACACGACATTATAGACAGCGAGCTGGCGGCAGGCGTAAACGATACGGTACACACCCGTTTCCCACCCGAGCCCAACGGTTATCTCCACATCGGCTCCGCTAAGGCTATCTGGATAAACTACACCACGGCGAAAAAGTACGGCGGACTTTTCAATCTCCGTTACGACGATACAAATCCCACCAAAGAGGACACCGAGTACGTTGACTCCATCTACGAGGACCTTCAGTGGCTGGGCGCAGTTCCGTCCGGCGGTGTTTATTACGGCTCCGACTATTTCGATAAGTGCTACGAGTTCGCTGTAAAGCTGATAAAGGACGGCAAGGCGTACGTCTGCGATCTTTCCGCGGATGAGATGAGAGAGTACAGAGGTACTCTTACAGAGCCCGGTAAGGAGAGCCCCTACAGAAACAGAACCGTTGAAGAGAACCTGGATCTCTTTGAAAGAATGAAGAACGGCGAGTTCGAGGACGGAGCAAAGACGCTCCGCGCAAAGATCGATATGGCGTCTCCCAACATCAATATGCGTGACCCCGCGATCTACAGAATAGTCCGCGCGCACCATCACCGTCAGGGCGATAAGTGGTGCATCTATCCGCTTTACGACTACGCTCACCCCATTCAGGACGCCCTTGAGGGTATCACGTATTCCCTCTGTTCTCTTGAATTTGAAAACCACCGTCCTCTTTACGAGTGGGTCATCGAGAATATCGGCGGCTTTGATCCCAAGCCCAAGCAGAGAGAGTTCGCGCGCCTTAACGTGACCTATACCGTTATGAGTAAGCGTTACCTGCGTAAGCTGGTCGAAACCGGACTTGTTGACGGTTGGGACGATCCCCGTATGCCCACCCTTTGCGGTCTCCGCAGAAGAGGATATACGCCTGAGTCTATATTCGAGTTCGTTCGCCGCACGGGCGTTGCAAAGGCTAACAGCCTTGTCGCTATCGAACAGCTTGAGGCTTGCATCCGCGACGAGCTTAACGAAAAGGCTCAGAGAAGAATCGCTGTTCTGAAGCCCATCAAGGTCGTGATCACAAACTATCCCGAGGATAAGGTGGAGTATTTCGAGCTTCCCAACAATCCCCAGAACCCCGAGGCAGGAACGAGAAAGGTTCCCTTTACCCGCGAGATCTATATCGATGCGGATGACTTCGCTGAGGTTCCCCCGCCGAAGTTCTTCCGTATGAAGCCCGACGGCGAGGTTCGTCTGATGGGCGCTTATATCGTTAAGTGCAACGAGATCGTCAAGAACGACGACGGAAGCATCAAGGAGATCCGCTGTACCGCAGATCTTGAAGCGGCTAACGGCAATCCTCTCGATGGCAGAAAGATCAAGGGTACTATCCATTGGCTTTCCGAGCAGGGCGCAAGCAAGTGCACCGTCAAGCTTTACGACCGTCTGTTCACTATCGAGAACACAGGCGATATTCCCGAGGATAAGACCTACGACGACTATCTGAACGCTGAGTCCGTTGTTACTCTTGACAACGCTCTCGTTGAAAACTCCCTTGTTGACGCTAAGCCTGAAGAGAAGTTCCAGTTCGTTCGTACCGGTTACTTCTGCGCTGACAGTAAGTACCCGAACACCTTCAACCGCATCGTTACCCTCAAAGACGGCTCCGGTAAGAAAGCATAAGTTACATTCTCGCTGAAAAAGGGGAGACGCGCTTTCTTGAAAGAAAGCTGCGCAAAGAACTTCTCTGACATTGACACCGCGAGGGCATCAATGTCAGAGAAATCTTGGTAATTTTTCCTTCGGAAAAGTTGCATCCCTATTTCAACAAGAGCGTACATCTCCTACCCATATTGAAAAATATACTCAAATTTTACACATCCCA
The DNA here is from genome assembly GCA_015064245.1 of Oscillospiraceae bacterium. Classification (GTDB taxonomy): domain Bacteria; phylum Bacillota; class Clostridia; order Oscillospirales; family CAG-272; genus SIG673. Next base: position 23,829 of record SVSQ01000010.1, on the reverse strand, counting down.
AAATCCGAGCGCACGGAGTGCGTAACGCGAGGATTTTCGTGGTATGATAGCACCCGTTTCTTTCTTCTTTCTTTGCTTCCTTTTCTTTCTTCTTTCTTCGGAAAGAAAGAGGAAAGAAATGAAGAACTAAACTAAAAAGATATTTTAATAGAAAAATCAAAAAATCTACTCATATAAAATCTCTTGCGGTATTACCGCAAAAATAATTACACGCCCCCTCAGGCGCACCCTGCGAAAGGAATGAAAATAAAATGAAATTCAGCACAAAATGTGTTCAAGCCGGTTACACACCCAAAAACGGCGAACCCAGAGTAGTACCGATAGTTCAGAGTACTACATTCAAATACGAATCATCCGAGCAGATGGGTAAGCTCTTCGACCTCGAAGAGAGCGGCTACTTCTACACCCGTCTTGCAAACCCCACCTGCGACGCAGTTGCGGCTAAGATCGCGGCTCTCGAAGGCGGTGTCGGCGCAATGCTGACGTCATCCGGTCAGGCGGCAAGCTTCTATTCCGTTTTCAATATCTGCTCTGCAGGTGACCACGTCGTCGCCGCTTCCGCAATTTACGGCGGTACGTTCAATCTCTTCTCCGTTACTATGAAGAAGCTGGGCATCGATTTCACCTTCGTTCATCCCGACGCGGACGAGGAGACCCTCAACGCCGCATTCAAGGAGAACACCAAGGCGGTATTTGCCGAGACAGTATCTAACCCAGCCCTCATCGTTCTCGATATCGAGAAGTTCGCTAAGGTCGCTCACGCTCACGGCGTTCCGCTGATCGTTGACAATACCTTCCCCACACCCGTAAATCTCAGACCCTTTGAGTTCGGCGCGGACATCGTCGTTCACTCCACAACAAAGTATATGGACGGTCACGCTTGCGCTCTCGGCGGCGTTGTAGTTGACGGCGGTACATTTGACTGGGACGCTCACGCTGAAAAATTCCCCGGTCTTACCACCCCCGACGATTCCTACCACGGTCTGACCTACACCAAGAGCTTCGGAAAGTCCGCTTATATCACCAAGTGCCTCGTTCAGCTTATGAGAGACCTTGGTTCAATGCAGTCTCCCCAGAACGCATTCCTTCTCAATCTCGGACTTGAAACTCTCCACCTTCGTGTTCCCCGCCACTGTGAGAACGCAACGAAGGTCGCTCAGTACCTTGAGGCAAACGATAAGATCAGCTGGATCAACTATCCTTCCATGCCTTCCAGTAAGTATTACGATCTCGCTCAGAAGTATATGCCGAACGGCACTTGCGGAGTTATCTGCTTCGGTATCAAGGGCGGAAGAGCAGCGGCTACCAAGTTTATGGACAGCCTGAAGCTCGCGGCAGTCGTAACACACGTTGCGGACGCAAGAACCTGTGTTCTTCACCCCGCATCCACCACTCACCGTCAGCTCTCCGACCAGCAGCTCGTTGAGGCAGGCGTAAGCCCCGACCTCATCAGATTCTCCGTCGGTATCGAGGACGCGGATGACATCATCGCGGACATCGAGCAGGCGCTGGGAAATATTTAAGAATATAAAAAAAAGTTCGTTCCATCCGGAGCGAACTTTTTTATCGAGATTGAGATGTTGAGAATATTTCAAATTTTGGTTTATAGGTGAGATGTTCGGTGTAAATTTTGCGGGGCGTCGAGGCGCCGCCCCCTACAAATTTCGTGGAAATCTCTATGTTTGTCGTAGGGGTCGTGCACCTCGCGATTATAATCGCCGACGACCCGTTTGTTTTTGTATTAACCACACAGATAAACACCAATTTATCGAGCTGTTTTTTGTAACAGAGCGTTATTTTTAAAGTTCTATCACTTTTTATGCGGCATCATTCTTGAAGCGGCGCATTGTTTTTAACTTCTTCATAATCACTTTTGTAAAACGTTATTTCCGAATACTTGCCGTTAAATACTATATCGGACTCTTTATCAACTTTAACAATAACTCGATCTTTTTTGAAAGTGCATTTTCCCTTTATAGCAATACCATTCTCTGTTTTGTACTTATCATCAAATACAGAGATTTTCATCTTTTCTATTCCCATAGAAATACCGATTTCGTATTTTTCACCGTCCAGAACCAATTCTCCAAGTAAATCATCTTCTTCGCTCGTTTCGGGTGGAACGATGAAGTAAATATCCGGATCCTCAGAGCGCCAAATGGTGTTGTCTTGATTTTCTGGTCGGATGTCGTAATACGGGTAAGCATTTACCGGTATCCATCTATTGTATGCCAAAATAAATAAAATTACATATATCAAAACTGCAATAATAACCAGCAGAATTATTTTTTTATTACTGCGTGTATTTTCTTTCACTGAAAACCTCCTTGTATTTTATTTCTTTCCCGTCGTCATTCTTGAAGCGGCGGCGGCGGTGATCTCGTATTTCAGCGGCTCACCCTTTTCAAAACGTATCAGCTCGTCTATCATAGCGCGACCGATGTATCTTCTTCTGTCAATGGTAGGACCGCCGCGATGTGGAAGACAGTAAACGTTGGGAAGCGTGCGCAGCTCGGAGTCAAGGGGGAGCGGCTCTTTTTCGAAAACGTCCAGCACCGCCTGAATGTCGGGGCGCTTTTTAAGCACCTCGGTCATCTCGTCCTCGTGGAGTATCGCGCCTCTGGCTGTATTTACGAAAACCGCGTTTTGGGGTAACATCTCAAAGTACTTGCCGCCAATAGTTCCTCTTGACTGAGGTGTGAGGGAGAGATGGAGCGAGACTATCTCGCAGGTGCTGAATACCTCTTCCATAGTCACTTGGCGGGCGTTCACGCTCTTCAGATATTCTTCATCAACCGTGTAGTCTGCCGCCACCTTGAAGGAGCAACGGAAGGGCTGAAGCAGACGCATAACGTGTCTTGCAACCGCGCCGCAACCGATAATACCGATCTCACGGTCGGGAATACCGCGGGTGTACTTTACAAGAGGAGATTTCCAACCGCCGTTGCGAATGGAGAAAATATCGTCGTAGATACCGCGAAGGGCGGTGATTATGTAAACTATGGTAGCTTCCGCAACGGACTCAGCGAAAAGCTCGTTTCCGCCGCTCACCTTTATTCCTTTTTCCCAGACCGCAGGCGTAGTGCAGCTTGCCAGGCTTCCGGCGGTATAAGCAAACATCTTGAAGCGATCGTTGCCTTCCAGTACGTATTCGTTGAGTTCGGGAGAGCCCCAGCTTCCGAGGGCGAAATCGGCGTCAAGAAGCTCCTTCTTGTATTCGTCCTGAGTGTAGGCTCTGCCGAGAGGATTGTATTTAACGTTGAAATTAGCTTCGAGATATTCTTTAACGTCGGGTGTCAGAAATGTGTCCTTGACGTCTCCGTCGGGAATGGTTACAAGAACTGTGTGCTTCATAGTTATGTACCTCGCAAAAGTTTGTTTATGGTTACAGTATAGCATAGATAGAGGGAATTTGCAAGATAGAATGGAAAAATTTTAATGAAGCATCGGATTTTGCCGATATGAAGCACTCGCTTTGCTCGCATGAAGCATTTGCTTCGCAAATATGAAGCGAAGCGCACATTAACCTTATCGTGAGCCGAAGGCTCGCTTCATAGGACGAAGTCCTGCTTTATTTTTCATGCGCCGCAGGTGCGCTTCATTGAAAAAAGCACGCCGCGGGCGTGCTTTTTTCTGGCCTGCCCAAGCGGACTTGAACCGCTGACACCAAGCGTCGGAGGCTTGTGCTCTATCCAACTGAGCTACGGGCAGATGTTATTTAGTTTAAGGCTATAATATTATACCACCTTTTTTTCGAAAAGTAAATACCTTAATCAAAGTTTTTTAATGAAAAATTTCAGAAAAGAGCAGAAAATTTTGCAAAAGCTCTTTTCTTTTTTGCAAAAGTATGATATAATGATAATAATTATGGATATTTTTATAAAGCTGTGGGAAAGGAACTGCGTAAGTGAGCGAAATAGAATTTTGCACAAACTCATATAAGGATACGGAACAGCTTGGCTCGTCTCTGGCAAGAGCTATGGATAAGCGCGGATTCGTTGCGTTTTTCGGCGACCTCGGCGCGGGAAAGACCGCGTTTATACGGGGAATGGGCTCGGTAGTATGCCCAAGCGCGCAGGTCTGCAGTCCCACCTATTCCGTCATAAACGAGTACCGCGAGAACGGCAGGACGGTCATGTGCCACGTTGACGCGTACAGAATAAAGGACGACGACGATCTCTATTCCACGGGCTTTTACGATTGCGCGGATTATCCCGATTGCCTTATGGCGGTGGAGTGGAGCGAGAATATCCCCTTTGCCATTCCAGAGGACGCTATCATCGTTGAGATACTTAAAAAAGGTGAGACCGAAAGGCTCATAAGGATAAAAAACGCCCCTCACTTGGTTTTGAACAGAATACTTGAATACAGTTTAAGATAAGTAAGATAAGAACGAAAGGAATTTTCAAAAAATTGAAAATACTTGCAATAGATACCACCGCAAAGACAGCGACTGCGGCGCTCACCGAGGATAAAAAGCTGATCGGGCTCACCGTCCTCAACACTCCCAATACTCACAGCGTAACTTTGCTCCCCGCGATCGAAGGACTGCTCAGCGGGGCGTCCATTACAGCGGGAGACGTAGACCTTTTCGTCTGCTCGTCGGGACCCGGTTCATTTACGGGCGTACGTATCGGGACCTCTACCGTAAAAGGTCTGGCTTACGCGCAGAATAAGACCTGCATCGGAGTTTCGGCGCTCGAAGCGCTGGCGGAGAATATAACTGCGGATAACTGCGTTATCTGTCCCGTTATGGATGCGCGCCGAGGCCAGCTCTATAACGCGCTTTTTGAAAAGAAGGACGGTTCTCTTATCCGTCTTACCGAGGACAGGACCATAACTAAGGATGACCTGAAAGCCGAGCTTGAAGCTAAGGGACTTAAGGTGCTTCTCTGCGGAGACGGCTACGATATAGCGGCGCGGACCATGCCGGAGCTTATATCGGCTGAAACGCCCGAAATGCAGCTTTACCATAACGCGTACAGCGTTGCTGTCGTTGGATACAGAGCTTATATGAGCGCGACGGAAGAGGAAAGAAAAGCATTTACCGCGTCCGCGCTTGCTCCCGTATATCTGCGCGCGTCGCAGGCGGAGCGTGAGAGAAACGAAAAATTAAATAATAACGCTATGTAACCGAAAGGAATTAAGTCTGAAATAAATTTCAGACACACTTTTGGGGTAAGAAAGGAATTGTAAAAAATGAAAGTAACTATCGGATGTGACCACGGAGCTTACGAGCTTAAGGAAGAAATGGTAAAATACCTTACGGCAAAGGGAATCGAGTGCGAGGACGTTGGAACTTATTCCAAGGACTCCGTTCATTATCCCGTATATGCAAAGGCTGTATGTGAATCTGTTCAGCAGAAGAAGTGCGATTACGGAATCCTGCTCTGCTCCACGGGTATCGGAATGAGCATGGCGGCAAATAAGTACAAGGGTATCCGCGCGGCGCTCTGCGGCGATACTTACAGCGCGAAGTTTACCCGTCTTCACAACAACGCAAACGTTCTCTGCATCGGCGCGCTCGTGACCGGAACAGGACTTGCGAAGGAGATAGCTGACATATTCCTTTCCACAGAGTTTGAGGGCGGACGCCATCAGACGAGAGTGGATATGGTGATGGAGATTGAGAAACTCTGAGCAGAGTTTTAGAGATTTTTTTGTGTAAGAAGGATGTTTGAGCAAATTTTATAATTTTACTTTTAATTATTCTTTTTGTTTAGAATTTCGCGTTTTTCTTCCTTCTTTCGCAAAAGAAAGAAGAAAAATGCTCGCAAAAAGAAGAAAGAAAGACCGTGGTAGTACGGAAAGGCTTGCTGAAAATCCTCGCGTTACTCGCTACGCGAGCTCGGATTTTGGGATGGTTGGTTTTGCGAAATTCCAACCGTACACTATTACTGCAAAAAAGATGGTCCAGTAAACCAATCGCCGCAAGCGGTGCGTAAGCGCACGTTTGCGAAGCGGCAGATTGATCGCTATGATAGCAGAAACAAGCGTTTGAAGGGGTGGAGTTTCCTAAGAGGCGGGGGAGATCGCAATCCCCCGTCCTCTTAGGTCGTCCCTTTGGTTACTTTCCGACGAATCGGAAAGTGACATAAAAAAAGAAAATGAATATAAAAATCTACTCAAATAAAAATTATACCCCAAATCAAAATAAAAAAACAAATTTTAATCAATCCCCCAAAACTCATTGACATAAATACAAAAAAATGCTATAATAAAAAGGTTAATAAAGTCAAATAAAAGGCAGTATCTGCTGAAAGGAAATATAATAAAAATGAAATGGACAGGACTTAACGAGATAAGAGAAAAATATCTCACATTTTTCGAATCAAAGGGCCATCTTCGCCATAAGAGCTTTCCTCTGGTTCCAATCAACGATAAATCTATACTCCTCATAAACGCAGGAATGACGCCCCTTAAAAAGTACTTCACGGGTGAGCTGGAGCCTCCGCGTCACCGTATGACCACCTGCCAGAAGTGTATCCGTACTCCCGATATCGAGAGAGTCGGAATCACGGCGCGTCACGGTACTTATTTCGAAATGCTGGGTAACTTCTCCTTCGGCGACTACTTCAAGAACGAGGCTATCGCTTGGGCTTGGGAGTTCATGACCGACGAAAAGTGGCTGGCTCTTCCCGAGGAGAGACTTTGGGTAACTATCTACCAGGACGACGACGAGGCGTTCGAGATCTGGAATAAGACCATCGGAGTTCCCGCGGAGAGAATCGTCCGCCTGGGCAAAGAGGATAACTTCTGGGAGCACGGCTCCGGTCCCTGCGGTCCCTGCTCGGAGATCTATTTCGACAGAGGCGTAGAGTTCGGATGCGGAAGCCCCGACTGTAAGCCCGGCTGCGACTGCGACAGATTCATGGAGTTCTGGAACCTGGTGTTCACACAGTTCGATAACGACGGTAATAATAACTATACCCGTCTTGCAAAACCCAATATCGATACGGGTATGGGACTTGAAAGACTTGCTTGCCTTATGCAGGGCGTTAATAACCTTTTCGAGGTTGACACGGTAAGAAATATCATGCTCAAGGTCAGCGAAAAGGCGACGGTAAACTACGGCGACGACGCAAAGACTGATATATCTCTCCGCGTTATCACCGACCATATCCGTTCCACCACGTTCATGGTATGCGACGGAGTAGTTCCTTCAAACGAGGGAAGAGGCTACGTTCTCCGCCGTCTTCTCAGACGCGCGGCTCGCCACGGCAGAATGCTGGGCATCGAAGGCACGTTCCTTGCAGACCTCGTTGACACCGTTGCAAAGGAAAACTACAGCGAATATCCCGAGCTTACAGAAAAGCTTGACTATATCAAGAAGGTCATCTCTATTGAGGAAGACAGATTCGCGGCGACTATCGACGCAGGTCTTGCGATCCTCTCCGGTATGATGCAGAAGACTAAGGATGAGGGCAAGGACACACTTGCGGGCGACGACGTCTTCAAGCTTTACGATACCTTCGGATTTCCTATCGACCTCACCCGCGAGATCGCGGCAGAGCAGTCTCTGAGCATCGACGAGGAGTCCTTTAAAGTGCTTATGAAGGAGCAGAAGGAGAGAGCAAGAAGCGCAAGAGCGAACATCTCCGGTTGGTCCGAGGCATCCAAGAATCTGCTTGCAGGCTTCCCCCAGACAGAGTTTACGGGCTATACGACTCTCGAAAGCGAAGCAAAGGTTCTCGCCGTCATCGCAGACGATATGCTTGTTGAAGAGGTAAACGAGGGTGAATGTACGATCATTCTCGACAAGACTCCCTTCTACGGAGAGGGCGGCGGTCAGGTAGGAGACACAGGTGTTCTTAAAAATGACGTCTTTGCGGCTTCTGTAGACGACACAAAGAAGACCGACGGTATCTATCTGCATATTTGTACTGTAACTTCCGGTTCAGTTAAGGTCGGAGATACTGTGAACGCAGCAGTCGGCGCCGCGCGCCGCGCGGCTATCCGCCGTAACCACTCCTCGCTCCATCTGCTTCAGGCGGCTCTACGTCAGGTACTCGGAAACCACGTTGAGCAGGCAGGATCCTACGTTGACGAGGAAAGAGGACGTTTCGACTTCACTCACTTCGCGGCTCTCACGGCAGATGAGCTTCAGAAGGTAGAGGATATAGTAAACGCTAATATTTTCGAAGGCATAACCGTTGATACAATCGAGACAGACATCGAAAGCGCAAAGAAGCTGGGCGCTATGGCTCTCTTCGGAGAGAAGTACGGCGACGTAGTCCGCGTCGTTAAGATGGGCGACGCTTCCACGGAATTTTGCGGCGGTACTCATGTTGATAACACAGCAAAGCTCGGTCTGTTCAAGATCGTTTCCGAAAGCTCCGTTGCGGCAGGCGTACGCCGTATCGAATCAGTAACGGGAGAGGGCGTTCTCAAGCTCCTCAAAGAGAAGGACGCTATGATCGTTGAGACTGCAAAAGAGCTGAAGGCGAACAACCCCGCCGATATAGTTAAGAAGGCGGCTGTAGTTATGCAGGATCTTAAAAACGCCGGCAAGGAGATCGATCAGCTCAACGCTAAGATTGCATCCTCTATGGCGGGCAGTATTAAAGACAGCGCTAAGGAAGTCGGCGGCGTAACGCTTTACACAGGAAAGCTCAGCGGAACAACCGTTGACACCGCGAGAAATATGACGGACGATATCAAGGCTGAAAATGATCTGTCCGTAACCGTTATCGCAGTGGTTTCCGAGGGTAAGGTAAACTTTGCGGCATCCTGCGGTAAGGATGCAGTAAAGAAGGGCGCTCACGCAGGCAACCTGCTCAAGAAGCTCTCAGCTATCTGCGGCGGTGGCGGCGGCGGACGACCCGACAGCGCAATGAGCGGCGGTAAGCTCCCCGAAAAGGCAGACGAGGCTCTCGCGGCTGCGGAGACCGTTCTCCTTGAAATGCTTAAATAATTGAAAGGATTTTATCAATAATGAGATATAATTATCAGACTAAGGGCGTATGTTCCAGGACGATATCCTTTGATATTGAGAACGGAATTATCAGTAACGTTAAATTCGAGGGTGGCTGTAACGGCAACCTCAAGGCGATCTCCAGACTTGTTGACGGCAAAAACGCTGAAGAGATCTCCGCTGTTCTCGCAGGTAATACCTGCGGAATGAAGAACACTTCCTGCGCCGATCAGCTTTCAAAAGCAATAAATGAAGCGCTGAAAGAGGCTTAATTGAGCTTGCAGTTTGCCGCGCATAAAAAGTTTTGAGAAATTTTGCAAAACCTCTTGACTTTTGATGCCTTTTGTGGTATACTATTGGGGTACAAATATGAGATGCCCCATTAGCTCAGTAGGTAGAGCACATGACTTTTAATCATGGTGTCCGGAGTTCGACTCTCCGATGGAGCACCAGGAACTCCGAATGCCGTCTATGGTATTCGGAGTTTTCTATTTAAAGAATGTTCTCGAGCAAACGTAGGGGCGAACTGTGTTCGCACGCAAAATTAACACCAAATATCCGTCTTAAACAAACTACAAAAATCATTATTTAAAAAGGAGCCCCAAAATGATCGGAATAATCGGAGCAATGGAGATCGAAATAGAGGGAATAAGATCCCTTATGACCGAAAAAGAAGAAAAGACTATCAGCGGTGTAAAGTACGTCATCGGAAAACTCGGTAATAACAACGTTGTTACCGCCGTCTGCGGTATCGGAAAAGTCTTCGCGGCTATCTGCGCGCAGACTATGATACTTAACTTCAAACCCGATATAGTAGTCAATACGGGAGTTGCGGGTTCGATCGACGCGTCTTTGGGTATACTTGATATAGCCGTCGCGGACAAGGTCGTCCAGCACGATATGGATACCTCTCCCATAGGCGATCCAAAGGGACTGCTTTCCGGTATCAACGTTATATATATGGACGCGGACGAAAAGGCTTCCGCTCTGCTCGTCGAGCTGGTAAAAGAAGCGGGCATAAACGCCGTTCGGGGCGCGATCGCCAGCGGAGATCAGTTCATCGCCTCCAAGACTCAGAAGGACGAGATCAAGGCTAACTTCCCGGACGCGATAGCTTGCGAGATGGAGGGCGCGGCTATCGGTCAGGTGTGTTATGTGAACAAGGTCAGGTTTGCGGTTCTCCGAGCCATCTCGGATAACGCCGACGGCGGCGCGGTGGAGGATTATCCCGCCTTTGCAAAAAAGACAGCGGAGAATTATATAGGTATAATAGCGCGCTTTGCGCAGGATTACAGCCTTTGATAAACGCACCCGCAAACGCGAATTTGCGTAGAAAGGACTACTTTTATGGCGAAAAACAAACAAAAAGGTTATTTTGACGGCGAGGCTCCCGAGAGAGTCGCGCTGGTCAAATTGATGATGGATAAAAACGAAGGCGCGGCGCTGGCGTCGCTGGAGGAGCTTTGGCGTCTTACCGAGACGGCGGGCGGAGAGGTCGCGGCGCGTGTCATTCAGAACAAGGATAAGCCCGATCCCGCCACCTATATCGGTTCGGGAAAGGTGAAGGAGCTTGCAGAGCTTTGCAAGACCGCGGAGATAACTCTCGTGGTGTTCGACTGCGAGCTTTCTCCGTCTCAGATCAAAAATCTGGAGGACGGGTTAGGTGATGACGTCCGAGTTATCGACAGAAGTATGCTCATTCTGGATATTTTCGCCCTTCACGCCACTACAGGCGAGGGAAAGCTACAGGTCGAGCTGGCTCAGCTCAAATATACAGTTCCGCGTCTCGTCGGACGTGGAACGGAAATGTCCCGTCAGGGCGGCAGCGGCAGTATCGCGGCGCGCGGTCCGGGTGAGACCAAGCTTGAGACCGACCGACGTTACATCAAGCGCCGTATCGCGACTCTTGAGTCGCAGATCGCGGAGATGGACAAGAACCGCCGCACCCAAAGAGCCCAGCGCGACAAGAGCGGAATGAAGAAAATCACGATTGCGGGTTACACCAACGCAGGAAAATCCACGCTTCTCAACTATCTTACCGATGCCGGGATCTTAGCGCAGGATAAGCTGTTTGCAACTCTCGATCCCACCACCAGACGTCTTCGCCTCGATTCGGGAAAGACGGTGCTTCTTACCGATACGGTTGGATTTATCAGAAATCTGCCTCACCATTTCATCAAAGCGTTTCAGTCCACTCTGGACGAGGTCAAGTACGCCGATATTATCATTATGCTGATGGACGCTTCCGACAGCGAATGTATGAACCAAGCCGCGGTCACGCGTGAGCTTCTTGAAAAGCTCGGCGCCGCCGAAAAGCCGGTTCTGTACGTCTTCAATAAGTGCGACGTCGCCGAAAAGTCCGAGGAGGGGTTCGATGTTCCCGCTATCGAGGGCGCGTCTCTTGACGACGTCTTCTGTATCTCCGCAAAGACCGGAAAGGGCGTTTCCGCGCTGCTTGCGCGCCTCGATCAGCTTTCTCAGTAAATGAAAGCTTGGATTTCTTAGATCGTTTGGAGTGCTTGAGTTCTTGTGATCCGCAAAAAAATCATAATTCTCATGCTTGAAGTGTATAAATTCAACACGGATCGCTAAAAACCGAGCCCTATCACAAAATTATATAATAAAGGAAAGAGATCATGGAGTATATCACTCTCGGCAAAGCCGCCGAAACTTCATTTACCGAACGTAAATCCTTATTTATAGGAAACTCCGCTCCCGTCAAGACCGAGGAGGAGGCGATGGAGTTCATTTCAAAAATACGCGGAAAATACGGCGACGCTACCCACAACTGTTACGCTTATATGCTCGCAAACGGCTTTGCACGTTACAGCGACGACGGTGAGCCTCAGGGTACGGCGGGGGTTCCGATACTCAGCGTTATACAAAAAGGCGGATTTACCGACGCCGTTATCGTGGTTACGAGATATTTCGGCGGTATTCTGCTCGGCGCAGGCGGCTTGGTGCGCGCGTACAGCGCTTCCGCCCGCGACGCTGTTGCAGCGGCGGAGATCGTCACTTACGCGCATTTCGTGGAGTTTTCCGTCGGCTGCTCATATTCCGACTATCAGAAGCTGATACCGCTTATGGAGGCTTTTTCGGTTAAAGAGGACGGCTCGGAATTTACAGATACCGTCAATCTTCGGCTTGCCGCGAAGGATGCAGATTACGCGTCCTTCCGCTCGAAGCTTGCCGAGATCGGTTCGGGCAGAATAGCGGTAAATGAAACGGGAGAGCGTTTTTCGTACTGAAACGCGGTAAATTTGCATACGGATAAGGTATATACATAAGATCCGAAGCTCCGAAAAAAGGAGTTTCGGATTTTTTTGCGTATATTATGTATGCTTGCGAATAGCACCGAATCAAAAAACGCGAAAAACGCTTTAAGCGTAGAGAGGAACGGTAACGGCAGTATGGCAAAAACAGTCCGACTGTTGCTTGAAGAGGAAGAAGCGCAGAAGCTTTCCCCTTTCGCCTCGCTCAGCTCGAAATCACGGGGCAGGGAAGCGCCGATCACTCCATGCGACATAAGAACAGAATATCAGAGAGACAGAGACAGGATAATTCACAGTAAGGCGTTTCGGAGGCTGATGCACAAAACGCAGGTCTTCCTTTCGCCCGAAGCGGATCACTACCGCACCCGTCTCACCCACACCCTTGAGGTCACCCAGATCGCAAGGACTATTGCCCGCGCTCTGCGTCTTAACGAGGACCTTACGGAGGCGGCGGCGCTGGGACACGACCTCGGACATACCCCCTTCGGTCACGCGGGAGAACGTCTTTTGCAGAGAGTTTACAGTCCCCTTTTCAAGCACAACGAGCAGAGCCTGCGAGTTGTCGAAAAGCTTGAAAACAACGGCGCGGGGTTAAATCTTACCTTCGAGGTGCGCGACGGAATACTGCACCACACAGGCGGAAGCGGCAAGGCGGCGACGATGGAGGGCGAGATAATACTTTTCGCGGACAGAATAGCGTATATAAATCACGATATAGACGATGCGTGCAGGGCGAGAATAATGTCGGAGGACGACATTCCGAAGGCGCTCAAAAGCGTTCTCGGCAATTCTCACGGAGAAAGAATAAATACGATGGTATACAGTGTCGTCCGCGAGAGCGCGAACAGAGATACCATTGCTATGGAAAAAGATATCTACGAAGCGACTCTGGAGCTCAGAAAGTTCCTTTTCGCCAACGTCTACACCAACAGAGCGGCAAAGGGCGAAGAGGGAAAGGCAGAGGAGCTGCTCGGAATGCTGTACGAGTACTTCGTTAAAAACCCCGAGCATATGCCCGCGGAGCAAAAAAAGTGGCTGGATAAGGAGCCGACGGAAAGAGTAGTCTGCGATTACATAGCGGGCATGACGGACAGATACGCAGTAACGCTTTACAGACAGCTGTTCCTTCCCAAGATGTGGAACGAGGGAAACAGACTTCTGCCGCTCGTGTAGCAGGCAAGCGCCCGATGGCGGTCTGATAACCGTCTTATAAAAATATATTTTGAAATCCACGAAAGGAGAGTTTTAGTGATTCCGGATAACATAATAGAAGAGATCAAAGCCAGAAACGAAATATCCGACGTTATATCCACGTACGTAACTCTCCGTAAAGCGGGCTCGAATATGAATGGGCTATGCCCGTTCCATAATGAAAAAACACCGTCGTTTACAGTCTTCACCGCGACACAGAGCTTCTATTGCTTCGGTTGCGGGGCGGCGGGCGACGCCATAACCTTTATCCGCAAGATCGAAAATCTTGAGTACGCCGACGCGGTAAGAGCGCTGGCGAAGCGAAGCGGTATCGAGATCCCCGAGGACGCGGACAGAGACAGAGGCGTAAGGCGTTCGCGAATACTTGAAATGAATAAGGAAGCCGCAAGGTTCTTCCGCAGTCAGCTGATGACGTCGGGAGAAGCAAAGGCGTACTTTATAAAAAGAGGTCTGACGCAAAGGGTGCTGGACCGTTTCGGCCTCGGGTTTGCTCCCAGAGGCTTCGGACTTATCGACCATCTCAAAAAGCTGGGCTATACCGAGGAGGAGATGATCACCGCTAAGCTGGCGGGTAAAGGCGAAAGAGGAATGTTTCCCTTTTTCAGAAACAGAGTCATGTTTCCGATCATCGATACGGCAGGCTCGGTCATCGCCTTCGGCGGAAGAGTCATGGATAACTCGCTCCCGAAATACCTCAATACGCCCGATACGCCCGCGTTCAGCAAAGGCAGAAATCTGTTTGCGCTGAACTACGCCAGAAACCACTGCGCGGAAGAGCTGATACTCTGCGAGGGGTATATGGACGTTATCGCCCTGCACGCCGCGGGCTTCCAGAACGCGGTGGCAACGCTGGGTACAGCGCTTACGCAGGAGCAGGCGCGGCTGATGAAGCGTTATACGGGCAAGGTCATAATTTCATACGACGGGGACAGAGCGGGACAGAACGCCGCGGACAGAGCTTCGGCTATACTGACGGAGGCGGGACTTGAGGTCCGTATACTCCGAATAAAGGACGCAAAGGATCCCGACGAATATATAAAGAGCTTCGGTCCCGACGCCTTCAAGCGTCTGCTCAAGGGAAGCGAAACGAAATTCGATTTCATACTCAGCAACGTGCTGGCGCGCCACGACGTAGCTACGAGCGACGGGAAGATCAAGGCGGCGGCAGAGCTGTGCGCGGAGATCGCGAAGGTAAGATCGGCGGTGGAGCAGGAGCTGTATATCGAAAAGACCGCTTCGGTGCTCGGAGTTGAAGCGGCGAGCCTTAAAAGCGACGTCAAAAAGCAGGTCAGAAAGAGAAACGCGGAGCAGAACAGCAGCTTTGAAAAGCAGATGATGAACAAGGCGCTGGGAATAGGCGACAAGATCAATCCCGACCATTCGGGAAATCCGAGAGCCTCGGCGGCGGAGGAAGCCATACTGGGGATCATGATGCTCCATCCCGAAAGAGTTACGGATATAGTTTCGGGTAAGATAGCCTTGACGGAGGAGGACTTCGTGACGGGCTTTAACAGAAAGGTCTTTATCGCGGTGAGAAAGCTCTTTTCGGAGGGCGGACGGGATATAGGCGTGCTGGGGAGCGAATTTTCTCAGGCGGAAATGGGGAGAATATACGAGATGCAGGTAAAGCGCGAGGGGCTTGAATCCTCGTCGGATACCGTGTTCCTCGACAATATAAACGCACTCAAGGCGGCGTCGGTCGCACAGGAAACGGATATAGAAAAGATCATAAAAGCGAAGCTCGGCCAGTGATACCGTGAACTTTCTGCTATCATCTCCGGGTATCACCCTCGAATATTTCTTTTCGACGAGGTCGAAACTTTTCTTGCGAAAAGCCGAAATATTCGCAGGCATTTGCGGAAGCCGATGTACCCAAAATTCGCTCCTGCTTTTGAGCGAATTTTCTGTAGATGATCGCACAGCATTCGAAGAATGCATCTTTTCGTTTCTTCTTTCTTCGGAAAGAAAGAGGAAAGAAATGAACATAAAAAAGAGTATGTATCTAAAAAGAAAAATAAAGCAAAACATCCGTCTTAATCAAATTAAAAATCAAATTTGCAATTAAAAAATATAAATAAAAAACACCGATAAATCGGTAAAACGGAAGGATAAAACAAATGAGCGAAAAGAAATTTGATATGCAGGAACTTATCGAAAAAGGTAAGGCAAAGGGTTCTCTTTCTCAGAGTGAGATTCTGGAGGCTCTGGACGACGATGAGTTCGATATTGACCAAATAGAAAAGATATACGAAACTCTGGAAAGCCACGGAATCGACGTAACGGGTTACATGGACGCCGCCGATCTCAAGGATATCGAGAGCGAGCTGGAGCAGTTCGATTCTCCCGAGGATATGGAGCAGGCGCTGGTACAGGAGGGCCTGATCATCGACGACCCGGTAAGAATGTACCTCAAGGAGATAGGCAGAGTTCCGCTTCTCAAGATGGACGAGGAGCTGGAGCTTGCCGAGAAGATGGGCAAGGGCGACGATAAGGCTAAGCAGAGACTGGTCGAGGCAAACCTGCGTCTCGTAGTAAGCATCGCGAAGAGATACGTCGGTAAGGGAATGTTCTTCCTTGATCTTATCCAGGAGGGTAACCTCGGTCTTATGAAGGCGGTGGATAAGTTCGACTATCAGAAGGGATATAAGTTCTCCACTTACGCGACGTGGTGGATCAGACAGGCGATCACCAGAGCTATCGCAGACCAGGCGAGAACCATCAGAATACCGGTGCATATGGTTGAAACTATACATAAGGTTTCAAGAGCTTCAAGACAGCTTCTCCAGGAAAACGGCAGAGAGCCTACCGCAGAGGAGATCGCAAAGACGCTGGGTATGTCTCCGGAAAAGGTAAGAGAGATAATGAAGGTGGCTCAGGATCCCGTATCCCTCGAAACCCCTATAGGCGAGGAGGAGGACAGCCATTTGGGCGACTTCATCCCCGACGACGACTCTCCGGCTCCCGCAGAGGCGGCTTCCCAGAGCATGCTCAGAGAGCAGCTCATCGAGGTCCTCAGAACCCTCACCCCCAGAGAGGAGCAGGTCCTTACTCTTCGTTTCGGACTTGAGGACGGCAGACCGAGAACTCTTGAGGAGGTCGGACGCGTTTTCAATATCACCCGTGAGCGTATCAGACAGATCGAGGCAAAGGCGCTCAGAAAGCTCCGTCACCCCAGCCGTTCCAAGAGACTCAAGGATTATCTCGACTAAGAAGGAAAACGCGCCGAAAGATTATAATTAAATTGTAAATTTTTTGGTACGAAAAAGTCTTGCAAAAACAGCGGAAAGTCCTATATTTTCAGTCCGAAATCGTGCTAATGCACAAAAAACTCCGCGGCGCTTTGTGAGTAATCCACAACTGCCGCGAGTCGGAACAGTACCGCTTGTATTATAAAAATGCGAAACGGTAAAAAAGTTAAGAAAAAAACACTTGACATTATATAATAAATGCGGTAAAATGTATTTATGTATGTAACTACCCCATTATTTTAGCAGGAGGAGCTATTTTTAAATGAAAAGAATCGTATCACTTATAATGTGTCTCACGCTTGTTTTCTCTGCATGTGTATTCACTGCGTGCAGCGATACAACATTACAGGATCTGTATGACGCGGCAGGCACCGTAGAAACAACGTCCAGTAACGCGCCCATGACCATCACGATTTACGGTATTACCGACGAATCCACAACGCCCGAGGCTATCGAAAAGGTAGAGGAGGCGCTCAACAAGATCTCGGTAAGAAAATATAACACACAGGTAGACCTTATCCTTTATCCCGAAGAGGTTTACGCAGCTCAGATCTTTGCAAAGGTAAAGATGGCTGTCAACTCCTTCAACACAAAGCGTCTTGAAAAGGCTGCGACCGAGGAAGATAAGGCATACTACAAAGAATCCAACGTAAACTATATAGATTACGTCGGACTTAACGAGGCTACCAACCTCCCCAGTGACCTGGTAACAGCTCCTCTGGATATTTTCCTTGTATATACTCCCGATGCTGATTCCGTTGTATTTGACGAGAAATCCGAGTATTACAACCCCATCCTTGCAGACGGCGGAATGTTCAACGTTCTTTACAGCGAGAGAGCTCTTGAGCCCCTTAACGCAAAGATCAAGAACGGTACGTATTCTCCTCTCAGAACGTCTGCTTATACTCAGGCTCTCAGCTTCGCTACAAGACCTCAGTACAGAAATGAGAACGCAACCGACATTTACGGTATTCCCAATAACTACATTTACGGAAGCTACGATTTCGTTATCATGAACAGAGAGATCGTTGATCTCGTATACAGCGGCGCAGATAAGAGCGATCTCGCAAGCAACCCCGACGCTATGTCCGCGGCAGTACGTGAGCTTACAGCTATGAAGGATGATCTGAACGTTACTTATATCGAAAAGACGTTCGCTTCTTACGCAGAGTATCAGGCATTCGCAGATACGCAGGAGACCTTTGCATTCGGTTACATAACAGGCGAGGGTTCGATCAAGAATCTGTTCGAGTCCAACTATAGATACGATGCGTACGTAGCAAAGAAGAACGGTATCACACCCGGACGCGCTTGCGACTCAATGTTCTGCATCAGCCCCTCTACACAGAATCTTGAGAGAAGCCTTGATATTCTCCTTCTTCTCCAGACAAATGAAGATTTCCGTAACATCTTCCAGTACGGTGTTGAAGGAATTCACTATCAGCTCGGTCACGACGGTAACATAACTCTTACCGGTGGTACTGAGGCTGAGGCTAAGTATCTCATGGATCCTAAGTGGTGCGGAAATATGTTCATCCTCACCCCCTCTGACGGAATGACAAAGGAAGTTCAGATGCTTGCAGCGAACAACTGGAAGCTTGCTCGTCAGCAGGTCAAGGATATTCTCGGTTAAATTAGCAAACTTAATAGGTCGCGGCAGTTATACTGCCGCGATCTTTGCGTTTAGATATATGTATATATTGGAATTTTTGGAAATATAAGTCGGATTTATCGCTGGGATGCATAAATAAATTTTCAAGAAATTCGTAGGGGAGGGCCTTGGTCCTCCCGAAAAATACACGCCTGACATCCGTCTTACACAAATAAAGTACTTCGCTGCGGGGCGCTCCCCGCCGGGCGAACAAAGTTCGCCCCTACGAGATTGTTGGATATCTTCTTGAAATCGGTAGGGGAGGGTCTTGGTCCTCCCGAAATATACACACCTGACATCCGTCTTACACAAATAAAGTATTTCGCTGCGGGGCTCCCCGCCGGGCGAACACAGTTCGCCCCTACGAGATTGTTGGATATCTTCTTGAAATCGGTAGGGAAGGGCATTGGTCCTCCCGAAAAATACACACCAGTAACATCCGTCTTACATAAATAAATTATTCTCCTGCTAAAAAGAAATTGTAAAATATTTTAAAATATATTGACAAATAAAATAAAATGTAGTATAATAAATTTTGTAACGTTATCATTGGGTATTTGTGTCCGAAGCAAGAAAGATAAGGTGTATGAAATGGATATAAATATAAAGCCTATACTTTCAGGTGAAAAAAGAAAAATAGATTTTTCCTTCATCCTTCCCCTCGAATATTCTGAAAACGGATGCGTCCTCACCAGCGACGCGACGGTAAACGGCGAAGTCGTCGATATGGGAGGATATATGGAGCTTTCAGCAGTGTGCAAGGCGACTTACGCAACGGAGTGCGCCAGATGCCTCAAAAAGCTGGAAAGAGAATTTGAGATAAGCTTCAACCGTCCCGTGGCAGTCAGTCTGCAGTCGGATAACGAGGAAGAGGAGTATATCCTCGTGGGCGATAACTCAAATATCAATATAGACGAGCCGATAGGCGATGAGCTTCTGCTCTCCCTGCCGTACAGGACTCTCTGTAAAGAGGACTGTAAAGGTCTTTGTCCCAAATGTGGGTGCGATCTTAACGAAAAGCAGTGCGATTGCCCTACGAAAGAGCCCGATCCAAGATGGGCTGTCCTCAAGAACTTCAAGCCAAAGAGCGAAGAGGAAAAGTAAAAAAGAAATGTCCGCCAAAACGGCGTTCATTATAAATTATTATAATGCATCTGCTGCCGATTTCGGCAACGGAGTCGGCATGAGTTAAACAGGAGGTTAAGAAAATGGCAGTACCGAAGAGAAAAGTATCAAAGGCAAGACGTGACAAGCGTCGTTCCAACGTGTGGAAGCTCGATATGCCCGGCATGGTTCAGTGCAAATGCGGTGAGTACAATCTTGCACACAGAGTTTGCAGAAAGTGCGGTGCATACAACGGTAAGGAGCTCATCAAGGTAGCTGAGTAATCCCACGCGAAAGGAGTTATCCGTAAGTGGTAACTGTGTATGGAATTGTTCCCGGCTCGGAAGCCGATAAGGTCGGCATTAAGGTCGGGGACAAGCTTTACACCGTGAACGGAAGCGAGATCAATGACGTTCTTGACTATCGGTTCTATTTGACAGATAAAAAGGTCGTACTTTCCCTCGGACGTGACGGTGAACAATATCAAGTTGAAATACACAAGGAAATGTACGCCGATATCGGACTTGAGTTTGAAACTTATCTCATGGATAAGAAGCACTCTTGCCGAAACCGGTGCATTTTCTGTTTTATCGACCAATTACCGAAAGGTATGAGAGAAACTCTCTATTTTAAGGACGACGATTCACGTCTTTCCTTCCTTATGGGTAATTATATAACGCTGACCAATTTGCAGGACAGCGATATAGACAGAATAATAAAGATGCATATCAGCCCCGTGAACGTGTCGGTGCATACCACAAATCCCGAGCTGAGAAAGCAGATGATGAAGAATAAAAGAGCAGGCGAGGTTCTGAAGTATCTGGATCGTCTGGCTGAAGCGGGGATCGAGCTGAACTGTCAGATCGTCCTTTGTAACGGTATAAACGACGGCGAGGAGCTTAAGAGAACTATGTTCGATCTGGCAGAGCTGAACGCTTTGCGCGACTGCGTCAACAGCGTTTCGGTAGTCCCGTCGGGACTCACCAGATTCAGAGAAAAGCTGTATCCGCTCACACCCTTCACTCCCGAACAGTGCCGAGAGGTCATAAAGACAGTAACGGAGTTCGGAGACGCCTGTATCGAAAGGTACGGAAAGCGGATATTCTTCTGCGGAGACGAGTTCTACCTGAAAGGCGAGGTGCCGTTTCCTAAGGAAGAGTTCTACGAGGGCTATCCCCAGATCGAAAACGGCGTGGGTATGATAACCTCGATGCAGACGGAATTCGACTGGGCGGCGGAGGATATCAAGGCTGAACAGAGCGAAAAGAACACCGTGAAAAGAACGGTTTCCGTGGCTACGGGTTACGCCGCTTACGATTTTATACGGGAGTTGGCTGACCGTACGGAGAAGCTCTTTGACGGGCTGAAGGTCAACGTATATAAAATAAGAAACGACTTTTTCGGAGAGAACATAACGGTCGCGGGACTGCTGACAGGTCAGGACGTCCTTGCGCAGCTGAAGGAATACGCCGAAAAGGGCGGACTTGGGGAGAAGCTTATACTCCCGAAGGTGATGCTGAGAGCGGAAGGGGATCTGTTCCTGGACGGAATGACGCCCAAGGAGCTTTCGGAAGGTCTCGGCGGAATAAAGATAATATTTAATCAGTCGGAAGGGGAAGCGTTCATAAACGCGCTGACCTCGGAATGACAGGAAGAAAAGGAGGGTGCGCCCGATGAAACCGATAGTTGCTATCGTAGGACGTCCGAACGTTGGAAAAAGTACGCTTTTCAACAAAATAACCGGCAAAAGGATATCCATAGTTGAGGATGTGCCCGGTGTAACAAGAGACAGAATATATTTCGACGCAAACTGGAACGGCAGAGATATGCTGCTGGTGGATACCGGCGGTATCGAGCCGAAAACGGGAGACGTTATCTTAAAGCATATGCGTATGCAGGCGGAGATCGCCATCGCGACGGCGGACGTTATAATCTTTATGTGCGACATCCGCGCAGGACTTACGGCGGACGACAGCGATATCGCGACTATGTTGCTTAAATCAGGAAAGCCCGTCATTCCCTGCGTCAACAAGATAGATTCAATAGGTATGCCCCCGCTGGAATTCTACGAATTCTACGGTTTGGGCTTTAACGAGGAGCCCATTCCCCTTTCATCCGTCCACGGTAACGGAACGGGAGACCTGCTTGACAGAGTGGTCAGCTATTTCCCACCTGAAACGGACGAGGAGGAAGAGGAGCAGGCGATAGGAGTTGCGGTAATAGGTAAGCCTAACGCGGGAAAATCCTCGCTTATAAACAAGATACTGGGCGAGAACCGTATGATCGTTTCCGATATCGCGGGAACGACGCGCGACGCTATCGACAGCCGCGTTGAAAACAAGTACGGCGTGTTCAACTTCATCGATACAGCAGGTATCCGCCGTCAGAGCAAGATAGACGATAAGATCGAAAAGTACAGCGTGATGCGCGCAAAGCTGGCTCTTGAAAGAGCGGACGTCTGCATAGTCATGATAGACGCAAAGCAGGGCATCACGGAGCAGGACGAGCACATCGCAGGTCTTGCCCACGAGGCGGGAAAAGCAGTCATCGTCTGCGTGAACAAATGGGATCTGATCGATAAGGATAACAAGACCACGGGCGAGTACACCAAGAAGATAAGAGACGCGCTGGCGTACATGAGCTACGCATCCGTGCTCTTCATATCCGCTATGACAGGACAGCGGATAGATAAGCTGTTTGAAGAGATACTCACCGTTTACGAGGAGTCCAAAAAGCGTATCACCACGGGAATCCTCAACGATCTGCTCAACGACGCCGTTACGAGAGTACAGCCCCCGTCCGATAAGGGCAGACGTCTCAAGATCTACTACATGACGCAGAACGCGGTACAACCCCCGTCCTTCGTTATATTTTGCAATAATGCGGAGCTTTTCCATTTTTCGTACCAAAGATATTTAGAGAACTGTCTGCGTGAGGTTTTTGGCTTCAAGGGTACTCCGATAAAGCTTATAATTCGTGAAAAAGGAGATTCGCCGGATAAATAAAGTGTCGGGCGATAGGATCGGATATGTTCAAATATATATTTCCCGAATCTGTATGGTTAAACGGCATGGTATTCACGCCGGGAACCCCTATGAGTATCGGAATATATCTATTGTGTCTGGTAGCGGTAATGGCGGCGGCGTACGTTTGCGGCTCGGTGAATTCCGCTATCATCTTCTCAAAGCTTCTTTATAAGGAAGATATCCGCACAAAAGGGAGCGGAAACGCTGGCATGACCAATATGATGCGTAACTACGGCATCGGTCCCGCGGCAATGACGCTGATCGGCGATATGCTGAAGACCATGGTGGGAATGATAATCGGTACGCTTCTGCTCGGCGTGAACGGAGCGTACATAGCAGGTCTTTTCTGCGTGCTCGGTCACGTTATCCCCGTGTTTTACAATTTCAAGGGCGGGAAAGGCGTTGCGGCTACTGTAATGATAGTGCTTTATCTGGATCTCGTGGCGTTTTTGCTCGTTATCGCGGTGTTCGCGCTGGTGGTCTGGGCGACCAAATATCTGTCGCTCGGTTCGGTAATGCTCGCGCTGACCTCGCCGCTGATACTTTACAGAAACGATCCCGTAGTACACGACCGCCCCATAAGACTGTTCATTACGTTCATAATCGCGGGCATCGTGGTGTTCCTTCACAGAGCGAATATCAAGCGCGTCATGAACGGAACGGAGAGTAAGTTCAAGTTCAAGAAAACCGCTAAGACCGCGCAGGTAAGCGAAGAACCTAAGCTCGTATCCGCTGAAGAAACCGAGGAAAGCTCCGTGAAAGAGGAAGAAATTACGGAAGAAGTACTAAAACGCAAGGAAATAAACAGAAAAAAATCGGCAAAAAAGAAAAAATAGTAAAAAAAATATAAAAATTTCAATTTGCTATTGCAATTTTGAAAAAAGTATGATATAATAACCATGATATAATCTGATGCAGAGGTTCATGTGGCACATCGCCGACGATTCTTTTTGTGTCATGATGAACTTGATTTTTATTAGAGGAGGGTAACTTAAGATGGCAAAGTGCGAATTCTGTGAGAAAGCTGTTACATTCGGTAACAATGTTTCCCACTCCAACAGAAAGACAAGCAGAATGTGGAAGCCTAATATAAGAAAGGTTAAAGCAGTTGTTGACGGTACACACAAGTCCGTTTATATCTGCACACGCTGCCTGCGCTCCGGTAAGGTTCAGAGAGCAGTCTGAGTTTAAAAAGGAAATAAAAGCGTCCGACGAAGTCGGGCGCTTTTGTTTCCTTGCGAAATTGTTTTAATTTGGTTTAATTTTTTTAAGACGGATATTTTGAGTATAATTTAAAATTCTTTTTTCGCACATGAAATACTGCCGAGTTGCTCCCGCAAATGCGGAAAATGAGCTTAAACCAATCGCTGCGAGCGGTGCTAGTGACACCGTGATGTGATAG
>SVSQ01000009.1 GCA_015064245.1 Oscillospiraceae bacterium | reverse complement strand
TCTTGAACTTTCAAAACAAATAACATTTATGAAAAAAGCGATTCAAGCCAAAAAACTTGAGTCGCTTTCTTTTTTTGTTAAGAAATTGTAAATATACACACTTTACCCTTGACAAAAGTGGTTTCATATTGACAAAAAGCACCATATGTGCTATAATTTATTTAAATTTAAATATCGATTAGGAGATCGCTATGAGAAAAACAAGATTCTTACTTATAATTCTCTGCTTCTGCTTACTTCTTCCAATAGTTGCGTGCAAAAAAGAAGAAAAGCCTAATGATGTACCGGATGATAAGTATTATTACGACGACAGTAGCCGTGAAAGAGCGGCAGATAGTATTCCCTTAGAATATGATCTGGAGAATCAAACCATTACGTTTTTAATGCGTTATCCTGAGTTTAAAGACGTAGTTGGTGACAGCGAATCCACTGATATTCTGTATTCAAAAATTTATGAAAGAAACCTCTCTGTCATAGAACGCCTGAACGTCGATCTTCAGTTCGCAGCAACCTCATCTGCCGACATGGTACCTGAGCTGAAAAAAGAGATATCCACTATGTCGACCGCTTGGGAAGCGGTATTCCCCACCAGCGCACAAGCTGTTGGAAACAAGCTGTTCAACTATTTCCATAATCTCAACGATTCAAATTATATTGATATAAGCGAGCGCTGGTGGCAGGAAGACGCCATTATGGAGCTCTCTATGGACAACTACAACTACCGTTTCCTTTTCGGTGATATCAATATCAGCGATACTCACCGCGCAGGTTGTATCTTCTACAACAAGCCGCTTTACGAGCAGTACGTTTCTCCCACAAAAGACCGCGATGACCTTTATCAGACAGTCATCGACGGAAACTGGACTTTGGAGGAATTCGATCGTCTCGTCCGCAAATGCCATATAGAGCGCGGCGGAGACGGCTCGAACGATATATACGGACTTGTGAAATTCAACTCCGCCATCGTTCATTTCATGCGTGAGTCTTCGGGAATCAGAACCTACGAAAGAAACGCTCAGGGTATGCCAGAGTTCAATTTCAAAAATGACCACTCAATTTCGTTCCTTAATAAGCTCAACAGAATGATATATGAAAATCCAGGAACAAACATTCATTCAGATGCGGGAGACGCCAACCTTGATTTCGAAAACGGCAAGCTTGTTTTCGAAACGTCCGCTCTTTATATGGTTTTCAACAACAGTTTCCGCGAAATGAAGGACGATTTCGGTATCATCCCATATCCGAAATTTGATGAAAACCAAGAAGAATATATTACTATGGTACATAACGCTTCTTACGCGGTATGTATTCCCGTTTCAACCGATATTGACAGAGCAAACGAAGAGATAAGCGCGGTAATAGAAGCACTCGCTTCCGAAAGCTATCGAAACGTTTCCGTTTCATTCTACGAGATGGCACTCAAAGCCGCATATAACAGAGACGATCAGTCCGCTCAGATGATCGATATCATTTGCGGTCAGCACGATACTATTAAATCAACCGTATCAAGAAACTTCGCTTTTGAATATAATTCATCTCTTAACGGAATATCAAATATCTTCTACACCTTAATGAAAAACAACTCCGGTGATTTCGTTTCGAGTTATGACAGTATCATTGGCTCTGCAGAAAGTGGTCTGAAGGAGCTTATAAAGCAGTACAAGGACGGAAAATTATAATTTTTTGAACGCTTAGGATATCGCAAAATATCCTAAGCGTTTTTTCTTCACTTAATTAAATTATATTGATTTTTTATAAAAACTGTGTTATACTATTTAAAAATATTACCATGAAAGGAAATCTTATGAAGCTGAATTACAAAAGAACAATACTGGTAGGAATGGCGTTCTTTCTTATCACCGCCTTTTGGCAGGCTTACGACGCTATAATCCCTCTCATCCTTACAAATCATTTCGGTCTTCCACAATCCGCTTCGGGAACCATTATGTCCATCGACAATATCCTCGCCGTTTTTATGCTCCCGCTGTTCGGCGCTCTCTCCGATAAAGTGAACACGCGCTGCGGAAAACGTACGCCTTTTATCGTTATCGGAACCGTCGTAGCTATCGCCGCATTCATCGCGCTCACCATCGTTGACAACGCTCAGCTTGCAAAGGTATTAGCGGAAGATTTTCCCGGATTTGTAGAAAGGCAATATCAGATTTACGCCGAATCCCCCGGGATGAATTATAATCTCGTTGCCCCCGAACAACGTATACGTGAGCTTACCCTTGAACTTACACTCGCAAATCCCCTGCCGCTCGTCGGATTTATCGCCACGCTTCTGGTAGTGCTTATAGCTATGGCTACCTTCCGCTCACCCGCAGTCGCGCTTATGCCTGACGTTACGGTAAAGCCCCTCCGTTCAAAGGGTAACGCTATCATCAACCTTACGGGAACTGCAGGCGGAATCATCGTCCTCGTTCTCGGAATGGTGTTCGGTACGTCCAAAGACAATTATATGCAGTACACGCCTTACGTTTTGGCGGTCACCGCTATAATGCTGGTTGGACTTATCGTCTTTATCATCGGCGTCAAGGAAAAGGATTGGACAAGAGAGATGGAAGAGGAATCCGCTCGGCTCGGTCTTGAAGACGAGCCCGTAGACGCTCAGAATGAAGCGGGCGTTGGAAAGCTTTCCAAGGCAGAGCTCATCTCGCTTATGTTCATTCTTGCATCCGTCGCTCTCTGGTATATCGGTTATAACTCCATCACAAGTAAGTATTCCGTTTACGCTACCAATATCCTTAAATTCGATTTCAATTTCACTCTTATCATAGCTCAGGCGGCGGCAATAGTTTCCTACATTCCCGTCGGTATAATCTCATCCAAGGTTGGCCGCAAAAAGACAATTCTTGCAGGCGTTATCATGCTCGCTTCCGCCTTCTTTATCGGAATCTTCATAACCTCAAGCAGTCCCGAATTTATAATGTATCCCGTATTCAGCCTTGCGGGTATCGGCTGGGCAACTATAAACGTAAACTCTTTTCCCATGGTCGTTGAGCTTGCAAAGGGCGGAAATATCGGAAAGTACACGGGTTATTATTACACCGCGTCCATGGCGGCTCAGATCGTGGCGCCCATACTTTCGGGTATCCTTTACGACCTTATCGGTATGCGCTATACCTTCTTCGCCTTCGGTACTCTGTTCGTCGTCTTCTCCTTCATCACAATGCTTTTCGTAAAGCACGGCGATTCAAAGCCCCTTGATAACAAGAGCGCACTGGAAATGCTGGACGTGGACTGAGTTAGAATCTGAATAATATTTTATATTATTTTCTGCCGTATCCGGCTAAAAACCGGGTACGGCAGTTTTTATTTTATTAAGAGGTTGACTTACAGGAAAAATTGTGATAAAATGAAACCATCAAAAGAAATGAGGTTGACAAAATGAAACGCTCTCTGATTATTATACTTGTTATTTGCGCGCTTCTGCTCACTTTGCCTGCGTGTAACAAAGAAAAGCTGACTCTTAGAATCGGAACTTACAACATAAAAAACGGCGGAAACGTGGATCACGATATGTCCGTTATAGCTCAGGATATTATTTCCTGCGATCTTGATATAGTAGGTCTGCAGGAGGTGGACATGAAAACAAAGCGCTGCGGCGGGATAGACACGCTCAAACTTCTTGCCGAGGCTGCGGGGTACGAGTACTATGAGTTTACCAAAGCTATCGATTATCAGGGCGGAGAATACGGCACAGCCATCATGAGCCGTTATCCAATCACCTCTTTCGAGGTCAAAAAATTACCCACAAACGAAGGTATGGAAGGACGCGCACTCGGCCATGCGGTAATAGACGTAAACGGGAAGAGCATTGATTTTTTCAATACTCATCTTTCATACGAGGACAAGGACGTCATCAAAAAGCAATTCAAGCAGTTGCACTACAATGTAAAAGATTCTGTCACGTTCATAATCACAGCGGACTTTAACACAAGCGCCGACAGTAATTTCGAGCTGATAAAAAACTCTGTCCGCGCCAATAATAAGGAATTTAACACTTACAGCAACAAATCTGCAATAGACGATATTGTTCTTTACAACAAATGGACGGTCGTGGACAAAGGAATGATGGATATACAAGGTCATTCCGACCACAGTCTTTTCTGGGCTGAAATACAGTATAAGGGGAAGATTTAAAAATGGCTACTCTCAGATTTATGACTCACAACCAATGGAAAAACGATGAAAATCTTCCCGCTTGGGAAGAAAAAGGACTGGATTGCTCCGCATCTGCGCGAATGAAAGGCTTTGTGCGCGTTTATTCTGACACTAAGCCCGATATAGTCGGCTGTCAGGAGACTTCCTTCGTTATGGCTGACAAGATGATACGTTACTGCGCCGAAAACGGTCTCCGCTACGCGCTTCTTTGGGGACGCGACACTCCGATTATGTACCGTCAGGACAAATTTGAGGTTGTGGATTCGGACTTTTCCCTTTATCCCGAGGAGTTTCCCGGTCACGAAGGAAAATTCAACAATCACCAAACGAAATCCTATAACATCGGTGTTTTCCGCATAAAAGAAAACGGAAAGCTTTTCATCTTCGCTTCCACTCATCTGTGGTGGAAGAGCTCCAATCCCGCATCCCCTAATTATCTGCCCTATTCGGACGAGGCGCGGGCATATCAGATGTCTTTGCTCATCGATAAAATCACGGAATTTCAAAGCAAATACGGCTGTCCCGCATTCATAGTGGGAGATCTGAACGCAGACTATAACTCTCAGGCGGTTCAGTACGCCTTTTCAAAAGGATTTTCCCATGCCCACGATATTGCTTCGGAGTACGCCGACGAAAGCATGGGCTATCACGCCTGCTTTGGCTGGGGTTATCACGATCACTACCGCGATGATCCTTTCCCAAATGCTATCGATCATATCCTGCTCAGAGGCGCTGACATGGCGACCGTTCGCCGCTTTGAGCGGTTTTCGCCCGAGTATTATCTCCCCCTTTCAGACCATTCTCCTGCTTTTGTGGATATAGAGATATAACAAGGAGCTTATTATGACCGAATTATTTTCATATTCTTCAAGACTTGGCACGCTTTCTGAACTATATAAAAACGGTGAGTTTTTCTTTACATACCGCAACAGTACCTCAGAGCGTAGCTTTTCTCTTTACTCTCTCAGTGAAACCGATAAGCCTGTATCGGAGCTTTATCTTGGATATAGCGAGAGCGACGTACTAAAAAGCGGAAAAGATATCCTCGGCGAGACTTTTATAGCAAACGGTGATCCTTCTTACACCAAGATAAAAGAAGTGCTTCCTGCCATTACCAAGAATTGCTACGCCTTTTTAGGCGGAGTTGCTTCTTCGGCGGGACTTACTGTCGATCGTGATGGAAAAATATATAATCAATTATCAGGAAGGGACAGAACTCCCTACCCCATATTCGAGCCGACCGTATGTGATGCTTCTCTGGGATCGCAATCTCCTCGGCAGTGTCTTGTCGGCAAAAACTTGCCGCTGCTCGTTTCCGTGCATACGGACGGAAATAATACTCTTGAATTTCTCTACTTCGTCGAACCCACAGAGTGCGACCGCGACCCGATCTGTTGGATACGCGTAAAACGCTATGCCAACCCCGAGCCGCAGAACGCCACCATAGAATATCGCGTCGCAGCTATATCGCGAGAAGCAAGCGAAACTGATCATTGGGAAAACCAACCGTCCGAGGAGCTTTTTCTTGACGCTCTGTTAGATACGGTTGCCTTTTGGGCAGATTACTCCGAAATGGGCGCAAGGTTCGATATTCCCGAAAAGGAGCTTGCAAGAGTAGCGTGCGCCTCCGCTGCGTTTTCCTCTATAACCTGCACCTGCGGCCGCGCTCATTACGGTCACCGGTTCTACGGGAAAGAGCTTCACGATAACTTTCCACCAAACTACATATGGCTTATTCAGTCCCTTATCTGTCTTGGCAGACAAGACGAGGCTAAAAAAGTGTTTTCGTATTTTATGGAGCACGTGCTTCGCTCAGACGGCAGGATAAATTACAGACAAGGGCTTGCCCTTGTCTTCGGCGCAAGCGCTGCGGAATACGGAATGCTTCTTGACCTCATCGCGCGTTACAGCAAAACACTCGAAACAGACATTAAAAATACTGCTACTTTCAGAAAGCTTATCGGTATGGGCGAGGAGATAATTGAGCATATCTCGGTCTGTTCGGAGTTTGAAGGACTAAAATTAGTAAAAATGTGCGCTGAGGCTGATACAAACGAGCGCGTTCACGTTTACCTCAATAACAATCTGTGGGCAGTGAGAGGGCTTGAAGCCCTTGCGCTTTTGATCGGTAAAGAGAACGGTAAACGTTATATCCTTGCAGCGCAAGAGCTTCGCAATAATATCTATAAATCGCTTGAACGTTATTCCGAAAAGAACACAAGATTCGGCACGCTCCCGCCGTTCAGACTCGGATATACTGCAACACCTTTGACACTTTCAAGATGCGACGATACCTTCCGTCCGACAGACGCCCGTGAGCTTGAGAAATACTTTAGCGGACGCTGGAGCCGTGACGATTCGGGTGATGGCGAGGAGCTTATCGAAAACGCGTACGCCAATTACAGATATTATCCCGAAATGCTCTCTGCTATGCTGCTTCCAGCGGAGCTGGCGGACTCAACCGTCGCTATGCGTGAGGCGCTCGGGGGAGAAATACTCGGAATGACGAGATTTCTTGACCACGTCGATAACTGGCCTGTGCTGAACTACGCCCGTTTTCTGATTGAAACCGACAGAATAGAAAAATATTTATTGCTGCTTTACGCTCATACTGCGCATCACGGACAGCCCGAGCTTATGATATATTACGAGCAAGTCGGAATCAGTGGCAGAGTTCATGCAAACGATTGTCTGCCATCGCTCACCACCACTCCGATAATGCTATCATGGTGCTTTGCATATGAGCGAATAGATGATGGGACGCTAAGGCTTCTTTCAGCTATCCCCAAAGAATGGTATAAAACGGGATTTTCCGTTAATAGACTTGGATATTCAGGCGGAAATCTTGATATTTCCTACTCAGGCAATACCGTAAGAGTCCGATTTGATAGCAAAACCGAAAATAATGTGGAGCTGGTCCTGCGCGGACGAGAAGCTGTTTATGCCGAGGATATTGTCAGCGGATCGGAGTTCATCTGCGAAATACGCAAAAACATTCTCATCCTAAAAAAAGGAATAACCGAGGCTTCCATTACTATGAACAACTAAATTATAAAAATCGAGTACATTTTGTATCAACACCTATTGATTTTTATTAAATTTTGTGATATAATTTCAGTATCGTAAAGAAAGGCTCGCAGCGCGTATGATATTGACCATCGACATCGGAAACTCCAATATAATGCTTGGCGGATTTGAGTCCGAAACACCGAGCTTTGTTGTCCGCATCTCCACCGATCCCCTTCAGACAGAAGACGAATACGCTTGTAAGATCCTCGATCTGCTGGCGCTTCACAACGTTGATAAAAAGGCGATCAAGGGAGCTATTATCTCTTCCGTCGTGCCGCCGCTGAACACGGTCATGAAAAAGGCGGTGAAGATAATTTGCGGAAATGAGCCTATGATGGTCGGTCCCGGTATCAAAACGGGTATCAACATCCACTGCGATACCCCATCTTCCGTCGGCGCGGATCTGATCTGCGCTTGCGTTGCCGCCCATCATATTTACGGAAGTCCCTCGATGATAGTGGATATGGGAACTGCAACGAAGATAATGGTAGTCAACAAAAAAGGCGCGTTTATCGGCGTTTCCATCATTCCGGGCGCGATCATGGGGCTTAACGCTCTCTCCGAAAGGACTGCTCAGCTCCCAAAGGTCAGCCTTGAAGCGCCTCCGCAGGTTGTGGCAAAGAACACGGTTGACTGCATCAAGTCCGGCGTAGTCTTCGGGCACGCCGCTATGACAGACGGCATGATCGACCGCATCTGCGAGGAGGTCGGAGAGCCGCTTCCCGTTTACGCCACGGGCGGACTTGCTCCCGTCATCATTCCCCACTGCAAGCACGAAATAACCCTTGACGAAATGCTGGTCCTCAAAGGACTCAACATTCTCTATCACAAAAACGTTTAATTTTTTTACCAGTATATTTTCTCTCTTCGGAGAGCTGATATAAATATTTTTATGCGTTGTACCACTACAGTGGACGACAGCAAGGAGGAAAAATTATGGCATTCACAAACAAAAACAAAAAGCAAACTGAAAAGCTGGCGCTTATGGCATTGCTTACGGCGATCACCGCCGTACTCGCGTATTTCGGCGGCTTCATCAAGATCGGCGGACTGGCGTCCATATCACTTACGCTGATCCCCGTTGTAATCGGAGCGGCGCTGTGCGGACCTTTCTCGGGCGCTTGGCTCGGTCTCGTATCAGGAGTCGTATTCTTCACGACGGCAGACGCTATATTCTGGTTCGGTCTCAGCATTCCCGGAACGGTCATCACCGTACTCGTAAAAGGCGCTCTTGCAGGCTTCTGCGCAGGACTCGTTTACAAGATCTTTTCGATATTCAACCGTTACTTGGCAGTTTTCGTCAGCGCGATAGTATGCCCCGTGGTCAATACGGGTATATTCCTGCTGGGTTCTCTCATCTTCTTTATGGATACGGTAAGCGCAGGCGCTGCCGCTGACGGAATGTCCGTGGGCGGATACCTCATAGTCGCTTTCGTAGGACTGAATTTTGTTTTCGAGCTTCTTGTAAACATTATTCTCAGCCCCGCTATTCTAAGAATAATCAACATAGGAAAAAAGAAATAACAACATAGCACGCGCGGTCGCATCAATAAAAGATCGACCGCGCAATTTTTACTTTTATATTCAAAGGAGAGCTTCAAATGATCCGATATCTTGAAAAAATCACCGACGAGGTCAAGGTGACCACATCTCTCACCTACGCCACTCTGCCCGGCTACGATGCCGCTCATACCGAAACTCCGCTTATGCTGGACGTTTACGAGCCCGCAGGTGACACGGAAAAGAAACGCCACCCTATTCTTTTTGTTCACGGCGGCGGTTTTATATCGGGAACGAGAGATAGAGGATACCCACCCGTCATGTGCGATCTTCTTGCAAAGCACGGTTACGTTTGCTTTTCGATCGATTACAGACTGTATCCCTCGGGCAAAGAACGGGGAACTCACGCCGATGCCGCTCCTCACGCTGCGCAGGACGTAGAGCTTGCTCGCAAATGGATAGTTGAAAGAGCTGAGCAGTTCGGTATCGATCCCAAAAAACTCGCTGTAGGCGGCGGAAGCGCAGGCGGAATGGCTTCCATCGAAGCGTGCAAGCTCCACAAATACACCGCCTTTGCTTGTCTGTGGGGTACTCACAAAGGAGCGACGCTATGCG
This sequence comes from Oscillospiraceae bacterium, assembly GCA_015064245.1. Taxonomy (GTDB): domain Bacteria; phylum Bacillota; class Clostridia; order Oscillospirales; family CAG-272; genus SIG673. The sequence goes on along the minus strand of SVSQ01000009.1, from coordinate 28,930 downwards.
AAGATTTCCCGCCTACAATCCTGATCCACGGTACAGCAGACCAACTTGTCGCCTATGAAAACTGCGAGAACTTCCATGCTCTGCTTCTGGATCAAAACGTGCCTTGTCAGCTTCTGACGTTGACAGACGCGCCGCACACTCCTATGTCGAGGCTTTCGGAGTTTGCTGAGCCGATGATAAAATTCCTTTACGAACATATCTAACTATAACAGAAGAATAGGATTTAATATGCAGAATTTCGATTATTCAAAAACACTTACAACCGAGAGCGCCGAAGTTCTCGTCATCGGCGGCGGTCCTTCCGGACTTTGCGCCGCTATCGCCGCGTCCCGCACAGGCGCAAAGGTAACGCTTATAGAGCAGAACGGCTTCTGCGGCGGTATGGCTACCGCAGGACTTGTGGCGCCCTTTATGACCTGTTACGACAGCGGCGGAAACACCATGCTCATCCGTGGACTTTTCGAGGAGATCGTTGACCGCCTGGTAGCGATGGGCGGCGCGATACATCCTTCAAAAGTGGAGACCTCATCCGCTTTCACCTCATACATAACTGTCGGTCATATCCACGTCACGCCATTCAAGGCTGAGGACCTCAAGCTTCTTGCGGACCGTATGCTTAAGGAAGCTAATGTTAAAGTTCTATATCACACCTCTTTCGTTGATGCGGTGACCGAGGGCGAACGGATCACAAAGGTGATCGTGGCAAAAAAGGAAGGGCTCTGCGCTATTGAACCTAAAATAGTTATCGACTGCTCGGGCGACGGCGATTGCGCCGCCGCTTCGGGTGTTCCCTATACTCTCGGTAACGGAAACGGCAGAATACAGCCCGCTTCTATGTTCTTCCGCATCGGAAACGTTGACAGCGCCAAGATCGACGCCGATATCGAAGCTAACAGAGACAATTTCTATCGCAAGGACGGCGTGAACTACCGTTCTCTGCACTGGTGGGTATCTAAGGCTCGCGAGGCGGGAGACTGGACGCTTGACCGCGTCTCTATCGGTCTTTTCCGCGGAGTTGACGAGGACGAATGGAGCATAAACACCTCCCGCGTTATGGGCGTTGACGGTACAAGCTCCGAAAGTCTGACAAACGGCGAGATCGTGGGACGTGAGCAGGTGGACGAGATATTCGCATTCCTCCAAAAGTACGTTCCCGGTTGTGAAAACGCCAAGCTTCTGCAGTCGGGAAGCACACTCGGTATCCGCGAGACGCGTCATATACACGGCATAAAGACCTTGGTAGTTGACGATCTGCTTGAATGTAAAGCGCCCGATGACTCTATCCTCTTAGCCGCCAACTCCGTGGACGTTCACGGACGCTTCGGTCCGAGGAGCAACGAGTACATCGCTCTTCCCGAGGGTAGATATTACGGTATTCCCTACGGCTGTCTCGTTCCCGAAAACCGCTCCAATCTTTTGGTTGCGGGAAGATGTATTTCCGCCGAAAGCGAGGCTGCGGGCGCGATCAGAGTCATGCCGCCATGTATGGGAATCGGTCAGGCAGCCGGTGTTGCGGCAGGACTCGCTATTCAAAACGGCGAGGATCTGAGAAAACTGGACGTACAAAAGCTCAGAGAAAAGCTCAAAGAGCAGGGAGTTAAATTAGATGTATAAACTATTTATGGAATTTGAAAATCCCACCGAGGAATTTCTCGGGAAATATCAGAGTACCCAGGGCTTTGCCGTTCACGGCGAGACTGGCTTCGTTCTGTTTCACTCGGGGCTTTGCGCCGCATTCGATCTGAAAACAAGAGATAAAAAGCCGCTGGGAGTCTTCAAGCTTGGTTCTTTCGATCTTGGAGAAAAAGATAAGCGTTACGCCAACCACGCAAACGACGCTATGTTCGGTATCACCGTTGACGGCGAAGACTTCCCTCTTATGTACGTCACCGCGGGAAACAGCGGTGAAAGCGATGAAAAAGGCTATATCTCTTACTGCGCGGTGGAGCAGATCCGTCTGAAAGACGGCGTTTACTCTTCCAAAACGGTACAGCGCATCTACTACAAAAACGACGGAATTGAGAACACTCCCTTCCGTACGATAGGCTGGGGTTGGCCCGCCGCGCTCGTGGACGCTGAAAACGGTCATTTCTACACACTTTCCGCCCGCAATCGCACATTAAGACAGTTCGCAGGCGACGATAACGCTTACATCATCACGAAATTCCGTCTTCCCGACGTAAGCGAGGGAGACGTTACCTTCACCGCAAAGGATATACTTGATCAGTTCGAGCTTCCCTTCAACGTTTTCGCCACCCAGGGCGGAACGGTAAAGGACGGAAAGATCTGGTACACCTTCGGTTTCGGAAAAGAGGACTATCCCGACGCGCTACGAGTTATCGATCTAAAAAAGAAGGAATACGCTCTCTGCGAGGATCTTTCGGACACACCATTCTATAACGACGAGATCGAATGCTGCGCCTTCTATCAAGGAAACAGATTTTTGGTAAACACGCAGAGTGGAAAGATATACGAGAGGATAGATTGACACAACTAAGAAAGGAACATTACTATAATGATTGACTTCTACGCGCCGAACGGTCTTACCCGTCCGGTAAGACTTTCTGAACAAACAAGAAGGTTCGCTTTTGATTCTCTTAATCATAAGTATGGGCTTGATACAAAAAATAATATGGCTGTTTCTCTCGACGGCATTTCCGATATAGAAAACTACACCCCTCTGCAAAAATATGACGCCGCTATCCAAAAGATAGCTCTTGAAGCGCCTATCAGAATCTGTGACGGAGAGCTGATCAGCGGCGCGGCAACGCTCGGACTTGCCATCAGCCACAGAGTTCCCGCAACGTTGAAAAACGAGCCGATCTGCAGCAGCATAAGCCATCTGACGATCGATTTTGAAACGGTGCTCAAATACGGTGTCAACAGTTTGATAGAAAAAGCGGAGATATCGTTTCAAAAATACAAGGGTACGAAAAAAGAGCCCTTCGCAAGAAGCGCTCTGCTCTGTTTTGAATCCTTTAAGATATGGCACAAACGATACCTTGCAGCCCTGAAAGATAAAGATGGGTATTCGAAAAATCACGAAAATCTCACCCGTGTCCCCTTCGAACCGGCGCAAAGCTTCTGCGAAGCAGTGCAAAGCCTCTGGTTCACCTTCGCATTCGTGCGCCTTTGCGGAAACTGGCCCGGAATAGGAAGGCTTGATTATCTGCTTGGCGATTATCTGAAAAAAGATCTTGAAGCAGGTGTTTTGACTTTAAATGAAGCTCGCGAGATACTTGCCCACTTTTTCATAAAGGGCTGCGAATGGATCTGCGGCGGTAACTACGGCAGCGGTGATGCTCAGCACTATCAGAACATTCTCCTTGCAGGCGTTGACGAAAACGGAAACGAGATCACAAACGCCGTCACCTATCTGACGCTCGACATTCTTGAAGAGCTTGGAATAAGCGATTTTCCAACAACTGTGCGAATCAATAAAAACACCGATGATAAGCTGATACGCCGTGTTTCCGAGGTTATAAGATTCGGGGGCGGAATTATCGCTATCTATAACGAAGATCTTATAATAGATGCACTGGTAAACGACGGATATAAAATCGAAGAAGCTCGTAAATTCGCAAACGACGGGTGCTGGGAGGTTCAGATCCCCGGTAAAACCTACTTTATTTATTCGCCCTTCGACTCGTTGCAGATACTTCAAAACCAAACGCTGAAGGGCTATTCGTCCGATGTAGAATATACGGATTTTGACTCACTATACAATGGTTACATAACTTGTCTGCGCTCATCCGTGGAAGCTATTTACAAAGCTCGAAGAAACTCATTCACAGATGAAGATGTAACTATATGGAAGCCGCAGAACCCCTGCACAGTGGTCTCCGTTTTTGAGCAGGGATGCATTGAAAAAGGTCTTTCCTATCTTGAAGGAGGTCCGATCTACAATCTGCACTCCCCTCACATCGGCGGTCTTGCAGACACGGTAAACAGTCTTTACGCCATCAAGAAGCTTGTTTTCGATGACAAAAAGTTTTCCTTCAAAGAGTTTATGACGATTCTCTCAGGCAACTGGGAAGAAAACGAAAATCTGCGCCTTTACGCGCTTAACAAATATTCCTATTACGGAAACGACAACGACGACGTCGATTTTATCGCCGCACGCATTCTCAGCGATTTCGCTGACATTTGCAATTCCCTTGACGGAAGATGCGGATATCATTTTCCTGCGGGTGTCAGCACTTTTGGCAGACAGCTTGAATGGGCGCCGAAGCGTCTTGCTTGCGCTTACGGAAAAAAGGCCGGCGAGATACTCGCCGCGAACTGTTCACCCACTCCGGGAACCGACCGCGAGGGCGCAACCTCTATTATCCGCTCATATTGCAAATCAAATCTCAAACGGCTGGCATCCGGAGCTGCCCTTGATATAAAACTGCTTCCTACAAGCGTCGCAGAAGAAGACGGAGTTTGTTATTTATCATCACTTATAAAATCATTTGTTGCGCTCAACGGATTTTTTATGCAACCGGACGTGGTTGACGCGAGCATACTGAGAGAGGCGCAGGAGCATCCCGAAAACTACCAAAATCTTTCGGTACGAGTATCGGGCTGGAACGCAAGATTCGTTACGCTCAATAAGTGCTGGCAGGATATGGTAATACAGCAAACGGAGAAATGAACCTCACTATGAAAGGAATATTAAATGTACAAGGATCTATTCGGAAAAACACGAGCCAAACTCGGACTACATATACACACAACTATTTCTGACGGAAGCAAATCACCCGAGGAAGCAGCCCGCAGATATAAAGAAGCAGGATTTGATGCCATAGCCATCACAGATCATTGGAAATACGGAGAAAAACAGGTGCTTGAAGGGCTTAGCGTTCTCCCCGGAATCGAGTACGATATCGGAATTCCCGGAGAAAAGATTTTCCACATTGTCTGTATTTGCGCGGAGAGCGAGCCAACCGGACTTACGAAACAGACCTCTGCTCAAGATATGGTAAACACTATCCACAAGTGCGGCGGACTTGCGGTGCTTGCTCATCCCGCCTGGTCGCTGAACACGCCTGCTGATATTCTGGCAGTTGATGGATTCGATGCTACAGAAATATACAATAGCGTATCAAACGAAGGAAATTCCTTCCGTCCCGACTCATCAATACTTATCGATATGATCGGTTACGAAGGACGCTTCTATCCGCTTCTGGCTACGGATGACGTACACCATTACGACGGAAAGGATGACTGCATATCATATATAATGGCAGAGTGCGATCCCACCGATCCGGATTCTGTAAAGGATGCTATCGTTAACAAAAGATTTTACGCTACTCAAGGCCCCGAGATACATCTGACTCAAAACGGTAACACCTTCCGCATTGATTGCTCGCCCGTCTGCAAGATTGCTTTCGCATCTAACCAACCTTGGTGCAGACGTGTTTTCAAGGGCGACGGTATCACCTCTGCAGAATACACTCCGCTGCCTACGGAAAAATTCATCCGCGCTTTCGTTGTGGACAAGGATGGAAAATACGCTTGGAGCAATATAATCCCGCTAAAATAAAAAAACGCCGATTTAAAATCGGCGTTTTTATTTCACCATTTGTGCTCAAACATACCTTTAAACAGACAATAATGGTGCAAAAGTATCTCTTCCGCGGTAAACGCGTTCTTATCCACCAGTCCTTCGTTTGACTCATAAGTAGAGCTTACCGCGCCGCAGACGTGGTGGAGCGCAGTGGTAAGATTAAATGACGGCGGAGTTTTCTTTTCCGCCTCGGGAATGGGATTGACCTTTGTTTTAAGTCCGAGCGCGGTCTGATTCGCCGCTACCTCGGACGCCAGCGCGAACAGCTCGCGGTTTATGTACTTTGGAACGTAGTCGGGCTGGAGGAGCTCGTTAGTCGAGTTTGAACCGCCGTGCAGACCGATAACGCAGTTCGGCGCTTCATCGTCGCAAAGCTTCATGAGCGCGACAGTCTCCTTTGCCATAGGCGCGAAGAAGTTATCGTGCATAAGGTTTACGCCGTCATCATTGAAGTACGCGCCGAGGAAGCCTGCCGCTTCCTTGATAGGATGTATCTTCTTGCAACCGGGCCAGCCGCAAAGCGTACCGTCCTTCCAGTTACCCTGACCGTGATGGCGAAGCCCCTCGGGGAGCTCGTCGATCATGGAGTCTGGAACGCAACGGGCTCTTCCGTCGATATTGTAGATAGGAATGATAACGAGTCTGCATCCGCATGCATTGAATGAGTTCATAACGTCCGGAACCTCCTGACCTCGCAGGTCCTTACCCGTTTCAATCAGGGAGATCAGGTTCATTATTCCCGCAACGCCTTCGGTCTCCTGACCGTGAGTCGCTCCGATGAGCATAAGAGTAGGACGCTTGCCCTCTCTGTCGGCGTAGCAAGAAGGATCGTGTGCGCCGCAAGCGGAGCTGTAATTCGCCTTGCGGTTATAGTCCTGCTTTTCGCCGTAGGTAACATACTTTATCTCTCTGCCGCCGGCGGAATATCCGAGAGTTTTGACCTCGCCCTTTTTGACGTCAGCGAGCATCTTGTAGCAATCTTCTATTCCCGTTATCCAAAACGGGAATTTTTCTTTTGTATTGATCATTTTTTTCTCCGTTCAAATTAAAGTTTAACACTCTGCGCTTTTCCGTAAGTCTTTGTGAAATCAAAACCGTATTCTTTTCCGTTTACCTTCAAAGTAACGCTTCCAAGCTTTTGAGTAACGTCGCAGGCGTAAAGCGTGTCCCCCTTAACGGCGCAAAGTATCGGGCTCTCGGTGGTGATTCCAGCGCAGGAGCCTGCCTCGTGGAATACGCAATAGAGGTCGCCCGTAGCCTTCTCGCGAATGACCTGAGCCGCAGGAGAGTTTTCAACGATCTCAAAGGGCAGGTCAGAGAGGAACTTTTCAGCCTTTTCGGCATCTGCAAAGGGCAAGATAGCGTACGCGTAGCCTTTATCAACGGGATTCACACCGTGACTGATAAGAAGCTGTGTAAATGACAGTGTTTTTTCCGTCTTTTCCGTTTTCTTTGCGATAACTGCGCTTCCGTCGAGGATGCAGTAAGCGTCTCTTCCCATGGTAACGTACTTTACGCCCTCATATACCGTATCCGCGTTCGGAATATCCGCCGCTTTTCCGTTGAAGGTAACTGCAAGCTCGGAATGTCCCGTCACCCTGCCGTTTTCGATGATGGGATCGCCGTGGCGGTTCTCGATTATTGTATATACGTTGGTTCCGTCCGTGGAGTTGACCGCGCTTCCGAGACAAAGGGCGTAGCCGTTCATAAAGAAATACGCCTTATTTGCCGTAAGCGTACACTCTCTTGCAGGCTGAAGTCCGCCGTACGCTCCCGAGGGATTATAATAGCGATTGCTTATCATTCCGCCCTCTCCGTGGAAGGACTCGAGCTGCATTACTGAGACGCCCGTATCTCCCGTTGTAAGAGATCCGACGAAATCTTTTGAAGAAAGATATTCGTTCTTCTGCGCGATACTGACGACCTCTCTTTCACTGTCGTCAGCGGTGGTTCCGGGGATACGGTAGGGATCGACGCCAGCCCAGAATTCCGGACCGTACTTAAAAGGTGAGGAGACCAGCGCAAGAGCGCCGTCGCCGTGGTACCATCCGGTCATATTGTTGTGGTTGATACATTCGTAGTTGTAAATACGTGACGAAGAGATAGAAAGCGCAAAGCTGTAATCATCCTGATGCTGGACTGAACGGTCCATACAGTTAAAGGCGTAGAAGCCCTTTCTTTCAACCTTAGCGCCGTTATTTTTATACGCCTGCTTGAATAGCAGATAGTCGTTCAGGGTAAGGGCGCCGAATATCTCTACGCAGTATCCGCCCGTACTGAGCGGATGCTCGTCGGTAAGCATGGTTATCATATCGGACAGTTCTTTTTGCTTTTCCTCTGATGAAAGCCCGTACAGACGGACGATATCCTTGATAAATCCGCAAGCGGAGCTTCTCGTTCCCGCAGGATGGCGTCCAAGCACCGAACGGAATATCTCTCCGTTTCGGTAAAAGGGCAGAAAGCTCTTATACAGCCATGTGTAGAGCAGGTCCGTATGCTCCTTCTTCAGCTCGAACTCCGAGCCAACGAGGATAGCCGCGAAATCGATGATGCCGGAAAAATGACCTGCTCCGTAAGTAAAGTTCATGGGATGGAGCGTGTGGAATATGTAAGATCCGTCCGTATAGAAGCCTTGATTATCGTTCACTCCGCCGTCGGCGTACAGATACGTATCCTCTATTCCGTCTCTTCCGACAAGTATGCGCTCCGAGTTTTCGCAAAGAATACCTGCTTTTGCGATAAGCTCGCCGAAATGCACCTTATTTGCTCCGTAGTCGCGGGGCGCCGGGACACGGTTATCGAAGAGCGCGACGTAATTTTTCTTCTGCTCAAGTGTCAGATGCTCATCCACCAGAATCATAATGTCCATAAGGCTCATGGGAGTGCCTACGCACCAGTCCCACCAGTTGAACTGCTTTACGCTTCTCCAGCCTCTGTCTTCCATCTCTGCGCGTCCGTAATAATGGTTATATCCCCATTCAAGCGCCCAGAGCAGATCGGCAAGCAGCTCTTCGTTATGATAGCACTCCGTTCCGTAAGTAGCGTAACCGAGAGCCATGCGTTTCAGCGCGTTATATTCCGCCGTCATGTGCGTGCTTTCGACCGCGGGAGTGTCGCGGAAAAAGCCTACGGTCTCATCGCCCTTTTTGTGCGCCTTGAAATCCGCCCACGTCTTCATAGCCGCGTTTCCGCAAGCCGCTATACGGGCTTTTACGGTCTCATCGCCTTTTTCAAGCCGCTCCGGTTCTCCGACCAGCATTTTTTTCCAGTTTTCTTTACATATATCAAATTGTGTCATAGCTTTTCTCCTTTTCAGTCCAAGAGTTCTTTGAAATCGTAAATATATCTGTCGGTTATGGCTTTTATCTCATCGACGTATTCCTTTGACGAATCGTCATATACTCCATATACCTGCATTCCCGCCTGCTTTGCGGTCTTGTCGGCGTTGAAGTTATCGTCAAGGAATATTACGTTTTCAACCGTCGTTCCCATCTTTTTCGCCGCCTCAACGTAAATCTGAGGGTTGGATTTATTCATATCAAAATCGTTGCAGGACCAGACGTTCGTAAACAGATCGTAGATACCCAGACGTTTAAGGCAGGGATCAAGCATGGTGTGGGGGCTGGCGGTAAGGATGCTGAGATCGTCTCCCTGCGCCTTCAGCCTTTTCACCGTTTCTATAACGTTTGCTTTCGCCTGCACGTTATAGGTGTATTCAGTTACGGCGTACTCCGTCATCTTGTCGACGATCTCCTTGTGAGACATTTTAACACCGAGAGTCTGATAATATTTCGCCGTATCGTTATATCCGAGAGGGGTGATTATCTTCACTATATCGCTTTCGTATTTTATACCGTTTTCGTCAAGTATTCTCAGCATAACTCCCACAAAGGTTGGCATGGAATCAACCAGAGTTCCGTCAAAATCAAAAAGATAATATTTCATTTTTCAAGCTTCCTTTTTTTAGTTTTCATTGTTCATGGGCAGAATGACTGTAAATCTGCAACCTTTTTCCTCAAGATTTCGCACCAGCACTTTTCCGCCGTGTATGTCGATTATGCGTTTGACCAACGCAAGTCCCAGACCGTTCCCGTCGGCTCTTCTGGAGCTGTCGCACTGATAAAATTTATTGAATATATGCGTTATCGCTTCCTCGGGGATACCGCATCCTTCGTCCTCGCAGAAAAATACCGCGCCGTCCGTCTCCGCGCGCAGGGCCAGCTTTATCTTCCCCCCATTTGAAGAAAACTTGATCGCGTTGCCTATGATATTGTTCCAAACGTGGAACATCAGCCCTTCATTTCCAACGTATTCGACGTCATCAAGCTCAACGTCGAACTCTATATTCTTCGCTTCCCATTTTGGCTCGAGAAGCATTATGGAGCGCCTTATCTGCTCGTCCGCTCTGAACCGCTTTTTCGACGTTTCTATCGCCTGTGATTCAAGCTTTGAAAGCAAAAGGATGTTACCCACAAGCTCGGAAAGACGCTTCGTGTTGAAAAGTATCTTCTCAACGTACTGCCTTTGCTCCTCCTCGGTACAGTCCGGATCCTGCAAAAGCATAGCGTAGCCCTCTATAGCGCTTATGGGCGTTTTTATCTCGTGCGAAACGTTGGATATGAAATCCGTCTGCAGTATCTCGGTAGCCTCAAGCTCCTTGGTCATGAGATTAAAATTCGCGTAGATATCCTGCACCTCATGCGCCAGGTTCTTTGAATGAAGCTTGGTCTTGAAATCACCCTTAGCAACGTTATTCATAGCCTCGCTGAGCCTTTTGATAGGCTTGAAGAACAGTCTGTTCAAGCAAAAAGCAAAGATAAGTCCGATTACTATACTAAAAATCACCATCCAGAAGCTTGACGGAAGCGCCGCGGTAGGTCCCGGAATGTATCGGAAGATGACCGCTATGCCGTAGGAGACTCCAACGGCTACCACCAGCTCCGCCGCGACTATGAAAGCAAAATAAAGGCTTATGCTCAGCTTTCCTCTGTCTGTAGTAAGCTTCATCTTCATCAGATCGCTTTTTTTCATAGCTTCACCACTTTATATCCTACGCCCCGCATAGTGACTATCTTGAAATCCTTGTTATCCCTGAATTTTTCTCTCAGCCTTCCTATGTGTACCTCCACCGTATGGGTATCCGTCTCGGACTCATATCCCCACACCTCGTCCATTATCTGCTGTCTGGTAAATATCCGTCCGGGAAATGACACCATCTTGTAAAGAAGCATAAACTCCTTTTGAGGAAGTATCAGCTTCTGACCGTCGAATCGAACCGTGAGCGTATCGCTTTCGAGAATAGTCTCGCCTATCGTCTGGCGTCTTTCGTTTATCATCTTCGCTCGTCTCAGAAGCGCGCCGACTCTTATCAGCATCTCGTTTACGTTTATCGGTTTGACCATATAGTCGTCCGTTCCCGAGATGAAGCCCATACGCATATCGTCAAAGGCGTCCTTGGCAGTTATCATGAGCACGGGAATGTTATTTCCGCTGTCGCGAAGCCTTCGGACAAAGGCGTAACCGTCCATTTCAGGCATCATTATATCGGATATGACTATATCGTAATAGTCGCTTTCGATGATCGAAAGGGCTTCTTTGCCGTTTGAAGCGCAGGTCACCGAGTATCCGTTTTTGGTCAGAACGCGTTCAAACAAGGTCCTGAGCTCCATATCGTCCTCGGCTATAAGCACGCGAAACATATCTTCTCTCCTTCTTAATCAACTTTTCTTCAGTATAACACATTTTCATCCGTAAAGCAAGAGTTTTTGATATTTTGGTAGTATATAAAATCCTAACTTCTAAAATACTGCCATATTTTCTCAAATCTTTTACTTTTATATTGACAAAAAATCTCTTCTGTGCTACAATTAACAAAAATTGAAAAGGAAGTATCAAAAATGAATTCCAATACATTAGAGCTTAGAGTTTGCACATATAACATCCTTCACGGAGAGTTCGTAAAGGATAATATATCTGAGATCGGCAAGGATATCGCGGATATGGGCGCGGTCATCGCGGGTATCCAGGAGGTTGATATGGGAACCTCCCGCGTCAAGGACGCAAACTCCCTCGCCGAGATCGCAAAGGGCGCGGGCTACGAACACTACACCTTCGCCAAGGCTATCGATTACAGAGGCGGCGGCTACGGCACCGCGATCCTCAGCAAATACCCTATAGTTTCAGCAGAGGTAATGCCGCTCACGGCAGAGGGGCTCGAGGGACGAACGCTCTGTCACGCTGTGATCGATATAGACGGCTTCAAGTTGGATTTCTTCAATACGCACACATCCTACGAAGCCAAAGCTCCCCGTGCAAAGCAGATGCTTGAGATAGCCGCTGAAACTGCAAAATGCAGTCATTTCGTACTTACGGGTGATTTCAACACCGACGATTTTTCCGAATTCGAGGTCATCGCAGGCTCAAAGCTTCTTAATAACGGTCAGTATCTTTCATTCTATCAAGCTCCGTCGGCTATAGACAATATCGTCGTATCTGAAAATATTTCCTTTGGCGAATCGGGTATGCCCGAAACCAAGCATTCCGATCACTATCCTATATTTACAGATATAAAAATCACTCTCTGATCGCACCCCAAAACCGCGAAACGGCGTTTCGCGGTTTTTTATTTACTGCTCGGAGCTGTAATAAATCGGCATTTGCTCCAAAATCACGGAAGAAAGTTTGTAAAAAAGCACGAATTAAAAGCCTTGCATTTTATTACTATTAGTACTATACTAATAGTATAATTATATTATAGAAAGGATTTTGTTATGAAGAAGACAAAATTTCTCCTCATCCTTCTTTGCTTTTGTTTGATGCTGCCCCTCGCGGCTTGCGGAAAAACAGACACAAACGACAAAACTGATACTGACGACAAGTATTATTACGATGACAGCTCCCGTGAAAGAGCTGCCGACACTATTCCTGAAGGATACGATCTCGAAAATACGACCGTAACCTTCACAACGCCTAACGGATACCTTTATGGCTCGACCAAGGACTTTGAAGGCGACGGTGAGTCCACTGACATCGTTTATTCCCGCATCTACGAAAGAAATCTTTCCGTGCAGGAACGCCTTAATTTCGTGCTTGAGTTCTATCATCCTACCGGAACCACTTGGCAGGATTGCGGAGCTGAAATACACGACGCTATACTTACAATGTCTCAGGCATTCGATATCGTAATGTCCGGTGATAACGCCATAATCCAAGGCAAAAAATTCAACTATTATCACGACCTTAACGATTCAAATTATATAGACACCAGCGAGCCTTGGTGGTACGAGGACTCTATCATGGAGGTCTCCGTTGATAACTACAACTACCGTTTCCTTTTCGGAGATATCAATATCAACAACCTCGCAAATGCAGGTGCGGTCTTTTATAATAAAGAGCTCTACGAGCAGTACCTTTCTCCCTCCAAAAACAGAGATGAGCTTTACGATAAGGTCCTTAGCGGTATGTGGACCTTTGAGGAGTTTACTCGCTTAGTCAAGAACTCTCATATTGAAAAAGGCGGAGACGGAACAAACGACCTTCACGGTTGGGTTATCACCCACGCAGAGCATCCTCACTATTTCAGAGAAGCATCCGGCATCAGAATGTACGCCCGTGACGACTTTGGTATGCCGATATTCGACTTCAATGATGATAAATCCGTTGATTTTGCACTCAAGCTTTATGAATTGTTCTATGAAAACGAGGGCGTTGTAAACGTAAGATATAATAACGACGTGACCGAGGCTACCTTCACGAACGGTCAGGTATTCTTCAAATTGGAAAAACTCGGAGAAGTCCTCAATGAAGACATGCGTGAGATGAAGGATGACTTCGGAATCCTTCCCTATCCAAAATGGGATGAATTCCAGGAAGAATACGTAACCCTTATCCATAACTCTTCCACCATCACCGCTATTCCCGTCTCCTCAGATATCGACTACGCAAATGAAGAGCTCAGCGCCGTGATCGAGGCTCTCTGCTCCGAAAGCTACCGCCGCGTCGCAGTCGCATTCTATGAGACAGCTCTTAAAGCAGCGTACAACCGTGACGACCAGTCCGCTCAGATGATCGACATCATCACAGGTCAGCACAATACCGTTAAATCTACCCTCACCAAGAACTTCGCTTACGAGTACAGCGGATCTCTCGGCGGAATAGGTAACATTTTCGGAAACCTCATCGGTAGCCGTTCTTACAATTTCGCTTCCACCTATGACAGTTTGATCGGAAGCGTTGACACCGCTCTCCGTACCCTTATTCAGCAGTACAAGGACGGTAAGATATAATATAAAATTTTCAGAAAGGATAACTATCATGAAAAAAACAAGATTTATCATTTTACTTCTTTGTTTTTGCTTAATTATCCCAACTTTAGTAGCCTGCGGTAAAGAAGAGGAAAAAACTCCGGAGGTCACGGGTAAATACGACTACGACGACTCTTCCCGTGAAAGAGCCGCCGACAGTATTCCCGATAACTACGATCTGGAAAACCAGACGATCGGTATCTGGTGGCACGAAACCATGGAAGCCACCCTCGGTCTGGAGGACACCACGGATATCGTTTATTCCAAAATCTACGAAAGAAACCTTTCTGTAGAAGAGCGACTCAACGTTGATATCGATTTTATGGAATGTACCGTTTCCTCATGGCAGGAAAGCTCCAGCGAGCTGAAGCGTGAGATTCAGACTATGTCTGCAGCTTTCGAAGCGGTCTTTGCAGGAAACCAGCGTATCATCCAGCAAAAGATATTCAACTATTTCCACAACCTCAACGATTCAGAGTATATCGATATTGAGGAAAGATGGTGGTATCCGGACGCTATTATGGAAGTTTCCGTTGATAACTACAATTACCGTTTCCTTTACGGCGATATCCATCTTACCGATCTCGGTCAGGCTGGATGTATCTACTATAACAAGGTGCTTTACGAGCAGTATATCTCACCCGACAAGAACCCCGACGAGCTTTACACCAAAGTCCTTGAAGGAAAATGGACGCTCGAGGAGTTTGACAGAATAGTCAAAAAATCCCACATTGAAAAGGGCGGAGACGGATCTGCCGATATCTACGGTCTTGCGATGACTTACCAGGAATGGAACCACTATCTCCGTGAGTCCGCAGGCATCAGAATGTACGAAAGAAACGAATACGGTATGCCCGTATTTAATTTCAGAGATGACCGTTCCATCGAATTCACAAACAAGCTGTACTCTCTGTATTACGAGAACGAGGGCTGTATCAACGCTCTTTACAGAAATCAGGTAAATAACTCATCCTTCGTTGACAGCACACTTATGTTCGATATGAACCGCATCATGCATTCTCTTAACGAAAAAATGCGTGAGATGAAGGACGATTTCGGTATCGTGCCTTATCCTAAGCTCAATGAGGATCAGGAGGAATATATCACCCTGCTGCATAACGCTACCGTTGCAACCTGTATTCCCGTCTCCACAGATGAGGACAGAGCAAACGAGGAGATCAGCGCGTTAATCGAGGCTCTCGCTTCCGAAAGCTACCGCCGCGTTGCAGTCGCTTTCTATGAAACAGCTCTTAAGACAGCCTACAACCGTGATGACCTTTCCGCTCAGATGATAGATATCATCACCGCTCAGCACGACACAGTCAAGTCCACCCTCACCAAGAACTTCGCGTATGAATATACTCAATCTCTCGGCGGTATCGGAAGTTTATTCAACGCCCTTATGGCAGCCGGAAACACAAACTTCGCTTCTCAGTACGACAGCTCTATAGGCGCAGCCGAAATCGGACTTAAAGAGCTTATCCAGCAGTATAAAGACGGAAAAATTTAAGCAATAGATACTTGAAAGGTAAACACTATGAAAAAGACACGAATTTTACTTTTGATACTTTGCTTTTGCATGATACTTCCACTGATAGTTGCATGCGGCAAGGAAGAAACCCCGGACGTTGACGTCAAAGGCAAATATGAGTACGATGACAGCTCCCGTGAAATGGCTGCTGACAGCATCCCATACGGTTACGATCTTGAAAACCAGACCATCTCTTTCTTTACAAGAGCCGATCAGGACAAAAACATCTGGGGCGACAGCGAAAACACCGATATCGTTTACTCCAGGATACACGAGAGAAATCTCGCCGTTCAGGAAAGACTGAACTTTAAGCTCGAATTCATTCCCTCTGGAACGTCCTCGTGGCAGGAAGCATCAGAGGTTCTGAAAAAAGAGATCCAGACCATGTCTACGGCTTGGGAAGCGGCGTTCACATCAAACAACACGGTCATTCAGACCAAGATGTTCAATTACTTCCATAACATGAACGATTCCGAGTATATCGACATCGATGAAAGATGGTGGTACACGGACGCTACGATGGAGCTTTCCGTTGATAACTACAACTACCGTTTCCTTTACGGCGATATCCACATCAGCGGTCTCGGTACCTCCAGCGTTATCTACTATAACAAAGAGCTTTACTCACAGTATCTTTCTCCAACCAAGGACCCCGAAGAGCTTTACTACAAGGTACTTGACGGAAAATGGACGTTTGAGGAATTTGCACGTCTCGTTAAAAACGCTCGTATCGAAAGGGGCGGAGACGGAACAAACGATATTTACGGAATCGTTTTTGAAAACAAAGAGGCTCACCATCACTTCAGGGAGGGCGTTGGAATAAAGATCTACGAAAGAAACGCTCAGGGTATCCCGGAATTCAATATGAATAATGACAAAACCGTTGACTTCACAAACGCTATGTATGAATTCTGCTATGAAAACAACGGAGTGCTTATTGATTATCCCAGTGAATACACAAACGCTTTCAACAACAACCTCGCGATATTCGAGCTCCAGAACCTTAACGCCGTTCTCGGAGACGGTAAGCGTGAAATGAAGTCCGACTTCGGTATCCTCCCCTACCCTAAATGGGACGAGGCTCAGGAGGAGTACAGAACGCTGGTACATAATTCTTCCACCATGGTATGCGTCCCCGTTTCAACTGACATCGACAGAGCAAACGAGGAGGTCAGCGCAGTTATTGAGGCTCTCGCTTCCGAAAGCTACCGCCGCGTAGCCGTCGCTTACTACGAAACAGCTCTTAAGACAGCTTACACACGTGACGACCTTGATGCGCAGATGATAGATATCATCACCGGTCAGCACGATACTGTAAAATCAGTTCTTACGAAGAACTTTGCTTACGAGTACAGCTCATCACTCGGCGGAATCGGAATGATGATCAGCACACTGGTCAAAAATGAAAAATCCAATAATTTCGTTTCTAAATATGACAGTATTATCGGTCAGGCAAACGCCGGTATGAAAGATCTCATCCAGCAGTATAAAGACGGAAAAATTTAATATAAAGTTTTTAAGGATGGCTCAGTTATGAAAAAAATAAGATTTTTGATTTTTGCACTCTGCCTCTGTATGCTATTACCTATAATCATTGCTTGCGGAAAAACAAAGGAACCGCCAAAAACCAACGATGATAAATATGCTTATGACGACAGCAGCCGTGAAAAAGCTGCAGACAGTATTCCGGATGACTACGATCTGGAAAACCAAAGCATCGGTATTTTCCACACACCTGCAAGAGCAAATGATATTTGCGGTATTTCGGATACAACGGATATCGTTTACTCCCGTATCCATGAGAGAAATCTTTCCGTCGAAGACCGTCTTAACGTCGATCTCGAATTTATGAGCTCAAATACTTCCTCATGGCAGGATGCCTCGGATATGATAAAGCGAGAGATCCAAACCCTTTCCGCAGCTTGGGATATAGTATTTACCTCAAACAACTCCGTTATCCAGATGAAGCTTTTCAACTATTTCCATAACGCAAACGAAACTAACTATATTGATATCGAAGAACGCTGGTGGTACACCGATGCTATAACCGAGCTTTCAGTCGACAATTACAACTGCCGTTTCCTTTACGGAGATATAGCAATCGGAGGTCTGGGTTCGGCAGGCGCTATATACTACAATAAACCGCTTTATGAGCAGTATATTTCCGCCGATAAAAATCCTGACGAGCCATATCAGCTTGTTATGGAAGGAAAATGGACCTTTGAGAAGCTGAGCAGTATGGTCAAAAAGAGCCACATCGAAAAGGGTGGTGATGGCACAAATGATATTTATGGATATATATATGATAACAAGGAAGCTTTGCATCATTTCCGTGAAGGAGTCGGCATCCATCTCTACGAGAGAAATGATCAGGGCATGCCGGTATACAACCTGAACAATGATAAATCCGTTGATTTCGCAAACGCTCTTTACGAATTTATATATGAAAACGACGGAGCTCTTTTAGATATTCCAAGTGAATATACAAACGGATTCACAAATGGCAAAGCAATGTTCGACCTTAAACGTATCGGTCACGTTCTTCAAAGCAATATGCGAGAAATGAAGGATGACTTCGGTATTCTTCCCTTCCCGAAGTGGGACGAGGCTCAGGAAGAATACATCACTTTGGCTCATAACTCCGCGACTACCTGCTGTATCCCGATTTCTGTTGACATTGACAAGGCAAACGAAGAGGTCAGCGCAGTTGTTGAAGCGCTTGCTTCCGAAAGCTACCGCAAGGTTACCTTGGCTTATTACGAAACCGCACTTAAGGCAGCCTATAACCGCGACGACCTCTCCGCTCAGATGATCGACATCATCACAGGTCAGCACGATACTGTAAAGTCAACCTTCACATCTAATTTTGTATACGAATACAGCTCCTCTCTCGGTAAGCTTGGCACTATCTTCTCTACTCTTATAAATAACCAGTCAAATTCATTTATGTCTCAGTACGATTCTATCATCGGAGCTGCAGAAACAGGAATGAAAGATCTGATCAAGCAGTACAAGGACGGAAAAATTTAATATAAAGTTTTTAAGGATGGTTCAGTTATGAAAAAAATAAGATTTTTGATTTTTGCGCTCTGCCTCTGTATGCTTCTTCCGCTTCTTATTGCTTGCGGCAACGAAGAAAAAAACGAAGAGTCAAATGATCAAACCGATTTGGACGGCGAGACACGTGAGACTGCCAAGGATACTATCCCGGACGGCTACGATCTCGAAAACCAGACTATTACGATCTGGTTCCACGGCCAAAAGGACGACGCTCTCGGTATTGAGGGTACAACTGATATAGTCTTTTCCAAGATCCACGAAAGAAACCTAAGTGTACAAGAACGTCTTAACGTTGATCTGCAGTTTATGGAAGGTACTTCCGCAAGATGGCAGGACAGCCCCGAGGAGCTGAGACGCGAGATACAAACTATGTCCTGCGCATTCGAAGCAGTTTTCGCGGCGAACAACCGTCTTATCGGTTACAAGCTCTTCAACTACTTCCACGACCTCAACGATTCAAATTACATAGATCTTAACGAGGATTGGTGGTACGAGGACGCTATCATGGAGCTTGCGGTGGATAATTATAACTACCGTTTCCTCTACGGTGATCTTCATATCAGTAATATCGGAAGAGCTGGCACCGTTTACTACAACAAAGAGCTTTATTCTCAGTACGTATCTCCTACCAAAGAAAGAGATGAGCTCTACCAGGTAGTACTGGACGGCAAATGGACGTTGGATGAATTCACACGTCTTGCAAAGAAGGGCTACGTTTCCAAGGGCGGTGACGGTTCAAATGATATCTACGGATACGACCACCACCAAACCGCAAATATGGATTTCTTGAGAGAATCAGTAGGCATCCGTCTGTATGACAGAAATGATCAAGGTATGCCGATATTCAATTTCAAGGATGAAAAATCCGTTGCCTTCATAACCAAGATAAATGATTTCTTTCATAATTCCCCAGGCATACTCGCTTCTAATATAAATAAGAGTTATGCGCCTGTATTCACCGACAGCCAGGTTCTTTTCCAGATCAATATCCTCAGCACCGTAATGAACGACGCGATGCGCGAGATGAAGGATGACTTCGGTATCCTGCCAATGCCCAAATGGGATGAAGAGCAGGAGGAATACAAGACGTTGATTTACAGCGCTTCCTGCACCGCAGGTATTCCCGTTTCCACTGACATCGACAGAGCAAACGAGGAAGTCAGCGCAGTTATCGAGGCTCTCTGCTCCGAAAGCTACCGCAGCGTTTCTCTTGCTTTCTACGAAACTGCGCTCAAAGCAGCTTATAACCGTGACGATCAGTCCGCGCAGATGATCGATATCATCACCGCTCAGCATCCTACGGTTAAATCTACCCTCACTAAAAACTTCGTATTCGAGTACAGCTCCTCTCTCGGAAATATAGGCTCGATCTTCACTACGCTTGCAAAAGAAAGATCCAACAACTTCGTATCACAATACGATTCCATTATCGGATCGGCTGAGCAGGGACTGAGAGATCTTATCGACCTTTATAAGAGCGGAAAAATCTGATAAAAGTTCAATATAAAAGCAAAGCGGACGGTTCAAACCGTCCGCTTTGCTTTTTATCAGGTGTTTCTGTCAACCGTCTTCATCTTTTTAAGATTTCCGATCTTGTGGGAGCGCTTTTCAAGCTCGTCCATGACCGCTGACATAGGCAGTTCTCTGCAGCTCATCATGACCGTAAGGTGATACATAAGATCTGCGATCTCACCCGTAAGGTCTTCCATATTGTCGTTCTTGGCGGCAATAATGGTCTCGGCGCACTCCTCGCCTACCTTCTTCAGTATCTTGTCAAGTCCCTTTTCAAAGAGATAACAGGTGTATGAGCCTTCCTCGGGATTGGTCTTTCTGTGCTCTACCACCTGCTCAAGAGAGAGCAGAGGGTTTGTCTCCGGAACATCGCCGTTCTCCGCGAGAGTGCGGTAAAAACAGCTTCTGTTGCCCGTATGGCAAGCCGCGCCCGTCTGGTCGACGAAAACAAGCAAAGTATCCTCGTCGCAATCGTAATCGATCTTTATGACCTTCTGAACGTGACCTGAGGTCGCGCCTTTGTTCCAAAGCTCCTTTCTGCTTCTGCTGTAGAACCATGTCATACCCGTTTCAAGAGTTTTGGCAAGAGACTCCTCGTTCATATACGCCAGCATAAGGACTTCCTTCGTTTTATAATCCTGGACTATCGCCGGGATAAGCTCGCTCTTTACAAAAAATTTCTTCAGATCTTCCATTTTCGTATTCTCCAATTCTTAAAGTTTAATGTTTCTTCTGACGGGAATACCGTTTTCGTGCAGGTAATCCTTGACCTCACCCACCGTCAGCTCCTTATAGTGGAACAGTGACGCCGCCAGCGCCGCGTCCGCCTTCGCCTCTGTGAAAACGTCCTTGAAGTGGCTGAGCGCTCCGCATCCGCCAGATGCGATAACGGGTATTGAAACGGCTTCCGTCACCGCCTTGGTAAGCTCCAGATCGAAGCCCGCTTTTGTGCCGTCCGCGTCCATACTGGTAAGGAGTATCTCACCCGCGCCCAGCTTTTCCGCTTCTTTTGCCCATTCTATAGCGTCAATGCCCGTATCGATCCTTCCGCCGTTTATGTAAACGTGGAATCCGCTTTCCGTCTTCTTGGCGTCGATGGCGATGACCACGCATTGATTTCCGAACTTATCTGCCGCACGGCTGAGGAGATATTTGTCCTTTACTGCCGCTGAATTCACCGACACCTTGTCAGCGCCCGCAAGAAGAATGGTTCTGAAATCCTCGACAGTACGTATTCCTCCGCCGACCGTAAGAGGCATAAAGACTTCTCTTGCCGTTCTTTCCACCACGTCAACTATCGTCTTTCTTTCTTCGTTTGAAGCCGTTATATCGAGAAAAACGATCTCGTCCGCGCCCTGCTCGTTATATATCCTTGCGACCTCTACGGGATCACCCGCGTCTCTGAGGTTCACAAAGTTCGTTCCCTTGACCACGCGTCCGTTCTTGACGTCGAGGCAGGGGATTATTCTTTTCGTTATCATTTTTGATATCTCCTTTAAGCTCTTGCAACGCTAAGCGCCTGCGCCAGATCAAGCGTACCGCTGTAAAGAGATTTACCGCAGATAGCGCCGTACAGGTTCATATCCTTAACGGCTCTTATGTCGTCGATATCCTTTATTCCGCCGCTTGCGGTGATGTCACAGGAAACGCTTTCGGAAAGCTTTTTCAGCATATCAAGATTAGGTCCTTTAAGAGAACCGTCGCGGCTGATATCGGTGAATATAAGATTCCTTACGCCGATGCTCTCGCACTCCTTTGCAAGCTCGATATAATCAACGCCGCTATCGCTGAGCCAGCCTGAAACGCTGACCTTTCCGTTTCGCGCGTCGATCCCCACCGCGATCTTGTCGCCGTACAGCTCGACCGCCTTGCAAAGCATCCCCTTGTCGCTTATCGCAGCGGTTCCGAGAATCACTCTTGAAACGCCGTTTTCGAGATAGCTGTGTATAGTTTCAAGGCTGCGGATTCCTCCGCCCACCTCTGTGAACATATCAACGCTTTGAGCTATCTTGCATATCTGATCTATTCCCTCGGCTTTGCCTGATTTCGCGCCTGAAAGGTCCACCAGATGCAGGAATTTCGCGCCCTGCTTTTCAAATTCTTTAGCCGCTTCTATGGGATCGGATGCGACCTTTTCTGCAGTCCCGTAATCTCCCTGATAGAGGCGTACCGCTTTTCCGTCAAGTATATCAACGGCAGGTAAAATAATCATTTTTCTCTTTTCCTTTACTTTTTTAATCGCGGATGATCGCACCCGCAGACGTTAATTCAGCCAAGCAGCTCCACGAAATTCGAAAGCAGCTTCAATCCCGTATCTCCGCTCTTTTCGGGATGGAACTGAGTTCCGTACACGTTTCCCGATGATACTATGGCGGTCACCTCTTCGCCGTACTCCGTAACGGAGACCAGCTGGCTTCTGTCAAGACACTGCCCCATATACGAATGGACGAAATAGAAGCAGCTTCCGTCGGGAATGTCCTTTGTCAGAGGGGATGGATTTACGCTCTTGAGGGCATTATAGCCGATATGAGGTATCTTATACGTCTTATCGTTTTCGCCCGCTTTCAGGCGGACTACGCTGCCTTTAATGTAACCCAGACCCTCGCATTCTCTGAATTCGTAGCTCTTTTCAAACAAAAGCTGCATACCGAGACATATACCGAGCAGAGGCTTTTTCGCCGTTTCTTCCTTTATAAACTCCGGAAAGCTGAGGGCGTTCAAACGCTCTGACGCGTCCGGAAACGCGCCGACTCCCGGCAGGATAAGTCCGTCCGCGCGGCTGAGCTCCGCTTTATCCTCCGAGATGAAGCAGTCCGCGCCTATATATTTGAATGCGTTCTCCACGGAATGAAGATTTCCCATTCCGTAATCTATGATTCCGATCTTTTTCATCTGTCTGACCTCTTACAGCACTCCTTTAGCCGAGAGTATCTCGCCGTCCGTCTCTTCCATAGCCTGAGAAAGAGCGCGGGCAACGGCTTTATACACCGCTTCGGTAATATGGTGCTCGTTTACGCCGTACTCCAGCTTGACGTGGAGCGTCGCGCCCATATTATATGCGAGCGCGCGCATGAACTCAACGGTAAGCTGAGCGTCGTAGTCGCCTATCATCGGTGCGGTAACGGGTACGTCATAGACAAGATAAGGTCTGCCGCTTATATCGACCGCGCAAAATGCGAGAGATTCGTCCATAGGAACGTAAGAATGACCGAAACGCTTGATGCCGCCCTTATCGCCCAGAGCTTCTTTAAAGAGCGTTCCGAGAACGATGCCGACGTCCTCGACGGTATGATGGCCGTCAACCTGCAGGTCCCCCTGCATATCCAGCTTTATAGCGAAACCGCCGTGGATACAGAAGGAATTGAGCATATGGTCGAAAAACCCGATGCCCGTGCTTCCCTGCAGTCCTTTTTCCTTTGCGCGAATGGAAAGAGTCATATCTATTTTAGTTTCTCTTGTATTTCTTACCTTATTGACTGTTACCATGTCGATTCTCCTAACTTAAATTTCAAGCTTCTTGAAGACTTCTTCAAAGCGGTCTATCTCATCCGAGGTTCCCGCGGTTATTCTGAGGGTGTTTCCCGAAATTCTCAGTGAAATTCCGTGATTTTTCATTTCCACCCATATCTTTCTTGCCGCGCCGTCCTTCTTAAATCTGAGAAGTACGAAATTCGCGCTGCTTGGACGAACTTCGAAATCAAGCCGTTTCTCCTGCTTTTTCACAATATCGTAAAGTCTTTCCGTTCCCAGCTTTATCTGCTCCACATTCGCACCTATCGCTCTGTAATTGCGGAGCGCAACAGCTACCGCTTTTTGAGTTACTGAATTGAGGTTATATGGGCTTTTCGTCTTCTTGAGCGCCGAGATCAACTCTTTGTTCGATACCGCAAATCCGCATCTCAGTCCCGCAAGTCCTATCTTTGAAACGGTCTTGAGCACTATGAGATTATCGCAGTTATCTATCTCTCCGAGAACGCTTTCGCACCTCGGGGCGAACTCCATGTAAGCCTCGTCTATCACCGCCACAGCGTCTATACTGCGGACAAAATCCATAACGGTCTCTTTACCGTACATAACGCCGGTTGGGTTGCAGGGATTGGAAAGAAGAACCATTTTGCAGTTCTCTTCTTTACAAAGCTCCTTCAGCTTTGCAAAATCAATATCCATTCCGTCCTTTTTCTTGTAGCTGACCGTTTCGCAGCCCGAAAACTCCGCGTAGAACTTATACATCGAAAAATCCGGCTCGCAGATCAGCAGCTTTCCGCCGTCGCAGAGGAATGTATTGATTGTCAGCGCGATAAGCTCGTCCGAGCCGTCGCCCGCAACGAGATGATCCTTATCCGTTCCGATGTGGTCGCCGTACGCGTTAAGAAGCTCCGTCATATCGGGATCCGGATAACGGTTGATGTCTTCAAAGCTTACGCTCTCTTTTATCGCTCTCAGCACCTCCTCGGGGGTGTCAAAGGGGCTTTCGTTTGCGTCCAGCTTTATTTCGGGGCAGGATGTATCGGGAACGTACTCCTGCATCACTTTTATCTTTTCCGGGATATATTTATTCATTTTAATGAACCTGTTTTTCGTAATTTCTTTTATCTAATTTTGATTTATCGGCGCGATGTTCCGTTATAAGACGCCTTCTCCAGTGGGAGAAGGTGCTGA
This sequence comes from Oscillospiraceae bacterium, assembly GCA_015064245.1. Lineage (GTDB taxonomy): Bacteria > Bacillota > Clostridia > Oscillospirales > CAG-272 > SIG673. The sequence goes on along the minus strand of SVSQ01000009.1, from coordinate 4,314 downwards.
GCAACGCGAAGCGGATGAGGTGTTCTGTAACAAAGGAACTATCTTTTGACACCTCATCCGTCACCTACGGTGCCACCTTCTCCCACTGGAGAAGGCTCTCTTTAATTCGTGCGAACACACCTAAAAACAATTTAAACCTTATTCTTTCTGACCTTGATGGAATTTGCGTGAGCGGTAAGTCCTTCCGCTTCTGCAAATCTGATGATATCGTCGGCAGACGCCTTAAGCGCGTCCGCGGAATAATAAAGATAGCTGGACTTCTTTACGAAGCTGTCCGTTGACAGAGCCGATGAGAAGCGCGCCGTACCGTTTGTAGGCAGAACGTGGTTAGGTCCTGCGAAATAGTCACCAAGGGGTTCGGGAGAATTGGCGCCGAGGAACACGGAGCCCGCGTTTCTGACCTTACCGAGAAGCTCAAAGGGATTTTCGACCATAAGCTCCAGATGCTCGGGAGCGATCTTATCGGATATTTTTGCCGCGTCGTCGAGGGTATCAACGATGACCGCAGATCCGTACGCTGTGAGAGATCTGACGATGATCTCGTCTCTTGAAAGAGTTTTAAGCTGTTTTTCGATCTCGTCTCTGACCTTGTCAACCATTTCTGCAGAGGTGGTCACAAGAACGGAAGCCGCCATGGGATCGTGCTCTGCCTGGCTCATAAAGTCTGCCGCAACGTATGCGGGATCAGCCTTATCGTCCGCGATAACGAGCACCTCGCTGGGACCTGCGAACATATCTATATCTACCGTTCCGAAAACAAGTCTCTTTGCCGTCGCTACGAAGATGTTACCGGGTCCTACTATCTTATCCACCTGCTCCACGGTCTCCGTACCGTACGCCATAGCCGCTACAGCCTGCGCGCCGCCAACTGTGATTATATCGGTAACGCCTGCGACCTGCGCCGCGTAGATAACCGCGGGATTGATACCGTCTTCCTTCGGCGGAGTGACCATAACGATGCTCTCGACTCCCGCTACCTTCGCAGGAATGGCGTTCATAAGCACGGAGGAAGGATACGCCGCCGTACCGCCCGGAACGTACAGTCCCACTCTGCGGAGAGGAAGGACTCTCTGTCCCATGATCTTGCCGTCTCTGTTATCTATCCAGCTCTGCTGCTTCTGCTTTTCGTGGAAAGCGTAGATATTCTCAGCCGCTTTTTCTATGGTGCGCTTCAGCTCCTCGGGGACCTTCGCTATCGCCTCAGCCTTTGCTTCTTCGCTGAGTCTGAGAGAGCTGATCTTTACCTTATCGAACTTTTCGCTGTACTCCAAAAGCGCCTTATCGCCGTTTACCTTTACGTTTTCAAGTATGGTTTTTACAGATCTTTCTATATCGTCGTTTGAGTTATCCGCGCGCTTTTTCAGCTTGTCTATCAGCTCGCGCACGTTTTCTTTTGTATATACCGTAAACATTTTCGTTGCCTTTCAATAATTCTTTATTCTTCGCGCTTTGATCTTACGACCTCGGAAAGAGCGCTCAGCAGCTTATCAAATTCCTTCTTCTTCATCTTTATCCCCGAGATGTTGGCGATAAATCTTGCGGATATGGGAGCCACATCTTCATAGACCTCAAGTCCGTTGGCTTTCAGAGTCGAGCCCGTTTCCACTATATCCACTATAGCATCGGAAAGCCCCAGGATCGGCGCAAGCTCAACGCTTCCGTCTATCTTTACCACCTCTACGTCTATACCCTTGGCGTTGAAATAATCCTTTGTAACGTTAGGATATTTGGACGCGATCACCTTGTGGTTATATCCGTCATAAAAATCCTTACCCTTTATTCCCGCGAGAGCGAAACGGCACTTTCCGAATTCAAGGTCAAGAAGCTCGTATATGGACGCCTTAGCTTCCATGATCGTATCCTCTCCTACTATACCGCCGTCGCAGACGCCGTGCTCAACATAGGTGATAACGTCCGCAGCCTTCGCAAGCACTACCTCGATATCGTCCCCTAACTTAAAGAGCAGTTTTCTTCCTTTTTTATCTTCATCAAGCTCCGAAACGTCGTATCCCGCCTTTGCAAGATATTCAAGAGCTGTCTTTTCAATTCTTCCTTTGGTTAAAGCAAGTCTTATCATATCAAGCGTACTCCTTTCAGACATTCATAGTGTCTTTTTCACCGTTTACAAAGCAGACTATAACGCTAAAGCCCGCTTTTCTGGCGTATTCGACGTTTTCGACAAGGCTTTCGACGGGGGAAAGCTCCGCGTATTCCGATGATCTTACATATTCAAGGGCTTGTCCAAGACCTTCCTCGTCAAAGCACACCAGCTCTCTTTCTATCTCGCTGAGGACCTTGACTTCCTTATTTGCTCTCATTATCGTATCGGCTACCTCGCTGATATTGACTCCGAAGCCCGTCGCAGGGATATCGTTATTGAAACGGCTGATAAGGGTATCGTATCTTCCGCCTGCAAGAACGGGAGATGCCGCGCCGTCCATATATCCTTTGAATACTACTCCCGTGTAATAGTCCAGAGCATGGACTATACCCAGATCTATCATTATCTTATCCTTATAGCCTGCGTCGCAGAGGGCGTTATACAGCTTTTTAAGATATTCAAGAGCAGCAAGAGCGTCTGCGTTTCCGTCCGCAAGCGCTGTAGCTTCCTCAAATATCTCCTCTCCGCCGAAGAGGAAGGGGATCTTCTTTATCTTATCGTAACCCGAGATCTTATTGATATCCTTTGCCTCAACCAGCTTACGGAGATTCTTTGCGTCCTCTTCGTCCAGCTCCATATCGGATATCAGCGCGTTGTAAAATCCGACGTGACCGAGCTCCAGCTTATAGTCCTGGCTGAAGGACGAAAGCGTCTCGATAGCGGTCACAAGGCAGAGCAGGTCGCTCTGTATTCCCGAAGCTCCGAGTATCTCAACGCCGCTCTGAGATATCTCGCTCTTTCTTCCCGTATGTCCCGGGCTGAGACGGTAAACCTTTTGGTGATAGAACAGCTTGTTTACTCCGCCAAGTCTTGTCGCCGCGACTCTCGCGATCGGTGTGGTGTTATCCGCTCTCAGAACGAGCAGTCTACCGTCGGGGTCCGTCAGCTTATACATCTGCTCCTGCCCCATTGTGCTTCCTGTTTTGAAAACGTCGTAATATTCGATAACGGGCGTCATTATCTCGCAGAAGCCGCTTCCCTTATAAAGCTCTGTAAGTCTCGTTTCAAGCGAACGGTAAAGCTCCGCTTCCGTAAACATTATATCTCTTGTTCCGCCCGGTATGTTTCTGTTATTTCCAGACATTTGTAATATTTCCTTTCAAAAGTGTGTATTTACTACGGTCAGAAAAATCTTATCTGCGTAGTTTCGCTGATGCCGTCGAGCACTCCGTTCCGCTTCAGGATCTCGACGTGAGTTTTGGATATCTTGCTTCGCTCTCTCAGCTCTTCCACCGAAAGAACTCCGCCGTCCGCCATTACCTCTTCGATGCTTTCCGCAGCCTTGACTCCAAGTCCCGGGAGAGCTGAGAACGGTATTCTTACCTTGCCGTCCTCCGGCATAAATATCTTCGCCTTAGACTTTTCAAGGTCGACCGGCAGGAACTCCAGTCCTCTTGCGTAAAACTCAACGACCAGCTGCCATATGGGGATAAGATCCTTTTCCGCCGCTGATGCTTCTTTTCCCTTGGCGTTTATCTCCTTTATCTGATCCTTGACGTATTCCTTACCCTTCATAACTATCTCAGCGTCAAATCCGCCCGGCGCGACGGTGAACATCGCCGCGTAGAAGGCGATTGGGTAATAGACCTTATACCAGCCAAGACGTATGGCTGAGATATCATACGCCACCGCGTGCGCCTTCGGGAACATGTATTCGATCTTATTCGCGGAGTCAATGTACCATTCAGGTACATTCTTACTGCGCATGATCTCTATCTGCTTGTCGCTCAGGAACTTATTCTTCTTTCGGACGGTCTCCATTATGGTGAACGCGTCTCCCGAATCAAGTCCGCAGTGGGAGAGATAGACCATGATAGAGTCTCGTGTTCCGATACATTCGGAAATGGTACAGGTGCCGTCCGCGATGAGATCGCGGGCGTTTCCGAGCCAAACTCCCGTACCGTGTGAAAGTCCCGAGATCTGCAAAAGGTCGGAGAAGGTCTTCGGCTGAGCTTCGACGAGCATTTGACGTACGAAGGACGTTCCAAGCTCGGGGAGTCCGAAGGTTCCCGTCTGGCTGTCTATATCCTCGGGCTTCAGACCAAGGGGTTCGGTGGAGATCAGCAGGTCGTAGACCTTTCTGTCATTCATAGGGATATCTGCGATCTTTACTCCTGAGAATCTCTCCATGTAAACGTACTTGGTCGGCACAT
>SVSQ01000105.1 GCA_015064245.1 Oscillospiraceae bacterium | reverse complement strand
CGTCCGGTTCTTTGCTGATGTTAGTGTCCTCAAGCGGCATACCGCAGCATTGGCAGACAAGATTTCTCGGTGAGCCAAGAAGCGTGTTGATCGACACGTCAAGTATATCAAGAAGCTTTTTTTATTATATCATATTTCTATGAACTTTTCAACCGCTTTGCTTTTTCTTTGCTTTCTGTGTCACAAGTTTTGAAGTTCATAAAAAATCACCGCCAATGTGTTGACGGTGACTTTTCGAATATTCACTTAAATGACGGTGCGTTAGTTTCACCCGTTGCAAACGTATTCGGTCCGGGGTTCGACATAGAAAAATACATTTTTGCAGCCTTGGTCGTGCCGAAATCACGATTTGATCCCGTTTCCTGCACCTTGTTAAAGGCATCACGGAACATCTGATTGTGTGCTTCCTCGCGGTTAAGAAGGAAATCGATGGTCTCTCTGACCTTCTTGTCCTCAATCTGACGGTAGAGATACTCATAAACCACTTTGGCTCTCTGCTCGGACGCGATGTTGGAGAGCAGATCAGCGCACAGGTCGCCCGTGACGGTCACGTAATCCGCCGTCCAAGAATAGCCCGAGGAATTGATCAGTCCGGGATTCAGACCGAGCAGAACGTGAGTCTGTACCTCGCCCGCCTGCACCTTGGTTGCGTCCACATCGTGACCGTTGAGCAGATTGATGGTCTGCGCTACCATTTCCATATGCCCAAGCTCCTCGGCGGCAATGTCGAGGAAAAGATCCTTGATCTCGGGATCTTTGATTCTGAAGCTCTGTGACATATACTGCATAGCCGCCTTAACGTAACCGGAGCGAAATTCCATATCGCTTCTATACCGCTTGCCACGAGGGTGTCGCAAACCTCCTGCGCCGAACCCTGTCCCACCGTTATAACACCGAGCCTTACGTCGTGTTCCCGACAGTAAGCGCCTATTTCTCTGATGGGCAAGATATCTTTCGCGCCTTTCTTCAGCGCCGTATCGTTACAGTCAAAGCCTGCAATGATCTTAACTCCGAAATCCTCGAAGCCGTCATAATCAAGAAGCGCTCTGCCAAGCTTTCCCGCGCCTACCAGAACTGCGTTTGTCAGCCTCTCACATCCGAGATGGCTTTTAATGTCGGTAATCAATTTATCGGTTTCGTAGCCGACCTTAGGCTTTCCCGCACCGCAAACAGACGCAAGATCCTTACGAACCTGAACGTCGCCGAGCGATAATGCCTTGGCAATCGCAGTTGCCGATATCGTGCGGCGTATTTCGGGTAAGCTTTTCAAATATTCAAGGTACTGCGGAAGCCGTCCGAGTGTCGCCTTTGTGATAGAATATCCGTTCATTTGCCACCTCCTTGTCGAACTGTTAATATTTTAACACAAGATCGACTTCTTGGGAATAATTAAAATGTTATATCGGTGTTATACATATCGATATAACAATAATCGATAATCACGATATCAATAAAAAAGAGCAGTTTCATCAACTTGACGAAACTGCTCAAATATGCTATTTCACAATATATTTATTTGATAAATTCCCTTCTTGCGTTGCATAGCGCTGTAATAAAATCCTTATCGAGTTTTGTCAGCTTATATCCTTTGTGATATATAATGACATCTCTGTATACCTTTTTATTGCCCTCGCAAACGCGCTGAACAAGATCATATCTATCAAGGATCTTCTGAGATGCAGGCGATACCCACATAAAGGTTTTGGGATTCTCAGAAAGCAGATCGAACTGGCTTGCCCGTTCAAAGACGAATATTCTTTGATTTACCTTGTCGGGAAGCTCCTCACGGAACACCTTTGACATAGAAAGTGTGGGGACGTAAGGATCTGCGTGAGCGATCTCGATATATTCGGACAGATCCTCATAGGTGATTCTTTCCTTTTCTGCGAGAGGATTGTCCTTGCTCATAATAAGAACGTAGGAGAACTCTGCCACAAGCTCATAAGAAAGCCCTTTTTCCTCAAGCATGTCCTTGTAATATTTATCATAGCTGTCCGAGTAACGAATAATACCGAGCTTGTATTCGTTTTCGAGAAGCTTTTGTATGGTCTTTTTGGAGTTTGTTTCCTTGTAGTATATTTCTACGGGAGCATCGCCGATACTTTTGGAAAACTCCGCCATCGCTGCAGAGATATAGCAAGCGCGCGGAACAGAGATCGAAAATTTACGCTTTTTATGTGATCCGTCACGGTAGGACTGTTCGATCTTATCGATACGGTGAAGAATATCCCGCGCATAATCCATAAACTCCTCTCCGTCGGGAGTTAAAACCATTCCTTTAGCGCTTCGCTTGAATATTGTGATTCCAAGATCGGCTTCGAGTTCTTTTATAGATCGGCTGATATTTGGTTGTGCGATCATAAGCGTTTCCGCCGCTTTATTAAGCGATCCGAGTCTTGCGACCTCAACCGCGTATTTCATATGTAGAATATTCATATACAAGTCCTCCTCTCCTTGCATGATTTTACATTTATTCTATTATACCACAAAAATGTGAATAATTCAAGGCGTTTCTTTTCATTCACCTTGATATGCGCAAAACCAGATGGCATCGGATGTTTCACCGACGTCTGACTCGTTGTTCGGTTGTGTCCGATCGCACCTCCTATCAGCACAACAACATCCCCCAGAAGAGAGATAAAGTCCGCACTTTTCCGAAAACAAATCTAACTTTTTTCAGAATCTTTTCTTTGGTCTACACTTCAAAAATATTAAGGGCTGACCGTTTTTGTCAGCCCTTTCTTCATAACTTATTTCTTATCAAACAACGCTCTGCGTTCGGTGGAATGACGCATCATGGCTCTCATTCCGTCTATATCCTCCGTTTCGAGCATAGTTTTAAGCTCAATGAATTTATCGATAAACATATTCATCTGATCAAGCAGCATATCCTTATTCGCAACGAACAGCTCGCTCCACATAAGGTCGTTGATCCTCGCGATCCTGGTCAGATCGCGGAAGGAGTCTCCTGTGAATCTTTCCATGTTTTCCTTGTCATTACAGGTCATCAGAGTGATCGCGATGCAGTGAGTGAGCTGTGAAAGGAAGCCTATCATTTCGTCGTGATCCTCGGGGGAAAGCGTCGTCACGTTGGCAAAGCCAAGAAGTCTGCCGAGCTCGATACAAGTCTCTATCGCCTCAGGGGTGTTCTTCTCAGTAGGGGTTACGATGTAGTTCGCTCCGACGAACATTCTGTCCGTACTGTTCTCAACTCCCGAAACCTCCCGTCCTGCCATCGGGTGCGCCGCCACGAATTCCACGTCCGGACGGAGCATATCTTGTATCTTATAGACTATACTGCGCTTCACGCCCGTTACGTCTGTGATCAACGCCCCGCTTTTGAGCAGCTTCTGATTTTTCTCTATCCACTCCACGAACACGTGTGGATACAGCGCGAATATAACGAGATCAGCCTCGCCTATCATTCTTTCGTCAAGCTCTGTCGAGCCCTCGTCTATGATCCCTTCCCTGAGCGCGTAATCCACCGAGCTTTGCTCCAAGGTAATGGCGCTGATGTGAAAACCGAAACGCTTCAGCACCTTGGCGTAGCTTCCGCCCAAAAGTCCGAGACCTACTATCAGTATTTTTTTACTTACGTCAACTATCATTCAATTTCTACCTCTGCTCCAAGCGTCTTTATATCGTCAAAAAATCCCGGATAGCTCTTTCGTACGGCTTGAGCGCCGTCTATCGCGCCCCCGGTTTTGGATAAAACCACCGACATAGCCATAACGATTCGGTGGTCGTTATGACCGCAAAGAGTTTTTCCGTTATATCGAAGCTCCTGCTTCGGCACAGTTATCTTATTATCGCCGAATATAAGTCCGCCTCCCAGCTTTCTCAGCTCCTCATCCATAGCGGCTCCGCGGTCGCTCTCCTTCGCTTTCAGCCTATCCGTTCCCGTAAAGACCGCTCCGTTTTTCAGAGCCGCAAGAGCGAACAGCACAGGTCCGAGATCGGGACAGTCGGAAATATCAATAGTCGGCGCGCCGTCCGAGATTTGGTCAAAATATTCTGCGTAGACCTTATCCCCCTGCAGACTGCGCAGATTCAGATTTCCGATACTTATCTCCGAGCCTATACGGTTGAATGCGTCCAGAAACGCCGCGTTGGAATAATCCCCCTCTATTCTGCCGGAAAATGCCCGCAATTCGGAAGCCTTTATCTCGATCCTGTATTCGTCTGTAAAACGTATATCAGCCCCGAAGGATCTAAGCGCCGAGATGGTAAGGTCGATATACCCTCTGCTTTCAAAGGGCGGAAGTATCTCAATATACGAGCTTTCTCCCAGATATATCAGCGCAAAGATAAGCCCGGAAATGAACTGACTGCTGATATCGCCCCGTATCTTATATCCGCCGCTCTCCAGCCTTCCGCAAAGCGTGACCGAGCCTTTATCCTTATTAAACGTAAAACCCTTGTCGCGGCACATCTCCTCGTACACTTCCAGCGGTCTTTCAAAAAGTCTCTCGCTTCCGCACAGCCTGACCTCTTTGCCAAGACACAGCGCAAGCGGGATAAAGAAGCGAAGCGTGCTTCCGCTCTCTCTGCATTTCAGTACAGGAGACTCGGAACGCATAAATCCGCGCGGATCTACCGTTACCCTATCGCCCTCAGCGGTCACAGACGCGCCCAGCGCCTTCAGGCAATCGATGCTTGCAAGAACGTCCTCGCTGTAATCAACACCGCTCAGAACGCATTTTCCCCCGGAAAGCGCCGCGCCTATCAGATATCTGTGCGCCATGCTCTTTGAGGGCGGGGCGTCTATGTTACCGCGCAAAACGCACGGCTTAAATCTTGCTATCATTATTTTGCCTCTGTTTTTTTATCTTTTACTTCCGGTTCATTCAGCTCTTCAGACCTTCCAGGACCGTTTTTGCCATTTCGATCACTTCAAGACATCCCATTTTTTTCATCTCGAAGCTTCCCGCCTCGCTGATCGTGGTTACCGTCACCGTATCTCCGTCCGCCTTCTTATCGTGGAACGCCGCCTCGGCGATCTTTTCCCAATCGTATTCAAGCTCGCGGTAGAGGCCGCATTTTTTCAGCACCTCTATAAGGCGTCCTCTGATCCCCTCGCCGCACATAGGTATCATACCGAGAGCGACGCACTCGCCGTGATACAGCTCATTCATCCCCTCGCTGC
>SVSQ01000104.1 GCA_015064245.1 Oscillospiraceae bacterium | reverse complement strand
AAGACGGGTGTGCTTTGTGGATTTTGCGGACCGTCGAGGACGCCGGTCCCTACAAACATTAAGGGCATTTGTATAAAAATATTTCAAACGCACCTACAAATCAAAATTTGAACCTCAACTAATTAAAAATCTCTATAAATAAACTCTTCTTTTGGCTATTATTATACACACAACCAACAGTTGAGTGAAAAATCCCCTTTTAGTTGAATGAATTTGTGTTTTTTCAACTAACGTTATCTTCACTTTTAAATCTCGCAGTAGTATAATTTAGTCATAACAAGAAAGGAGTTTTAACTATGAACACAACTTTAGGAAAAAGAATATCAGATCTTCGACACAAAAAAGAATTGAAACAGGATGAGCTTGCTGAAATGCTTAACGTTAGTCCTCAAGCAGTAAGCAAATGGGAAAATGACCAAACTTGCCCGGATATTTCTCTGCTCCCGCTTCTTGCAAAGATACTCGGTGTAAGTGTTGACGAGCTTCTTTTGGGGGAATCCACGGAAGTTCCGGTGGTCAAAATAGTGCCCGAAAACGAGCGCAAGGACATAAAGGATATGCTGTTGCGTATAGTGATAACCAGTTCGGATGGTGATAAAGTGCGAGTAAATCTTCCTCTCGGAATAATAGAGATTGCGATCGAAAGCGGATTTAACATGACGCAAATCTCCGGAAACGACTCACTCAAAAACATCGACCTTAACAGAATAATGGATATGGTAAAACAGGGCACCATAGGAAACATTTTAGATATCGAAAGCTCTGACGGCGACCAAATTCAGATATTTGTGGAGTAAAAATGAGAATAACTGTAAATAACCGTAATGTTTTCATTTTCCCCACGGGACTTGTTATCAATCGAGTTACCTCCGGATTTATCCGTAAAAAGCTGAAAAAAGAGGGTTTGCAGTTAACAAGGAAACAAACCCAGCTTTTCATAAAGGCGATCAGATATTATAAGCGAAACCATTCCGATTGGAATCTCGTTGAGATCGAAGACGCTGACGGCGATACTGTAAAAATAAAGATATAAAATAGAAAAAATCTGCAGAGGATTGAACCTCTGCAGATTTTTTCTTTTTAATTATACTTAGGCAGCCAATCGCCGTGAGCTTCGATGAGGTCATCGCAAAGGCTGACGATATCGTCGATAGACAGCTCGGATGAGGTGTGAGGCTCAAGCATTGCAGCCTGGTAGATAGCATCCTTCTTCTTGGTTACCGCCGCTTCGATGGTGAGGAGCTGAACGTTGATGTTGGTCATATTCATAGCGGCGCACTGGAGCGGGAGCTTTCCTACTACCGTCGGCTGAACGCCAAGTCTGTTTACAAGACAGGGTACTTCTACGCAAGCCTCGCGGGGCAGGTTCTCGATAAGACCGTTATTAAGAACGTTACCGCCGATATTGTACGGATTGTTGGTCACGATAGCTTCCATAATGTGAGAAGCGTACTCGCGGCTTCTCTTATGGGTAATGCTGCCTGCAAGATACTCTTCCTTAGCCTTCTTCCAGCCTGCGATCTGATTTACGCAGCGTCTGGGATACTCGTCAAGAGGAATATTGTATCTTGAGATCAGCTCGGGATACTTGTCCTTGATGAAAAGGTTGTTGTATTCCGCGTTGTGCTCGCTGGACTCTGTGCAGTAGTAGCCGAGACGGCGAATGTATTCGTATCTTACAAGGTCCTTGCACTGGGAGTTGGGCATCTTTTCCAGCTCTGCGATAGCTCTCTTTCTGATCTCGGGATAGAGGTCGTTTCCGTCCGCGTCCTGAAGCTCAAGTAGCCAAGCCATATGATTGATACCTGCGATCTTCTCGCGCAGAGGTCTCTTCGCTTCGATTCCGAGTCCGCGGAGAAGTCCGTCCGAGCAGACCTGAACGCTATGGCAAAGACCGACAGTCTTAACGCCCGTATATCTCTGCATATAACCCGAAAGGATAGCCATTGGGTTTGTGTAATTTAAGAACCAAGCGTTCGGGCATACCTCTTCCATATCTCTTGCGAAGTCTTCAAGCACGGGGATCGTACGGAGCGCGCGGAAGATACCGCCTATTCCGAGAGTATCCGCGATGGTCTGACGCAGACCGTATTTTTTCGGGATCTCGAAGTCCGTTACCGTGCAAGGCTCGTAACCGCCGACCTGAATTGCGTCAACGACGAAATCCGCGCCTCTGAGCGCTTCTTTTCTGTTTTCAACGCCGAGATATTTACTTATCTTTGCTCTGCCCTCGTTTACGTTCTTATTGAGCAGATCAACCATTATGTAGGATTCTTCCAGACGCTCTCCGTCGATATCGTAAAGCGCGATCTCGAAATCCTGCAGAGCGGGAGTGAGCATGGAGTCACCCAGAACGTTTTTAGCGAAAACGGTGCTACCCGCACCCATAAACGTTATTTTTCCCATAATAAGCTTCCTTTCGTTACACATATTGATTTAGAAATTCTTGCTATCAAAGCTTCTATGGTAATTATATCAGAATTTATTTAAAATATCAATTGCATTTCGTTATATTTTATGGTATAATAAATATATACATTTTAAATCGACGAAAAGAGCGTTTTTGATCATGGCAGAAAAAAGCAAAATAGTTATAAATCAAGGTTTTTCCGATATAAATCCACTTATTTGCGGTGAGGAACAATGCTCGATCGGGCACAGTTACGGACCTGCTACAAGAAGTTATTGGCTTTTGCATTATGTTGTATCAGGAAAAGGTGTATTCACCTCTCCTCGCGGAACCTTTTCGGTTTCAAAAGGAGAAATATTCATTATCCGCCCATACGAAATAACTTTTTATCAAGCCGACACTTCAGAACCTTGGAAGTATATCTGGATAGGTTTTACCGCATCAACTCTTCTTCCGCCCGCTATGACTGATAACGATACGGTTTACGCTCCGTATCTCGCCGATATTTTTCTCGACTGTCTCAGCGAGCCTGATATAGCCTCTCTCAGCGCTGGATATGAATATTTTCTTTGCGCAAAAATATGGGAAATACTTGGAAAACTCTCGCAATTAAAGCAACGTAACATACAAACCTTTGAAAGATATATAAGACCGGCAATAAATATTATGGAAGCCGAAATGTGCAACGGAATAACTGTGGAAGAGGTTGCAAAGCGTCTTCATATCAACCGCTCGTATTTCTCCGTCATTTTCAAAGACAGTATGAAAATATCTCCGCAAAAATATCTTCTCGGAAAACGCATGGAGCGAGCGGCAGAATTACTGACGAAACACGCTCTGAACAATACGGTAACCGCCGCTTCGGTTGGCTATTCAGACGTCTTTGTTTTTTCAAGAGCTTTCAAATCATATTTCGGGGTATCACCATCCGAATACAAAAAGCTCACGTCCGATTCTTTATCTCTTTAATAATCCTTTCCGCTATTTTATCCGCCGCGCCGGGATAGTCGAATTTTTTCGCGTTGCTCTCCATCGAAGCCCGCAGAGAGGCGTCAGTAAGAATAGTTTCAACGTACTGCGGTATCTTCCGCATCTCCTCTGCGTTATTCTCTCTGACAACGAACGCCGCGCCTCCTTTTGAAAACGCGGTCGCGTTCTTGAACTGATGATCATCCGCAACGTTTGGCGAAGGTACCAGCACGGATGCTCTGCCAGCCGCCGCTATCTCGGAGAGCGTCATCGCGCCGCAACGGCTTATTACAACGTCTGCCGCCTGCATCAGCTTCGGCATATCGTAAATGTATTCTCTGAGCTCGATATTCTCGCATTTATCGAACCCCTGCTCGCTAAAACGCTTATAAAACTCCGCGTATCCCTGCTTGCCGCTTGAGTGGATATGCTTTATCCACTTGTATTTCGAGCTTACCTCCTTCATAACCTCAAGCGCCGCGTCGTTAAGAGCCCGAGCGCCCAGACTTCCGCCAAAGCTGAGAATAAGCGCTCTGCATCCACTGTTTGCAAGTATTTCGCGGCGCGCGGAATCGCGCGACACGCCTTCGCTCACCATCCTAAGCGGATTCCCGTACTGCAATATCTTTTCTTTGCTCTTGATACTGCTCTCGCACTCCCCGAAATTCAGGAATATTCTGTCAACCTTTTCCGAAAGCATCTTGACCGCAAGCCCTGCAACGGCGTTTGATTCGTGCAGAGCGGTATAAATTCCACGTTTACTCGCCGAGTAAACGATGGGGAAGCAAACGTATCCCCCCGTCCCGATAACTCCGTCGGGGCGGAATTTTTCAATTATTTTCCCCGCGTCACCTAACGCCTTTACGTTCTTTACGACTGCTTTTACGTTTTCAAGGTATTTTCCGCGTTTATACCCTGCGCTCCCGATGCTCCAGATCGGATAACCGCCGCTTGGAACAAGGGTATTCTCCATGCCGTTTTTGCTTCCGACGAAAAGTATCTGAGTGTCCTTTTCCGCGCGGACGAGGGCGTCCGCTATGGCAAGAGCGGGAGTTATATGACCGCCCGTTCCGCCGCCGCTGAGTATTATTCTCATCTGATGTGATTTCCTTTCTTATGCGTCTGTATTCTTCGTCACCGACAGAAGTATCCCCACCTCCGACATCAGCACCACCAAGGCAGAGCCGCCGTAGCTGAAAAACGGAAGCGTAACGCCCGTATTCGGAATAGTTCCCGTAACGACACCGATGTTCAGAAACGCCTGAAGCCCTATCTGTCCCACTATTCCTACCGCCGTAAGCGATGCAAAAACGCTGTCCGCGCGCTTTGCCAGCTTTAATCCTCTCGCTACGAAAAGCGCAAATAACCCTATCACCGCGCAGGCTCCCAAAAGCCCCAGCTCCTCGCAAACGATGGAAAATATGAAGTCGTTGTGCGGCGCCGATACGAAAAGCTGTTTTTGCTCTCCGTTTCCAAAGCCCTTTCCGAAGACTCCGCCGGAGCCGATAGCTATAAGACCTTGGGTTATCTGCCAGGTCTCGTCGCGGACGGAGAAGTTTTCCGGATGAAGCCAGATATCTATTCGCTCGCTGGCGTAATCAGTCCCGAACAGTACCGCCATTACCACCGCCACCATAACGCTTCCCGCTCCGACGAACCATCGCAGCATCGCGCCCCCGGCGAAAATAACTATAGCGCCGACGGCAAAGGTTATAAGTGTTCCCGAAAAGTGGTTTTCAAGCATTATCAGCACGCACACGAACGCCAGTATAAACACGGGCAGAAACGTACCGTAAAGAGATGCCTGCCTGAATTTCGATCTGTTCAGAACCTTTCCGTAAAGTCCGCCCTTTGAGACAATACCAGATCGGA
>SVSQ01000008.1 GCA_015064245.1 Oscillospiraceae bacterium | reverse complement strand
TTGTGCGAACATAGGTGTGTGTCACCCCGAATATCCTGCTTACGCAGAATATTCCCATATTTGCCTGCAGGCGCTCGCCTGCCCACGGGCTTTCTTTCTTCTTTTTGGAGAATGCGAAGCATTCAGACGTTTCTTCTTCTTTCTTTTGCGAAAGAAGGAAGAAAAATGAAAGAAGAAAAAATAGTTTAAATTATATTCAAAATAACCGTCTTAATCAAATATAAAATCAAAAACAAACGCACCTATAAATAAAAATTTGAAGCAGCGACACGTATTTTAATTTATGTAAACATTTGATTAACCCCCTTGCAAATAATATAAAAGTATGTTATAATGATTATAATTTTAAAAATAATAATTTTATATATATGAAAGGCGCAAAAATGAAATACCTGGTTCTACTTACCGACGGCGCAGCCGATTACCCTTGTTCCGAGATCGGAGGCAAAACTCCTTACGCCGTTGCAAACAAACCCACAATAGACCTTCTTGCCAAAAAGTCCCTAGTAGGAACCGTTTCAAACGTTCCCGAGGGTATGGTACCCGAATCCGATACCGCTAACCTCGCAGTTATGTCCTACGATCCCAGAGAGTATTCCAAAGGACGTTCTCCCCTCGAAGCGATGTCTCTCGGTCTTGAAATGAACCCCTGCGACACCGCGTACCGCTGTAACGTCGTTACCATAGGCAATCCCGGAGACAAGGAAGTCCCCTACGAAGAAAAAATAATGATAGACCACGGCGCGGACGAGATAACCACCCCCGAATCCGATCAGCTTATAAAGACCATCGAAAAAGAGCTCGGAAACGAGCTACGACATTTCTACACCGGCGTAAGCTACCGCCACTGTCTCATCTGGAAGGACGCACCCGAATTCAAAGACTTTATGCGTCCTCACGACATTCTCGGTCAGTGCATAAAAGGCTATCTTCCCGAAGAGCCCTTCCTCTCCATTCAGAAGAAGAGCTACGAGATCCTGTCTTCTCATCCGGTAAACCTCGACAGGATCAAAAGAGGTCTGCGTCCGGCTAACTCCTGCTGGTTCTGGTCTCCCGGAAAGAAGCCCGCTCTCCCCTCCTTCAAGGAAAAATGGGGACTTAACGCCTCAGTCATCTCCGCAGTCGACCTTATCAAGGGTATCGCTATCTGCGCGGGTATGCGTTCCGTTGACGTAGAAGGCGCGACGGGCAACATCAGCACCAACTTCGCGGGAAAAGGTCAGGCGGCGATAAACGAGTTCAAAAACGGAGCCGATTACGTTTACATACACGTTGAAGCTCCCGACGAATGCGGTCACAGAGCCGAGCTTGACAACAAGATCCTCTCCATCGAAAAGATCGACGCGGAGATTCTCGCTCCCGTTTACAAGTATCTTTCCGAAAGCGGCGAGGACTTCAGAATAATGGTCCTTCCCGACCATCCCACTCCCGTCTGCAAGAGAACTCACACCATGGACGCAGTTCCCTTCATGATCTACGACTCCGCGAAAGCCGAAAAGGGTGTTGATTGCTTCTGCGAGGAAAGCGCGGCATCCGCAGGGCTCTATCTCCCCAAGGGCGAAGACCTTATGGAGACATTTATCAAGTAACTTACAGCGTAAATCGCGAAAAATCACAGAAAGGATCGGCGGTCTTAAATGGATGAAAAAGAAACCGAGCAGGAAACCGAAGCTCAGAGCGTGACGTCACGTAAAAGATTCAGAAGCTTTTTTGAATGGATAGAGACCTTCGCTGTTTACTTCGCTATCGGAATAGTACTGCTGACCGTATTTTTCCGTCACAGTCCGGTCGTGGGAAGCTCTATGTATCCCACGCTGAAGGAAAACGATATCGTCATCGTCCGTCAGATATTCTATTCTCCCAAGGCAGGAGACATCATAGTCTGCCAATCTGAGACGTACGGGCTGGAAAAGCCGCTTGTAAAGCGCATCATCGCAACGGAAGGACAGACCGTGTCCATCGATTACCAAAGCTGGACGGTCTCCGTTGACGGGGTGATCCTCGACGAGCAATACGTCAATTTTCAAGAAAACGAGCCCATGAGAGGCTCCGATCATCTTGAAGATACCTTCACGGTCCCGAAGGGAATGTTATTCGTCATGGGCGACAACCGAAACGGCTCCAGCGACAGCCGTTCGAGCAGTATAGGCTTCATCGACGAGAGGCTGGTCATAGGAAAGGTAGCTTTCAGGCTCATTCCATTTTCGGAATTCAAATTTTTCTGATACGGTCATATAACCTGCCGCATCGCTGAAGAAAGGAACGTCAACGTGGAAATTCAATCCAAACAGATACAGTGGTTTCCCGGCCACATGGCAAAGACCAAGCGTCTGATCAGAGAGAGTCTGTCGCTGGTCGACATAGTCATCGAGATACTTGACGCGCGGATACCCTACTCTTCGCACAATCCCGACATCGAAAAGCTTGCTTCGGGAAAGCCGAGGCTCATACTGCTGAATAAGGCTTCCCTCGCCTCTCCCGACGTCAGCGGTTGGTGGAGAAATTATTATAAAACGCAAAATATCCGTTGCATATTCACGGACTGCAACACGGGCGAAGGACTGAACGAGATAATGCCCGCGGTACGCGAGATACTTTCCGAAAAGCTGGCGAGATACAGCGAAAGAGGAATGACGGGCAGAACGCTTAAAGCTCTGGTCGTCGGAATACCGAACTCAGGTAAGAGTACGTTCATCAACCGTATGGCGGGAAGCGTCAAGGCGAAAGCCGAGAACCGTCCCGGCGTCACGCGAGACAAGCAGTGGGTCCCCACCAAGCACGGCATCGACCTGCTTGACACTCCCGGCGTTCTGTGGCCTAAATTCGAAGACAAGCTGGTTGGCGAAAATCTGGCGATCACCGGCGCTATCAAGGATATGATCCTCGACACGGAAGCCATCGCCTGCCTGCTGATATCAAGACTCAGAAAGGTGGCTCCCGATCTGCTTTGTCAGAGATACAAGCTGACGGAAGAGGACCTTGACGAAGAATATATAGATTACGACGTTCTTGAAAGGATCGGTAAGAACAGAGGCTTTATGATGCGCGGCGGCGAGATAAACACCGAGCGCACGTCTATAACTCTGCTGGAAGAATTCCGCTCCGGCAAGATCGGACGTATAACCCTGGAAATACCGCCAAAGTAAGTAAAGGATCGATACCTATGCCAAAAAAGATTATTACGCCCCTGACCTTTGAGATCGAGGACAGCTACCGCGCCCTCGGTTACAGCGTCATCTGCGGTACGGACGAAGCGGGACGCGGTCCTCTTTGCGGTCCCGTCGCCGCAGCGGCTTGCATACTGCCGGAGGGGTTTATTATCCCCGGGCTCAACGACTCCAAAAAGATCTCCGAAAAGAAGCGCGAGGAGCTTTTTGATATAATAACCGAAAACGCAATCTCATACGCTATCGAGTTGGTCTCAAACGAGGTCATCGACGAGATAAATATTCTGAACGCCGCTCAGCTCGCTATGAAAAACGCTATCAAGCGTCTTGAGCCCTTTCCCGACCTTGCGCTGGTGGACGGAAACGTCGCCAGAGACTTTCCCTGCAAGGCTGTAACCGTGGTGAAGGGCGACGCAAAATCTCCCAGCATAGCGGCGGCGTCCATACTGGCAAAGGTCACCCGTGACAGGCTGTGCATGGAGCACGACGCCCTCTATCCCGAATACGGAATAGCCAAGCACAAGGGGTATCCCACCAAAGACCACATGGATGCGGTCAGAAAGTACGGACCGTCCCCCATTCACCGTCTTACGTTTTTGAAGTTTTAGATAAGTGATGGAAAACTCAAACGGAAATCAGCGCCTCGGTCAGCTGGGCGAGAGCGCGGCGTGCGGGTATCTGCTCTCGATCGGTCACGTTATACTTGAACGGAACTACCGCTCCCCTTACGGAGAGATAGATATAATATCGCTTGAGGGTGACCGAACGGTGTTCACCGAGGTAAAGACCAGAAGCGCGCTTCCACAAAACTCAAGGTACGGTCGGGCGTCCTCTGCGGTCACGGCGGGCAAAAAGGAGAGCTTTCTGATGACGGCAAGATGCTATCAGAAGGAGCGCCCCGGATCCATGCGCTGCAGAGTTGACGTTATAGAGGTCTATATCGTAGGTGACGAAAAGCCCGTGATAAAGCATATAAGATCGGCGTTTTAGGTCGCGTAAACGTAAACACAATTATAAAACATCAAACCCACAACGGTAAAACACAAAAATGTCAGAATTCAGAAAAGCAATAAAAACACTTGAATTTGATAAGATAACCTCCCTTCTTGCGGACTGCGCCGCCACAGAGGGCGCAAAGCTAATGGCTAAGCAGCTCTCCCCCGAGGCGGATATCGTCCGTGTAAAGCGGCGTCAAGGCGAAACGGCAGCGGCGAAGTATCTTATCATGAAAAAGACGCTTCCGTCGTTCGGAGCGGTCAAGGACGTAAGCGGCTCGATAGAGCGCGCCGCAAAGAAGTCGACGCTCACCCCCGGCGAGCTGCTCGACATCGCGTCCGTCCTGCGGACGTCAAGAACTCTGCGGGATTATATCGATACCGATCCTGCGGACGAGACCGTGCTTGATATAGTTTTCAAGCGTCTTACGCCAAACCGTTTTCTTGAAGAGAAGATATTCAGAGCGATCCCCGTCGAGGACTTCATCGCGGACGAGGCGAGCCCCGCCCTTGCGGATATCCGAAGAAAGATACGCCACGCTCAGAGCAACGTAAGAGAGACTCTGCAAAAGTACGTCTCCGGCTCATTTGCAAAGTATCTTCAGGAAAGCATCGTAACGGTAAGAAACGGCAGATACGTCGTTCCGGTTAAATCGGAATACAAAAACGAGATAAAAGGTCTGGTACACGATACCTCGTCCACAGGCGCAACGGTATTCATCGAGCCCTACGGCGTCGTTGAAGCCAACAATGAGCTACGCGAGCTTGAAAGCAAGGAAACGCGGGAAAAGGAACGCATCCTCGCTTCCCTCTCCGCGGACTGCGCTATGTACGGCGAGACCATCAACCTCAACTATTACAATATAACCCTCCTGGCGTTCAACTTCGCCAAGGCGGAATTCTCACTTAGATATAACTGCTCTGAGCCAACGATAAACGAGGAGAAATTCTTCTCCATCGAAAAGGCAAGACATCCCCTTCTGCCTCAGGAAAGCGTCGTACCCATAACGGTGGCGCTGGGCGGCGAATACGACACCTTGGTCATCACCGGACCGAACACGGGCGGTAAGACCGTCAGCCTGAAGACCGTGGGACTTTTCGCGCTGATGAACCAGGCAGGACTTCAGCTCCCCTGCGAGAGAGCGGACGTCTGTCTCTTTGACGAGATACTGGCGGATATAGGAGACGAGCAGAGCATCGAGCAGTCCCTCTCCACCTTCTCTTCCCATATGACCAACATACGCGATATTCTGCAGAAGGTATCCCGTGAAAGTCTCGTTCTCTTTGACGAGCTCGGCTCGGGAACGGACCCCGTCGAGGGCGCGGCGATCGCAATATCGATCCTTGAAGAGATACGCTCCTACGGAGCTCTCTGCGCCGCGACTACTCATTACGCGGAGCTCAAAGAGTACGCCGTAAATAAGGAAGGCGTTATGAACGCTGGATGCGAGTTCGATATAGAAACTCTGCGCCCCACCTACCGACTTATAATCGGAACTCCCGGACGCTCAAATGCTTTCGCAATCTCGGAGCGCATCGGTATCTCAAAGAAGATAATCGAGAGGGCGGAAAAGTTCGTAAGCTCGGAAAACAGACGGGTAGAGGACGTTATCGCGGGACTTGACAGACAAAGAGTCGAGCTTGAAAAGCAACGGGCTGAGTTTGAAAAGGAGCGCGCTACCTTCCTTCTCTATGAAAAGGACAAGAAAAAGTATTTGGACGATCTCAGCGAGCGCACCCACCGCGATACTCAAAACCTGCGCGAGCAGGCGGCGAGAATGATGGAGAGCGCAAAAGCCTCGTCGAACTTCATTTTCGACAAGCTCGAAAAGCTGCAGAAGCAGAACGCCAAGGAGCTCACAAAAGCAGGACTCGAGCAGGCGCGAAGCGAGATAAGAGACAGCATAAAGTATTCGGAGAGCAGCTTCGTATCCGGACGGAAATCCGATTCGGAAAACTACAAGCCGCCGCGCCCGTACAAAGCGGGAGACGAGGTCATCATCGTCAGCGTCGGAAAGCGGGGAATAATCCTCAAAGCCCCCGACAAGGACGGAAACGTCACCGTAAGAGCGGGTATCATCACCACGCAGACCACGGTGGACAATCTCCGTATGGCTGACGAAAAGAAGTCCTCGGACGGCAAAAAGACCATCAAAGGCGCGGTAAGCAAGTCCGTCAGCACGTCGTCCTTCAAATCCGAGGTCGACCTGCGCGGTATGACGGGAGACGAGGCTTGGTTCGTAGTCGATAAATATATCGATACGGCGTACCTTGCCGGTGTTTACTCAGTAACTCTGATTCACGGCAAGGGTACCGGCGCTCTCAGAACAGCCCTTTGGAACGCGTTGAAGCGCGAACCGCGCGTGGCAAGCTTCCGCGCCGGAGCCTACGGCGAAGGCGACTACGGCGTTACGGTGGTGGAAATTAAGCATTGAGCGCTATTTTAAAAGAGGATTACGGTCGCTTTTCGAGAAAAGCTCCGCAAAAGCTTCTTTTACTGCGATAGCAAGAGCCATCGCAGTAAAAGAAATATTTAGGTGTTTCCTTCGGAAATCGTCCGTGCTCCCCTTTCAACAAGAGCGTACATCAGTTATCCCACCAACGAAAAGACAAAAATCTTCGACAAACCTTTGCGGAAGCTATTGTTCCCACCCCCGAGCGCACGGAGTGCGTTACGCGAGGGGGGTAGCGAGCCTTTCCGTACTACCACGGTCTTTCTTTCTTCTTTTTGCGAGCCGTTTTTCTTCTTTCTTTTGCGAAAGAAGGAAGAAAAATGCGAAATTTATGTTAAAAGTAACTTTAAAAAAATAACTTTAAACACAAAATATCCGTCATAATCAAATTAAAAACTAAAAAAATTAAAATAAAAAAATCCCCTGCAACTTTCGGGGATCAACGAAAGGAAATATAACCATGGCTAAATTCGAACTCAGCGCATTCACAGACGAATACTCACAGGACTTCACAAAGCAGATCGAGGGTATGCTTGCAAACGGCATCAAGTACACCGAGATCAGAGGCGTAAACGGAACCAACGTCGCAAAGCTCACCGTCGACGAAGCAAAGGAAGCAAAGAAAATGCTTGACGCAAACGGACTCAAGGTATGGTCCGTCGGATCTCCTCTCGGAAAGAAGAAGCTCACAGATGACATAAATAAGCACATGGACGAGGTAAAGCACGTTTGCGAGCTTGCTAACATCTTCGAAACTCCCCGCATCAGAGTCTTCTCATTCTACGTACCCGATACGAAGAACATCGCTCAGTACAGAGAGCAGGTAATGGATAACATGAACAAGATGCTTGAAACATCCAAGCCCTACGGCGTTATCCTCTGCCATGAGAACGAAAAGGGTATCTACGGAGAAAAGGTTGAGGGCTGCCTCGACATCATGAAGACCTTCAACGGCGGATATAAGTGCATCTTCGACCCCGCTAACTTCGTTCAGGCTGACGTTACTACATATCCCGACGCCTTCGAGCAGCTTAAGGATTACATCTACTATATGCACATCAAGGATTGCCGTCCCGACAAGACCATCGCTCCCGCAGGCAAGGGAATCGGCATGATCCCCGAGATCCTCAGAGAGCTCAATAAGAGAGACGAGACTATCGTTCTCACCCTTGAGCCCCACCTCAGAGTCTTCGCAGGTCTCGCAAACCTCGAGGAGAGCGGAAGCACCACCGAGATCGTTGACCAGTATCCCACAAGCGAGGCTGCTTTCAACGCGGCTACAAACGCGCTCAAGGGCGTTATCGCGTCTCTGTAAGAGTAATAACATTCCAAAAAATACATCAGTAAAGGAAAAAATACTATGTCAGATCTTAAAATGCTGGCGATAGACCTGGGCGCTACCAGCGGAAGAGGCATAATCGGCTCTTTCGACGGAAAAAAGCTCTCTCTTGAAGAGAACCATCGCTTCGACGATACTTCGTCCTATCTTGCGGGAACGCTTCAGTGGAACATCGCGGATATTTACGAAAACATAAAAACATCAATAAAGCTGGCTGGTAAGGATATCAGAAGCATCGGTATCGATACCTGGGGCGTTGACTACGGGCTTATCGGTCCCGACGGACGCATGGTAGCTTCCCCCGTGAACTACCGCGACGCGAGAACCGACGATATTATGGAATACGCCGAGAAGTTTATGAAGAAGGAAGAGCTGTACGGAGTTACGGGAATCCAGTTCATGAATTTCAACACCATATATCAGCTTCTGGCTGATATGCGTTCAAACCCCAAGCTTCTCGACAGCGCGAGCAGAATGCTCATGATCCCCGACCTGCTCAACTATTTCCTCACGGGAAAAATGTATAACGAGTACACCAACGCCACCACGGGCGCTCTCATCGACGCCAAAACGGGCAAATGGGCGTACGACGTTATCGAAAAGCACGGTATCCCCTCTCATATCTTCGGCGAGATCGTTCAGCCGGGAACCATTGTCGGAAAGCTTCTGCCCAAGGTCAAGGAAGAGGTGGGCGATATCGACGCGGACGTCGTTACCGTCGCATCCCACGACACCGCTTCCGCTATCATGGCTTGCCCTGCCAAGACAGACGATTTCGTTTACATAAGCTCAGGCACCTGGTCCCTTATGGGAACAGAGCTTCCTGCTCCCGTTATAAACGAAAAGTCTCTCAAGTATTCCATCACCAACGAGGGCGGAGCCGAGAACAAGATCTGCTTCCTCAAGAACATCATGGGACTCTGGATACACACTGAGTGCCGCAGAGACTTCGCCCGTCAGGACGGCTTCAAGACCTCCTACGACGATCTTGCGGAAATGGGCGCAAAGAGCGAGCCTATGCGCTCTATCATCAATCCCAACGACGTTATCTTCACTCCCCCCGGAAATATGACGGGGCGTATCGCGGACTACTGCAAGCGCACAGGACAGCCCGTTCCCGAGACCAAGGGACAGTTCGTTCGCTGCGTATTCGACAGCCTTGCTCTCTGCTACAGAGAGACGCTGGAAAGGATCGAAGACATCTCCGGCAAGAAGACTCCCGCTATCAACGTGATCGGCGGCGGCTCTAAAGAGACGCTTCTCTGCAAGTACACCGCAGACGCTTGCGGTATTCCCGTAACTGCAGGCCCCAGCGAGGCTACCGCTATCGGAAACATTGCTTCCCAGGCTATCGCTTGCGGCGAGATCAAGGATCTTTCCGAGGCAAGACAGGTTATCCGCGACTCCTTTGACGTCGAAACCTACGAGCCCGATCTTTCCGCAAAGGCTATCTGGGACGAGGGCTACGAAAAATTCAAAAAGCTTTCTTAAAGTTTTTCGAAGTTTAAAAACATGGAAAATAAAGTTACATTAAAAATATTTTTGGCGTCTCCTATGGATCTTGAAAAGGAACGGGCGCTGTTCCGTGACGTCATAGACAGCATCAACAAAAACGAAGCCGCGGCTCAGAACGCTGAGCTTCAGCTTATATGCTGGGAAAACAACACCCGCCCGGGACTGAACGAGGACGCTCAGGCGGTGGTCAACAGTCAGCTTCGCGGAGATTACGACGTTTTCGTCTGTATGTTCAGGGACAGAGTAGGAACTCCAACCAACAGGACCATCTCCGGCACGGTAGAGGAATACGAAAGAGCCCGTCTTAAAAAGCTGAAAAACGAAGACCTTGAAATCATGGCTTACTTTTTCAGCAGTGAAAACGCAGGTCAGGACATCACGGATCTGAAGATCAAGATGGGAAGCAAGGACGGAGACGGAGCAATGTTCTGCGACGTAAAGGACTCAATCGATTTTGAGATCAAGGTCCGCCAGCACCTGTGCGACGCTCTCGGAAAGCATATTGAAAGACTCGAGGAACAAAAAAGAAAAGCGACGAATATCAAGGTAAACAACGCCGCTTCGGTAGCATTCGTATGCGATTCAAGCGTTCTTCTGCTTCAGCGCTCCGACGATTCTCAGCACGGAGCAGGAACGTGGCAACTCCCCGGCGGCAAAAGCGAAGCGGATGAAACGCCCGAGCAAACAGCTGTAAGAGAGGTAAAGGAAGAAATATCCTACGCCATTAAAAAGCCCGAAGCTCTGATAAAAGTAAAGACCTTTATCGATGACTCCGAATCTCACCCCGGAAGCGTCCTAAATATGACCTTGTTCATTTACAAGGCAGACAAAAAGTTCAAGCCCAAACTGAATAAAGAGAGCAAGGGCTACGAGTGGGTATCGCTGAACTGCTGTGAATTTGGCGGTAAACGGTTATTTCAGATGAACAGACAGATGCTTAAAGCCGTCTGGCTTGAGTTATATCTGAACCGTCCGCTGAAGGTAATACTCGACAGTATGGACGATTCCTCCGATTCCGGTCTTCCTCACGAGGTCGTGAAGGTCTCCGAACACGATCTGAACTCCGTTTACGCTATGCTCGCCTTCCTCGGTATAGTAAACGTAAATAACGAACTGAAACTGGAATCCCCAACCTACGGAAAAACGCTGCTTAAAGAGTTCACAGCGATGATCGCGGACGGAGAAAAGCTGTTCAGAAACGACGGTAGTATCCTGCCGAACAAAAGTATAAAGCTTTCCGCCGATGCGATCGACGAGCTTAGTGAAATACGCGCAAAGGCTTTTTGCTCAAACCAAAAGCTCGTAACCCATCTGTCCTGCGACACGAGAATAGACCACAGCGTCAGAAACGTTTGCGACACGCTCATATTCGGAAAGTACGGTCAGAAGAAGTATATCTTGCTCCGCTGGGACTTTTTCGCGAATAAGTATCAGTTCGTAGGCTCTGGTCTTGAAAACGTCTCGACCGACAGCGAGAACGATATGATCGCCAAAGTTATGAACAAACGTTTTCCTGCTATGAGACGTTATTTTGATTACGTATTTATCACCGAATACTCGGCTTATCACTTCAGCGCGGGAAGCGTGGATAACGATCCCATTCTAAGAAACTACAACATCAAGATGTCCGTGCTTTTGCCAAACAACAGATCTGACACCGCAGATATCTGCAATATCATTTCCGCCATCAACAAAACTACGGAATCAAAAATCTCGGCATCCCACGTCATCGATAACAGTCTGGCAAAAAATCTGAACTATTTCGTATGGTGCGAGCTGGATGAGCTTTTATTAAATCCTGCATTTTACCGCGGAAGAAAGGTCAGCGGCTTCAGAGATCTCAAAGAGGCGCTGGCTGAGAATAAGATCCGTCATCTCACGGATAATCTTCTGACTACTCTCGACCTTCCCTTCGATCCCCATAGCGACGATGATAATTTGTCGATATACAAAAGAATATATGACGATAAACGCGTCTCCGATACAAAACAAAAATAAACAAATATAGAAAGGCAGATAACAAAATGAGCACAAAAAACCGTTACGAGGCTGCAAAAGCCATTTACGCAGAGCTTGGCGTTGACACCGACGCCGCTATCAAGCTCGTATCTAAGATCCCCGTATCCATGCACTGCTGGCAGGGCGACGACGTCCACGGATTCGAAAATCCCGACGGAGACCTGACTGGCGGTATCCAGGTAACGGGTAACTATCCCGGAAAGGCAACAAACCTTGCTCAGCTCCGCGCTGACTTCGACAAGGCTGCGTCTCTCATTCCCGGTAAGAAGAGGATCAACCTTCACTCCTTCTATCTTGATTCCGACGGCGAAAAGGTAAGCCGCGAGAAGATCGCTCCCAAGCACTTCGATTCCTGGATCGATTGGGCTAAGGAAAGAGATCTGGGCATCGACTACAACCCCTCATGCTTCTCACATCCCATGAGTGACGACGGTCTCACCATCAGCCATCCCGATAAAGCTGTCCGCGATTTCTGGATCGAGCATTGTAAAGGTTCCAGAAAGGTTGCCGCTTACATAGGCGAAAAGCTTGGAAATACGGTCATCACAAACTTCTGGATGCCCGACGGATACAAGGACATTCCCGCAGACCGTTACGGTACGCGTCTCCGCATGAAAGAGGCTTACGACGAGATCTTCAAGGAGCAGATCGACGAAAAGTTCAATAAGGACGCAATTGAAAGTAAAGTATTCGGTATCGGCGCAGAGAGCTGTACGATCGGATCCGGTGAATTCTGCATGGGCTACGCCGCAAAGAACAACAAGCTCCTTACACTTGATACAGGTCACTTCCATCCTACCGAGGTGGTTTCAGACAAGATCTCCTCTACCCTTCTCTTCCTCAACGAGATCCTGCTCCACGTTTCCCGTCCCGTTCGTTGGGACTCCGACCACGTCGTAATCTACGACGACGAGCTCCGCGCTATCGCTTGCGAGATCCTGCGCGGCGGATTTACCGACAGAGTTCACATCGGTCTGGACTTCTTCGACGGCTCTATCAACAGAATCGCCGCTTGGACGATCGGTACCCGTTCTATGCAGAAGGCTCTGCTCTTCGCGGCTCTCGAGCCCTCCGAAACTCTCCGCAAGCTGGAGCTTGAGGGTGACTACACCTCCCGTCTCGCTCTTATGGAAGAGATCAAGACTCTGCCCTTCGCGGCTGTTTGGGATATGTACTGCGAGATGGAAGGAGTTCCCACGCGCGCTTCCTGGCTCAGCGAGGTCAAGCAGTACGAAAAGGACGTTCTTTCCAAGAGATAAGACGCGTACAAAAAGATGGAAGAATTACTTTTTTCATTCAACACCGTAGCGCCGCTGCTTCTGCTGGTGCTGATCGGCGTATTCCTTCAGAAGATAAAGCTTCTGCCCGATACATTTTACGCTCAGGCGGAAAAGTTCGTTTTCCGCGCCGCGCTCCCCTGCAGTCTTTTTATGAACGTCTATAACGCGGACGTGTCCGAGACCTTCAATCCGAAGCTGATACTGTTCTGCCTCATCGGAGTGGTATTCACCTTCGTTCTGCCCTGTCTCATCATTCCGCTGTTCGTAAAGGGCGACCAGCAGAGAGGCGCGTTCATACACGGAGCGTTCCGTTCCAACTTCGCTATTTTCGGGCTTCCTTTGGCGCAGAGACTCCACCCCGCGAACGGCGGCGCGGTAGTCAGCTCCATAATGCCCTTCTCTATCCCGCTTTTCAACATCTTCGCAGTAACCATCCTCAGCATCTTCGCCCCCTCGGAAAAGAAGCTCACTCCCGCGCAGATAACCAAAAAAGCGGTAAAGGGTATCATAACGAACCCGCTTATCATCGGTATAGTTCTCGGTCTGCCGTTTATGCTTACGTCTCTTTCCCTCCCTTCATTCGCTACCGCTACGATCAACTACGTCGGCGGCGTCACGACGCCTATCGCTATGATATGCCTTGGCGCGAATATGGGAAGCTACAAGTCTAAGGGTAAGATCGGTCTGGCTCTCTCGGCGGCGCTGACGAAGGTCATCGTCTTCCCTCTCATTCTCGTTACTGCGGGAGCGCTGATCGGCTTCAGAGGCGTTGAGCTCGGAGCGATACTGATCCTCTTTGGCGGTCCAACCGCAGTTTCCAGCTACATAATGGCGAAGAATATGGATAGCGATCACGAAATGGCAGGTCAGATACTTCTGCTCAGCACAGCGCTCTGCTCGATAACCATGTTTATCGGCATCTACGTTCTGAAAACTCTTGGAATGCTTTAATATCCTGCCCCGTTTTTTAGAAAAGCCTTATATAACTCTGAAAAACGGGGCAAATTATCTTCAGCAAGCACCGATAAATATAACTTAAATACAGAGGTCAATAATGCGTAAAACCAAAATCGTTTGCACGCTCGGTCCTGCCAGCGAGACCAAAGAGGTGGTCATAGGTCTTTGCAAGGCGGGAATGAACGTGGCAAGACTTAACTTTTCACACAATACTCATGAATACCACCAGCAGAGAATAGATATCGTAAAGGAAGTCCGCGAGGAGCTTCAGCTTCCTATCGCTATACTGCTGGACACAAAAGGTCCCGAATACCGTATAAAGACCTTCGAAAACGGCAAGATACAGCTCTCCGACGGCGACCGCTTCACCTTCACCACCGAAGACGTTATAGGTAACAACGAGCGCGTATCGGTCAGCTATTCAAAGCTTCCCGAGGAGCTTTCGGTAGGCGACAAGATCCTTCTCAATAACGGTCTTTTGTCCTTCTCCGTCGATAAGATCGAGGGCGCAAACATCGAATGTACGGTGGTTTGCGGCGGAGTGCTTTCGGATCGCAAGAGCATGAGCTTCCCCGGCAAGGTGATGAAACAGCCTTACCTCTCCGAGCAGGACAAAAAGGATATAAAATTCGGCGTTCAGAACGGCGTCGACTATATCGCCTGCTCCTTCGTCTCCTGCAAGCAGGACCTTCTGGACGTCCGAGGCTATATGGCTGAGATCGGCGCAGAGGGCATCGAGCTGATCGCGAAGATCGAAAATCAGTCCGGAGTAGACAACATTGAAGAGATCTGCCAGTATTGCGACGGCATCATGGTCGCCCGCGGAGACATGGGAGTTGAGATCCCCTTCGAGCATCTGCCCGCTATCCAGAAAAAGCTGATCACAAAATGCCGTATGCTTGGCAAGCGAGTGATCACCGCCACGGAAATGCTTGAATCAATGATCACCAACCTTCGTCCCACGCGAGCTGAGATATCCGATATCGCAAACGCAGTCTACGACGGAACCAGCGCGATAATGCTCTCGGGCGAGACTGCGGCGGGTAAATATCCCGTTCAGGCAGTGGCTACCATGTCTAAGATCGCGGAGACCACCGAAGCGAATATCGATTACAAGGATCGTTTCTACAACGCAGACTTCAAGATCCGGAACATGACCGACGCTATCTCACATTCCACCTGCGGTATGGCTATCGACATCGAAGCCAAGGCTATCGTCGCCTGCTCCCTTTCGGGAATGACAGCAAGAATGGTATCCAGATTCCGCTCCCCAGTACCGATCATCGGTCTCACCACCAATGAAAACACCTGGAGAAAGCTGGCTATGTCCTGGGGCGTTATTCCCGCTATGTGCGAGACCTTCACCTCCACCGACGTTCTTTTCTACACTGCTAAAAAGATCGCCGCCGCTGAGCTGGGACTGAACAAAAATGACAGAATAGTCATCACGGGCGGAAACACTACGGGACATTCGGGTAACACAAATCTTATTAAGATCGAGGAGATCTGATATTCCTTTCCGTAATTTTAAAACAAACTGCGTTTCACAAGTATGACGGCATATAACAATGGAGAAAAATGAACAGATTATTATTTGACAAAGTAAAAGAAGCGTTGTTTTCGGTCCTGCCCGTAACGCTGATAGTTATTATCCTGAACTTCACTCCTCTTGTGAACCTGAGCCTTAAAGAATTGTTGGTATTCACCTTATCGGCAATATTCCTTATCCTGGGTATCGGCTTTTTCACACTTGGCGCGGACATCGCTATGACTCCTATGGGTGAGCACGTAGGCTCCGGATTGACTAAATCAAGAAATCTGAAGCTGCTGCTCATCATCTGCTTTGCTCTCGGTGTTCTGATCACCATCGCAGAGCCCGACCTTACGGTCCTGGCTGACCAGGTCGGAAGTAAATTGATCATAGTCTTCGTAGGACTGGGAGTCGGTTTATTCCTCGTTCTGTCCATACTGAAGATAGTTCTTAAAAAAGACCTTGGCAGTATGCTGGTCTACTTTTACATGGTACTGTTCGCGCTGGCTTTAGTGCTGGTGTCAAGCGATCCCGGTAAATTCCAGCTCCTGCCCCTGTCATTCGACTCCGGAGGAGTAACCACCGGTCCGATCACCGTTCCATTCATAATGGCTCTCGGAGTCGGTATCGCGACCACCATCGGCGGAAGAAACGCAAGCGAGAACAGCTTCGGTCTTGTGGCGATGTGCTCCGTCGGTCCTATACTTGCCGTTCTGCTTCTCAGCATAGTAAACAGCGGTGACATCACCGCCCCCGCTATCGACGATTATATGTTTGCAGATAATATGTGGGCGGCTCTGGGACACACTCTCCTTGATACTACAAAGAACGTCACCATAGCTCTTGGAATGGTTGTAGCCTTCTTCTTCATAATCAACTTCATATTCCTGAAGCTGCCGAAGAAAAAGCTGATCCAGATATCCATCGGCGCGGTGATCACATACGTCGGACTTATCATATTCCTTACGTCCGTACACATCGGATTTATGCCTGTCGGATTCAAGATGGGACAGGAGCTGGCAAAGGCGTCTCCCATCGCTATCATTATCGTAGGCTTCGTTCTGGGACTTGTAGTCGTTCTTGCCGAACCTGCGGTTCACGTACTCAATAAGCAGGTCGAGGATATAACGAACGGCACCGTATCAAAGACGTCTATGATGCTCGCTCTGAGCATCGGCGTAGGGCTTTCCATCTGTCTGTCCGTGATCAGAATAATCTTCGGATTTTCCATAATGTTCTATCTGGTTCCCGGATATCTCATTTCGCTCGGACTTTCCTTCTTCGTTCCCAAGATATACACGGCTATCGCCTTCGACTCCGGCGGAGTTGCGTCAGGCCCCTTGACATCCACGTTCATTTTGCCCTTCGCTATCGGCTCTTGCGTGGCTGTGAGCGGTAACATCCTTTCCGACGCCTTCGGTATCGTAGCTATGGTAGCCATGACGCCGCTGATAACCATACAGTTACTGGGTTTTACGGCTATTTCTAAAAAGAAGGTCAGCGAAAAGCTTGCAATGAAGCGAATTCTGGACGATGACGACGACCAGATCATCCGCTTTCTATAGGAGGAACGTATGGCAAGAAGATTCAAAAAAACTATTTTTAACTCCGACACCGCGCCTCAGAAT
Source organism: Oscillospiraceae bacterium (assembly GCA_015064245.1). Lineage (GTDB taxonomy): Bacteria > Bacillota > Clostridia > Oscillospirales > CAG-272 > SIG673. Next base: position 22,604 of record SVSQ01000008.1, on the reverse strand, counting down.
ACTGAAAAAAAGCAGGTGTCGAACGTTCGTAAGCTGAAGCTTCTGATAACAGTTATAGACAGAAGCAAAACTTTGTTTTACGTTGACCTGCTCGAACAGTTCGAGGTAAACGTTCAAATGGTCTTATACGGAAGAGGTACGGCAAATTCTCAGATGCGCGATCTGCTCGGACTTGTCGAATCGGAAAAATCCGTCATTATTTCTTACATAAGAGAAGACAAGATCAAGGAAGCAATGGAGACTCTGGACGAGAAATTCCATAAGGTCAAAAACGGTAAGGGTATCGCTTATACCGTAGCGCTTGACAGCATAATAGGCGTATCGATGTATCAATTACTGAGCAACGACAGAACTGTTAAGGAAGGAGATAAGAAATAATGAAAAACGGATATAAATGTATATTAGCCATCGTAAACAACGGTTTTTCCGAGGAAGCGATGGAAGCCGCAAAGGCTTGCGGAGCAAAGGGCGGTACCATCCTTCACGGAAGAGGAACCATCTCCAAAGAAGCCGAAAAGATCTTCAACATAACCATCCAGCCCGAAAAGGAGATCGTAATGATCCTTGCGACGGCGGATAAGATAGACGGGATACTTAAAGGCTTGTACGCCGCCATAGGCACGTCCACCAAGGCTCAGGGCATCGTATTCGCAATTCCCGTTGATGAAGCAATAGGACTTGACACCGTTAAACCCGACGCCGCAAAAGCTAAATAAAACTCAAAAAGAGACCTGCAATCCAAAGCAGGTCTCTTTTGGGTTATACATTTTCTTCCTCTTTCAGTACGGGAATGAACTGGCTCGCCACCTTCCCTTTTCCTCTTTGTCTGATATAACAGTATCCGACGATACTGAACACCACCGCACCGATACAGTTGACGAAAAGATCCTTCATGGTATCCTTCAGCCCTATATCAAGATATTTTTCAAACTCCAAGGTCTCTCCGCTTTTCAGGTACAAGACCGTTTTTTCGATCTCGGTTATGATACCCGGGGTGTTTCCGCCACTTGAGTCGAATTTCACCGAGCCAATCGTATCAATAAAGAAGTCCTTCTGCATATCAAGCTGAAACAGCAGATCCATTCCATACTCGAAGAACTCCCAAAGGACTCCGATAGTCATGGAAAAGCAGAACGCAACTATCGCCAAAAACTTCGGAGACAGACTGAATTTCACGTTCGGGGTGCGATTAAAGATGTCCAACAGACAAAATCCCACCGCCGCGAATATGAATCCGTTGACCGTATGGAGCATGGTATCCCAGAATGGAAACTTTACGTAAAAGCCCTCGATCTCACCCAGTATCTCGGCGCAGAAGATGAATATGTAAGCGATGCTCTCAAGAACTGTCGGAAGCTGTATTTTAAGCTTTTTCTCGATAAACGGCGGCGCTAAAAATAAAGTGAGCGCCAAAAAACAGGTAAAGACGTTTTCATATCTGCCCGCGAAAATGCTTCTCACAAGCACCGCGATTATCGCTACCCTGAGCGCTACGAATACCGCAAAGCAGCTTTTGTTTGTCTTGACCTGCTCGATCAGCGAATCATAAAATCTTCTCGCTTTGGTTTTTTTCAATTTTTATCATATCTCCTCATTAAAATACTTGCGGGAGTTTTTCCCCTCTGATTTAATTATAAAAACAGCCCCGGGCGTTGTCAAGCCTCGGGGCTGTTAGTTTACAATTACATTTATATAATTTCGGTTTTACTTAAAACTCTCTTAATTTCTCACAGCTCAAAATCCGAAAGGTCTCCGCTTCCGTCTCCCGCGCCGTCGGGATCGTCCTTGACCGTGGGCTTCAAGGCTTCTCCGATTCCCGAAATAACGTTTTCAAAGCGCGCGTCGGAATTCTGACGGAGTATGTGCAGGAGCGAGATGTAGCTTCTGATTATCTCTCGCGGAGTTATCATAACGTCCGAGCCCGCTTTGCCGAGGCAGAGGGTAAGGAACACCTGCATCTGCTCGCTGTCAAGGGGTATCTTATAGGAATAACACTCGGAATAAAGGCGGTTGATACGTGTCATCAGCGCAAAGAGCTCGCTGTCCGTCAAGCGAACAAGCCGAATGACCGGACCTGCGAGATTTTTGAATTCTCCGTTTATCAGCATACTGTCCGCAAGACGGGAGCGCAGAGCTTCGTAGCTGAAAAGCCCTCTTCTCGTGTCCTCAAGGAACTGCGGCGTGCCGACGAAAACAAATCCGAGATTCGGGGCTTTGCCCTGCAGAGTATCGTTAAAAATAGATAACAGCTTCTCGTAGTTGTTTTCGCGTGATATACGGTTGGTGATCTTGTAGAGGTTGACGCACTCGTCGATATACACCATAAGTCCTTTATATCCCAGCTTGGTCACGAACGCCGCTAAAAGCTTGAGATAATCGTACCAGTTATCGTCGTTGATTATACCCTGTGTACCGAGATCGCGCTTTGCCTCTGTTTTTGTCAGGTATTCGCCTCTCAGCCAACGCACGCAGGCGGAGCGAAGACTGTCGTTCCCGTCTCGCTGGGCTTGATAAAACTTATTTATGACCGTGGCGAAATCGAACCCGCCCACCTTGTCCTCAAGCTCTTCCGTAACTGAGTATATCTCCATTTGCATACTCGCGGCAAATCCGACGCTATCGGGATCCTCGCCCTTTGCGGCAAGCTCCGACTGCTTTGACGAGAGCCATTTCGATATGAGGACGGGCAACGCTCCGCCGTCCGCAGAGGTCTTGCAGGACATATTGGTTATCAGCTCGCGGTAGGTAGCAACTCCGTTTCCGTTCGCGGCGGAAAGACGTCTTTCAGGGGAAAGGTCAGCGTCACAGGTGACGAATCCGTTTTCAAGGGCGTAACCGCGGATAAGCTGCAGCAGAAAGCTTTTACCGCTTCCGTACCGTCCGACGAGAAAACGCAGAGCGCTTCCGCCGTCCGCGACGCTCTCAAGATCGGATAGCAGACTTTCCGTCTCTTCCTTGCGTCCTATGGCTATATACGGCGCTCCCGTACGCGGTACTACGCCCGCGGCAAGAGCGTTCATAAGAGAAACCAGTATTCTTTTTGGAATTTTTTGCTCCATTTTGAATCTATCCTTTCTTTGGAATCTTTGGAAAACTGTGAAAACCCTTAATTCACTATATCTTCAACATCTTCTCTGTAAAACTCCGAGAGCCTTATCTCAAATCCGTCGTTTTCTATTACGCTGTCTCCGATCATGTCGAAAAGCTCCTCGTTTATCTTATCCGCGAAGGCTGACGGAAGCATATTGTTTTTCTTTGCGATCTCGTTAAAGAGGCTGATATTTTCGGAAAGTAGGGCGCGGAGTCCGTCTGTAACTGCGGGGGAAAGATTCGGCGTTTCCACCGTGTTCTCGGCATTTCCGATTTCCTCCCTCGCTAATGCAGTTTCAGTCGCAACAAAAGATCTTTCGGCATCATCAAAGGCGGTCACCAGCCGTTCCGTTATCCCCCAAGACGAGCGCTCTATCTCAGCAGCAGAGGAGAGATCAAGTCCATGCGACACGGGCTCGTACAGCCTTTCATATTCCGGAATCTCATTCAGTTCCCTGATATCCTTTTTTCTGCGGGGCTTTGAGCCTACGTTCAAGGACGGCATATTCTCTAAATAATACTGCTTCAGCAAATTCTTTATCTCAAGGGAAAGGGTATTGACCGTCATTCTCTGCTTGATACCAAGGCGCGAGCGAAGGCAGTTTTCGGAATATTTTACTATATTTGTCACCAGATTTTTCACGCTTTCCGATCTTGTCAGACAGTAACATTCGATCTCGACGGTCCTTCTTACGGCGTTTGTGCAAAGCGCTCCGAAATAGCTTTCGTGGGTAAGCGTGCAAACGTCTTTTTCATAATCCGAGATCAGAGCGTTCTTTTCCGACACCAGCTTCAACGCCGCGCAGCAGGACGTTTCTATGTGCTTATCGTAATATTCTCGGAACTGAGGGTAGTATTTGCTCATCTTGTAGTTATACCGCCCCGCGGTGAACAGTACGGAGATCATTCTATTCTCGGCGCCGCTTTCGGGACGATGCATATAAAACTCCTTTACCGACGCCATTTTCAGCACGCGCTGATAGCAGTCTCCGTATATCCTTTCGGGTACAGGAAGACGGTATATAAGGCAGACGTCGCAAAGCCAATTGCACATATCGGCAAAGAGCCTTTCCTCGCACTTCGGATATCCGGCTATCAGCGAAGATATTAGGTCAGCCCGCTCGGCGGGAGAATATATCTCGGTAAGGTTGATTATTTCGTATAAAAGCAGATAGATATACGCTCGGTCGATCTGCGGAAACCTGCCGTTTTTGACCTCGGTGCGAAAGCCGATAAAGCATTGGCGCTGTTTTTCCGTCAGTCCTGCGTACTGCGGATAGATCGAATCGAAGGTTACGTTTTCTTCAAAGCTGCCTTCCGCGCGGGCGTACCTCATACCGTCCGTTATGAATCTTTCGCTTGTTGGCCGGCGGTTCTTATCCGCGCTGATGCGTACGGACTTTATCAGCGGATTTTCCGGCTCGTAGCTGAGGAGCAGTTCTTTTCCCGCCGTATAGCGCGTTTTTTCCACCTCTCTGCGCTGGCTTAGCCACGCGTCGAAGGACAGAGCCTTTTTCGGAGCTGAGGTGATAGGCGGATATTTCATTGTCGGAATAGGCTCGCCCTTTGGTTTAAGCTCTCCGGGAATATCTATCTCCGCTACGGAGACGTCGTTTTTTTTTGCAGTCGGCGCGCTGTCGGCGCCTTTGCTTTTTGGCGGAAGCATACTGTCAAGCGACCAAAAGCTGTCGTTTTCGTCAAATCCGTCTTTTCCCTTCATCATATTCACCGCCCTTCCGCAAATTATATTTATTTTAGTACTTCATTATATGATAACATAAAAAATTCAAATTGTCAATGTTGACAAATTATTTTTTTTAGATATAATATATATATCGGTTGGTGTAAGACGGATATTTTGAGTATAATTCAAAATATCCGTCTTACACCAAATTAAACCAACTTTAAAATAAAATTCCCAAAAAAGAAAGGAATAATTCAAATGGAAACTGCTCTTGAATTGCTGAGAAAAATCGAAGGCATACGAAACCCCGTCCTTGATTTCATTTTCCAAACAGTAACGCGTCTTGGCGAAGAGCTCATAATATTCGGAGTCATCTGCCTTCTCTACTGGTGCTTGAACAAGGACGCCGCCTACAAGCTGGGAATGATCTTCTTCGCGTCGGGAATCGCGGTCCAGGGACTGAAGGTCACCTTCAGGATCGAACGCCCATTCGTTCTCGATCCTACCTTACAGCCAGTTCCGTCGGCTATCGAAGCAGCGACGGGTTACTCCTTCCCCAGCGGTCACACCCAAGGCGCGACCTCGCTTTACGGCTATTTCGCATATACGGTAAAGCAAAAATGGCTCAAGCTCGTCTTTATTCTCGCCTTTGTCGCAGTCGCTTTTTCAAGAATGTATCTCGGAGTTCACACGATCTTTGACGTCTCCGTTTCTTTGGTCGTAACTCTTCTGACCGTAATACTTATAAGCAAACTCTATTCCGCCTTCGCTTGCGGAAAATACGACGTTATCGTCTCGTCCGTACTCGCGGCAGTCTCCATACTGCTCTGCATTTACAGCTTTATTCTTGCCAAAACAGGATACGTAGATGCGGCTCAGATAAACGATTGCTTCAAAAGCGGAGGAGCAGGTCTCGGCTTTGCGCTTGGATTCTATCTTGAAAGAAGATATCTCCGCTTCGACGTAAAAGCTCCAAAGATCTATATCCACGTTCTCAAAATGGTACTCGGTATCGCGGGAGCTTTGGTTTTCAAATCGGGACTCAAGCTTATCGCGGAAGGCAATCTCATAGTCGATTTCGTAAGATATTTCCTCACTCTTCTTTGGGTGATATATCTTTTCCCTCTGCTATTCACGAAGGCGCTGAAAAGATCCGCGGACTGATGCAAAATTTAACATACAAAAAAGCTGAATCAAAACGATTCAGCTTTTTGTTATGCTTGAAAACTTATATAGTATCTCTGTACTCTTCCTTAAGTCTACCCTCTTCGTCGATCTTTGTATCGAGAAGGTTCTGGATCCTGTCAACGGGGTTGAGGAGCGTGCTGATACTGTGATCCGTGTGGAGCGCTGAAATAATGAGCGCAACGTACTTCGCCATATTTACCTCTGTGTACCACTCTCTTTGTCTGAGCTCTTCCGTACGGTAGATAAGGTTCGTAGTGAAGATCTGGTCGATAACGCCATCCTTGTACGCCTTGTCGATCTTCTTAAGACCGTTACAGAACAGACCGAAGGATGCGAATACGAATACTCTCTTTGCGCCTCTGGACTTGAGCTGTCTTGCAACATCCAGAACGGATTCGCCGGACGCGATGATATCGTCAACTATGATAACGTCCTTGTCTCTTACGCTCTTACCAAGGTACTGATGAGCCTTGATGGGGTTCTTACCGTCTTTAACAACAGAGTAGTCGCGGCGCTTATAGAACGTACCGAGCTCCAGCTTGAGAACGGAGGAATAGTACATACAGCGGTTCATTCCGCCCTCGTCGGGGGAGATCATCATAAGGCTGTCACGGTTGATGGCGATATCCGGAACCTTCTTGAGCAGAGCTTTGATCATCTGATATGTAGGATGAACGTTATCAAAGCTGCACATAGGAATAGCGTTCTGGATTCCGATATTGTGAATATCAAAAGAAATGAGGTTTGCCATACCGAGATCCGCAAGCTCCTTCAGGGAGATAGCCGCGTCAAGAGATTCACGAAGGGTACGCTTGTCCTGACGTCCTTCATAGATCATAGGCATGATGATATTTACGCGTCTGCCCTTTGCGGCGATAGCGCAGATAACTCTCTTGAGATCCTGAAAATGATCGTCGGGACTCATGGGATATTCTTTACCGTACATTTTGAAAGTTACACCGTGGTTGAACATATCCGCGTAAATAAATATATCATGATTACGCATTGAATCGTTGATAACGACCTTTGCTTCACCTGTTCCGAAACGGATATACTGGGGCTTTATCAGCGCTGTATCGTCTGTGAGATTCCATTCCTTGAGCCAACCGTCGACTTCCTCCAGAAAATCGTCGCATCCTGCTGTACCGACAATGCTGAGTTTACCCTTGATTTCATTCATTTCCATAGTTACGCCTCCAAACGAAAGTGTTATTTTTATATTATTATAACAAAATTTTTTCAAAAATTCAACACTTTTCTATCATTTTTTGTAATACAAATTTACTTATGTTTTTGTCGACTTTTTGTATAATTTATATATTGACAAGCAGACTTGGATTTTTTTGCAGTGTTTTTTGGCAACTCTCCTTTTCCCGCATATACTTAAAAATGTGTAGATCCAGAAAATCAAAAAATCGGAGATTGCTTTTATGTGTTCATTTCACTGTCCCAGCCTCGCTTCTTGCGTTGAGTTCGTCCTGAAAACCGATAAAACCGCCAGCGTTGCAGGAAAAATAAACGGTACTATGCTTGCTCTCGGTCTGTGTTACGACAGCAGGAAAGCCAAAAACGGCGATATTTTTTTCTGCAAGGGCAGGGATTTTCATCCCGATTATCTGATTGATGCCGTAAGCAAGGGAGTTTCGTGTGTGATCTGCCCCAAAAAGTATTCGTATATGGCGTCTCCCGACTACCCTATCTTTATCTTTACCGACAAGGTCAGAGAGGTCATGGCGCGTCTCTCGGCTTTTTTCTACGGATTTCCCATGGATAAGCTGACGTCCGTAGCAGTTACGGGTACCAAGGGCAAGACCGGTACCTCGCAAATGCTGAAAGACGTTCTGAACGGAAAAAACGGCATCCGCGCCGAGATACTGCGAGACCTCACCGACGGAGACTTGACGACGCCCGAATCCCCCGACCTGCACAGAGCCGCCTTCGACGCCCTGAACCGCGGCGCTACGCATCTTATCTGCGAGATCTCAAGCCAGGCGGTAAAGGACCTGCGGACCCACGGCGTTACCTTTGACATCGCCTGTTTTCTGAACTTTTCTCCCGATCATATAAGTCCCGCGGAGCACTGCTGCGTTGAGGAATACTTTTTATGCAAGGCGTCTCTGTTTTTGAACTGCAGGCGGGCGATAATAAACGCCTCCTCTGATTTCGGCAGACAGATACTCGGTTTATGTCAAAAAAACTCCTGCCCGACAGTCACCTTTTCCTGCGAACGCGAGGACACTGATCTGACGGCGCATGACGTTATCTGCTCGGAAGGGGGCTGCTCCTTCACAGTCTGCGATAACCGCGATTCAAGCTCCGAAAGGCTGTTTCTCTCCGCCTTCGGAAGCTACAACGCTGAAAACGCCCTCTGCGCCTACGCCGTGGCAAAGCTCCTGAGCGTCCCGCGTCCCGATGTCTTCAGAGCCCTTGCTGCGTCGAAGACCGCAGGCAGAGGTACTGTCCTTACCTCTGTCGACCGACGGATCAGCGTCATAGTTGATTACGCCCACAACGGTCTGAGCTTTGAAAAGATCCTGAATGAGACGCGTTCTCTATATCCCGACAGTAGCATAACCGCGGTCTTCGGCTGTCCCGGAAACAAGGCTTTCGTCAGAAGACATCAGCTTCCCGAGGCGGCGCTGAAGTACGCGGACCGCATCATCATCTGCGAGGACGACAGCGGAAGCGAGGGCTTTGAGCGTATCTCAGATATGATGCTTGAAAACGCTGAAAAACTGCTTTCATCTTACCCTGAACCCGAAAAAACGCAAAAAAGAGCCTCCATCTCTCTTTGCAAAAGCAGAGAAAGAGCCGTTGAAAATGCGGTGTTTTCTGCGTATGAGAGCAGGCTCTCCTCTGTTATCGCAGTTCTCGGCAGAGGCGACGACAGAATCATGCGGGCGGAAAATGGCAGTATTCCCTGCAAAAGCGACGTTGAGATCGCCCAAAACACCCTTCACCGCGTAAACGAACGCATTGAACTTTCCGCCGCTTTCAAGCCGTCTTCCACTATGACCGACAAAAAAATGCTGATCGCGTTACCGGAAAACAACAGCATGATCCGCTCCGCTGTATCCTCGCTTCTTCCTTTTCGGAATGTCCGCGCCGCCCTTTACTGTCAAGGCAGATACGCGCCCCTCATACGTGACATCTGCTACGAAAACGGACGTCTTTGTCACGTCTGCGAACGCTCGTCCGATTTTTTGAATGAATGTGATTTTTGCTTTCGCTCCGGAAATCTTCCCGTTTTTCTCAGCGACGAGGGGCAGTTTCCAGCATTTTGCAGTCTGATCTCCTTCCTTTCCTTTGATACAGCAGTATATATCAGCGACAAAAAGGGAATACTCATTGACGGAAGGACTTACGTTTCGGCTTTGAGCTACGAAAATGCCGTTCTGATCCAAGATCGCACCCGCGCCGCGGATATTGCTCCTTTGACCGCCGCTTTAAAGCTCGGCGCAAGCGAAGCTCTTCTTCTGGACGGGACAGTTTTGCGCGCTCTTCCCGCTTACCTTTGCGGCGGAAGCGTCTGCGGAACGGTGGTAAAAAAGGCTACATAATTTTTAAAACGGCTCTGTCAGCCTGTCCGGGCGTCTGATCAAAGGGTCAGCTAAGCTCAATCGGTGTAAGAAAGGAAAAGATATATATGTGCGGGTTTGCGGGATTTTACGACGTAAAGGAAAGGTTTTGCTACAGCGGAAAGGAGACGGTCTCCGCCATGACGGAAAAGATCCGCCACAGAGGGCCTGACAGCGACGGAGTTTATTCCGACAGCCGCTACTGCGTCGGCTTTCGCAGGCTGAGGATCCTTGATCTGAAAAACGGAGATCAGCCCTTTTTCAGCCGTTGCGGGAGATACGTTCTGGCGTTCAACGGCGAGATATACAATCATATCGAGCTCAGGATCCTGCTGAAATCCCGTTTTGGGGAGAAATTTCAGACGGAGTGCGACACGGAGACGCTTCTTTACTGCTGTATTCATTTCGGCACCGAGGTCCTTCGCTATCTGCGTGGAATGTTTGCCTTCGCCTTTTACGACCGCGAAAAGAAAACTCTCTTCTGCGCCCGCGACCATTTCGGCATAAAGCCCTTTTATTACGGCATTTTCGACGGTTGCTTCATGTTCGCCTCCGAGATCAAAGCCCTTCTTCCCCACCCGTTATTTAAAAAGGAGTTCAATTCCGACGTTTTGCCCCTTTATCTGCAGTTTCAGTACGTTCCCACCGAAGAGACGGCTTTTTCGGGAGTGTTCCGTCTCGGTCAAGGTGAATATCTGCTTTACGACGGAAAGGAGCTGAAAAAGGAGCGTTATTTTCATCCGCCCGTTCCGAGCAAACGGGGTTACTTCGAACAGAGCTATTTCTCCTCTCCCCGCGTCTTCACGAGATTCAGAAAGGACACGGACGAGATGCGCGACGAGCTTTTACAGACCATTGAAAGCTCCGTTTCACTTCACACCAAGTGCGACGTCAAATATTCGACCTTCCTTTCGGGGGGAGTTGATTCCGCGCTGATAACCTCCATAGTCCGCCCCGCCGTCTGCTATTCCTGCGGATTCAAGGACAAAAGCTTCGACGAGACACGTTACGCCTCGCGGACGGCGGACAGGATCGGATCCCATCTGGTCTCCGTTTCCTGCGACGCGGAAAACTTTTTTGACAGTCTCTCCGACGTGCAGTATTATGCGGACGAGCCCTACGCAAATCTCAGCGCCGTCCCCTTGTTCTTACTTTCAAAACGCGCCGCTCAGGACGTCACCGTGATACTCAGCGGCGAGGGCGCGGACGAGCTTTTCGGCGGTTACGGGTTATATCAAGAGACGCCGATCAAGAAAATATACTCCTATTTTCCCCGCAAGCTGAAGGGGCGTATCTTCCAATACCGGGAAAAATATCCCGAAAGGCTCAAGCGTTTCGTCGAGACGGAGCAGGACAGACTGGAAAGCTCTTACATCGGGCAGGCGCGGATATGCTCTCCTTCGGAAGCCTGCGAGCTTTTGCGTCCCGAATACGCAAAGGTCGTTTCCCCTTCCGCTGTGACCGCGGAGCATTTCAGCAAATGCGTCTCCGCTTCAAGACTGAGAAAGAAGATGTATCTGGACTTAAACCTCTGGCTCCCCTTCGATATCCTCAACAAAGCGGATAAGATGACCATGGCTCACTCCCTTGAATTGCGAGTCCCCTACCTCGACCGCGAGGTGATGAAAAAGAGCGCGGCGTTTTCCGACGGCTCGATACTCGAAAACGGTATGACCAAAGCCGCTTTCAGGCGTACCGCGCTGAAAAAGCTGGACGAGACCACCGCCATGCGTCCCAAAAAAGGCTTTCCCGTACCGTTCCGCAACTGGATAAGAGAAGAAAAATACTCAAGGCTGCTCCTCGACGCCTTCAAAAGCGAGAGCTGCTCCCGTTTTTTCGATACGGACAAGCTGATAAAGCTGCTGAGCGATCACATATGCGAAAAAGCCAATCACGGGCGCGTTCTTTACACGGTCTACGCGTTCACGGTCTGGTACGAGCGTTACTTTAACGATGATCATGAAAGGACGAAGCAACATGAAACCTGAATTTCTCCCAATAATCCTCGGCGCGGACGAAAACGCCTACGGATGCGCCCGTATGTTTTACGACGGCTTTAATGTAAAGCCCATACTTCTCTGCTCTATGGCTCTCGCGCCAACCGATTTCAGCAGGATCCTCACCCGCAGGGAGATCAAGGATTTCGACAGCTTTCCCGTTTTTTCCGCGGTAATGACGGAGATACTGACGGTGCTCAGTCACGAGCACAGCAGGATAGTGGTGGTCAGCTGCTCCGATTATTACAGCGAGATGCTCATCCGCCTTGAGCCGAAGATCTCTCATCTTGTGGCAAACGATATTCTGGACTCGGACATTTACGAGCGGATAAAGGACAAGGCGTCCTTCTACAAGCTTTGTCTTGAGTACGGTCTGCCTCACCCCAAAACGGTGATAATGTCACCCTCAACGCTGATTTCGGCTGATACGCCTCTTGAATACCCCGTAGTCCTCAAGCCTGCCAACAGCAACTGCTCTGCTTATCTTAAACTTGATTTCGAAGGCAAGCGCAAGGTGTATCTCTGCAAAAACGCCGACGAGATAGCTGATATTTGCTCGAAAATGGTGTGCGGCGGCTACACCGAGGACTGCGTTATACAAAAGTATATCGAAGGCGGCGAAAACCGTATGCGCGTCATCAACGCCTATTGCGACCGAAAGGGCAAGGTGCGTCTTATCGGCGCGGCGAAGCCTCTTCTTTGCTTTCACGACGGCTCTTCCATCGGAAATTACGCCGTTCTTGCCACCGTAAAGGAGCGAGAGCTCTGCGATCAAGCTGCTGATTTTCTTGAGAAACTCGGATACGTTGGGTTTGCGAATTTCGACCTTAAATACGACCCCGAAAGCGGAGAATACGTATTTTTCGAGCTGAATCCCCGTCCCGGGCGCTCCTCTTATTATATGAATACCGCGGGTAAAAACCTCATGGAGGCGATGGTTCGCGACTCAGTCCGAGGCGAGCCCTTTACCGAACGGGAGTACGCGGACAAAGAGGGGGTATTCACCGCCGTTCCCATCTCCTTCGTTGAGAAATTCACGGACAACCCCACCAATATCTTCGCGTCCATCGCCCGTAAAGCGGACTGCGCCCTGAGATTTGACTATGATTTCAGTCCGAGGCGCGCCTATTCCCTCACAAAGCGAAATATAACTCTTTTGCGGCGTTTTGACGGAAACAGAGTCCGAAGCAAGCTGTAAAAAGTCTTATTGATCGCGCCCGCAGACCGAAATTCGGAAAATATCCAAAAAAATCCTCATATCTATTTACACCGCGCCAAAAATGTTGTATAATGTTATAAACACAGTATTTTCAGGGAGGCGCTTTGATAAATGAGATATAAGACCGATAAAAACAGCGGCGAAAAAGCCTATATGCAGCTCTATTATCAGCTGCGCGAGGACATTACCTCGGGTGTTTATGCGTACGGCGCGAAGCTACCCTCAAAGCGTCTTTTGTCCGAGGAAGCGTGCGTCAGCGTAATAACCGCGGAGCACGCTTACTCAATACTCTGCGACGAAGGCTACGTTGAAGCGCGCCAGAAAAGCGGTTATTTCGTCATATACAAGCGCGCGGATTTCGTGACCTCGGCTTTTTCTCCGATCTCAGTCAACCGTCAGATACAGCCCGCAAGCCTTGAAAAGAGCGGTTTTCACTTTTCGGTGCTGGCAAAGACCATGCGTAAGGTCCTTGCCGATTACGGCGAGAGCATCTTGGTCAAGTCCCCGAACTGCGGGTGCCCCGAGCTCAGAAGCGCCATAGCTCTTTATCTTGCCAGAAGCAACGGAATGACCGTTCTACCCGAGCAGATAATCATCGGCGCGGGAACGGAATATCTGTACTCGCTGATCGTTCAGCTGCTTTGTAAAGACAAGCTCTTCGCCATAGAAGATCCGTCCTACGAGAAGATACACAAGGTTTATCTTGCAAACGGAGCGAAGGTCGATCCTCTGAAAATGGGTAGCGACGGTATTCTGACCGAGGAGCTGGAAAGGACCGACGCCGCTTATCTCCACGTCACCCCCTTCAACAGTTATCCGAGCGGCGTTACCGCCGACGCGTCTAAACGAGGAGAATATCTTCGCTGGGCTGAAAAACGCGCCGGTTACGTTATCGAGGACAATTACGATTCCGAGCTGACCGTCTCCAAGAAGAACGAGGATACGCTTTTTTCTCTTTCCAAAAGCGGAAACGTCATTTATCTGAACACATTTTCAAGGACCATAGCTCCCTCTTTCCGAGTGGGCTATATGATCCTGCCGCCCGCGCTTCTCACGAAATTTGAAAAGGAGCTTGGCTTTTATTCCTGCACGGTTCCCGTTTTCGAGCAGTACGTTCTGGCGGAGCTGATAAACAGCGGAGATTTCGAGCGGCATATCAACCGCGTAAGAAGAATGAGAAGAAGCGGCGGTTGAGCATCTTTTTCAAAACACAAAAAACCGTGGATCGAAAATCCACGGTTTTTATTGTTTAGTTTAAATCAGCCTGCCTTAGATACTGCTGTGATGTGTGTGTTAACACCCTTGTACCAGTAGAGGAAGCCTTCCATATCTACAACGTCGCCTGCCTTGAGATCAGCGAATGCCTTGTAAACGTCTGTGTCGGGACCTGTGAGGTAAACCTCTACACAGAAGCTGTATGTTGCGCCGTCCTTGGAAACGTTAACGTAGATATCGTCGCCGGGTTCGCCGTTCTTATACTCGACGGAGTCGATGGTGAGACCCTTGAAGGATACGAACTTATTCTGATGCTTGATGAGCTCAGTCTCGTTTGCGAGAAGAGACGTAACGTCGGTAGCCTCAGCAACCCACTTTTCACTCTCAACGAAAGTGAACGTACCGTCCACAACCTCAACTTCGCCTTCCCAAGCGCTCTTAACGCCCTTGACCTGGATCTTTGTACCCTTTTCCAGCTTAGCAGCGTCTGCCTCTGTGCAAGCTACGTCGTATACGAAGTAACCGCCGTCGGGATCCTGAAGGTAAATCTTGATAGCATCCTTGTACCAAGACTGTGTAGCCTGAACGTAACCCTCGATGGTTACCTCAGCGTCGAGAGCAGCAGCATCATACTGAGCGTATGTCATAACGCCCTCGGACTTAGCGGAAGGATCAAACTTCTCACCGCCGCAAGCTACCATAGCGAAAGCCATGCAAAGAACGAGCATTAAAGCAATGATCTTTTTCATTTTTAATTTCTCCTTTTTAAAAAATGGAATTATTGGTTATATTATAATCATTTTTTTCTCAAAAGTCAATACCAAACCGAGATTTTTTTCATTTTTGCCGTTTTTTTGTATAACTTACAACAACATACACTCCGATAATTGCCCACGCTCCGCATATTGACGATAAAAGCGCTACCGCAGTCCCCGGAAGCGGACCGAGCTCCGGCTTTGTTATCTCATCGCCTAAGCCCATTCCGTCAAGACGGTACAAGGAGCTTACGTCCTTATACAGCGTCTCAATATACGCGTCGTCCACGACCTTGCCTCTTCGGACGCCCTTGTTTACCTCTTCGATGAGCTGGCCTGCGGCGTTACGAAGCGATGCGGAGCCGTTGAATACGGGAGTTACGAAGGTGTTTTCGGTATTTTCAAGCAAAAGCTTGGTCGCCTTCAGCTTTATGTCGTAATACATCAGGTTATCCTCGCCCTCGCGGGAAAGATAATCCTTGTATTCCGCGGAATTCTGAGCCTTTGAGGTAACGGGAGCGTAACCCTCCGTCTGTGAGTAGGCGATCTGCACCTCGTTCGTCAGCAAGAACTGCGCGAACAGCCAGGAAGCAAGCACCTCGCCCGAATCCCTCTTATTGAACACGCAGACAGACGGTCCCTGAGAGATCATTTTCGGATTCTCCGTATCCACCTGCGGTATCTCCATTACCGCCGTTTCAAAATCGACGATAGCCTCCTCGCTGATATCGACAAGGGGCGCGTTGCTTCCCATCCAGGTGGCGCCTGCGGTGGAGTCGATGGCGAAGATACACTGACCTGCATTCAGATAGTTGGCGGGGTAACCGTCCTTCTTGAAGGTGGAGAACGCGCCGCTTGAGGCGTGAACGGCTACCTTTTCAAGAAGCCCCTTCACCGTATCGTTGAACAGCAGTATCTCTCCCTCCGCCGTGGAGTAGCCAGCCTCGGACTGGGCAAGATACTGGATCATCATATTATCCGTTGACTTGTAGATTATAGGAATAAGAACCTTCTGTCCGTTTACGACGTAGTTTCCGTCCTCATCCTTGACCGTAGCCGCCTCGGCGACCTCCCACATAAAGTCCCAGGTCAGCTTTTCGGGCAGGGTGAAGCCAAGCTTTTCAACGTACGTTTTGTTTACGTAGCAAGCCTCGGTGGAGCGCATAAAGGGAATGGCGTAATGAGTTCCGTCGATAACTCCCTCTTCAAGGAATTTCGGAATTATCTCATCCGCCTTCGGCGAGTCGAAGCGCACCTCGCTTCCGCCAAGTCCGAATTTTTCATCCGTAAGCAGCCCGTCAAGGGAAACTACCGTGTTTTTACCGGTAAGGTACGTAGCGATATGGTCGGGATATGTTATACAGACGTTTGGTGTCGTACCCGTAGCGATATTCGTGATAACGTCGTTATATATCCTGCCGTAATCGGTATAAGGCTGGAACTTGACCTTGACGTTTGGATAAAGCGCTTCGAAATCCGATATCGCTTTTTTGTATATATCCACCTGCGTCTGGTTGGTATCGTTCTTCGCCCAGAAGGTGATGACGTATTCTTTGGAGTCATCGAAGCTCTCGGGAATGACGAATTGCTCCAGTCCTCTTGATCCGTGACAAGCGGTGATCGACGGCGCAAGGAGCGAAACAAGAAGCAGAACAGCCAAAAAACGAAGCTTTTTCATCCCTTCGTACCTCCTCTTGCAACTCCCGCCATTATCTCCTTGCGAAATACAAGGAACAGCACTATCAGCGGTACCGAAATAACCACGACAGCCGCCATCATAGCCGGGATATTCTCTCTGCCGAAGCCGTTCTCTCTTATCTCCTGGATACCGTTTGACACCAGATAGTACGCTTGATCGTCCGTTATAAGTCTGGGCCAGACGTAAGAGTTCCAGCACTCGATGATCTTCAGGATCGCTATGGTGACCAAAGTAGGTCGGCAGATGGGGACCAGCACCTTGAGAAGATATTTCAGATCCGTCGTTCCGTCCACCTTCGCGGCGAGATAAAGCTCATTCGGGACCTGCTCGAAGTTCTCTTTTAACAGATAAATGTAGAAAACCGAGATAACGGATGGCAGGATAAGTCCCGCAAAGGAGTTGCGCATCTCAAGGTTCGTTATTGTGGTGAAATTTGTGATGATGACCAGCTCTGTCGGGATCATCATCAGCGAAAGAAACGCCGTGAAAAGTATATTTTTTCCTTTGAATTCCAGTCTCGCGAAGGCGAACGCAGCGGGAATGATAACGATCATCATCACCGCCGTTGTTACTACGGTGAAAATAAACGTATTGAGAAAATATCTGGCGAGAGGAACTGCGGAAAAAGCGTCTATATAGTTCTGAAACGTAGGAGAAAGAGTAAAGAATTTCGGAATGTACTCCGCGTTATACGAGCCGTAGCTCTTTACCGAGGTAAGCAGCATCCAGTAGAACGGGAATAAAACTATAAGTCCCCAGATCGAAAGGAGAGCGTGGACGATTATGTCCGCCGTTTTTTTGCGTATTCTGGCTGATCTTTCGATCTTGGCGTAATCAAGCTCTTTTTGCATAGCCTATTCTCCTTTCTTAATAATGGACGTGCTTTTTGCGTATCAGCAGATTGATACAGGTGATGGTAAGCACGATGGTGAAGAGTATTATCGCGGAAGCGGACGCGTAGGACGGAAATCCTCCGCCGTCTCCGTACAGCATATCGTAAACGTAACCCACTATCGTATTCATTCCCGATGCGTTGAGGTCTGTTCCGAACAGCGCCACCGCGTCGCTGTACGCCTTGAACGCTCCGATAAATCCCGTGATTATCAGATAAAAGAGAGTGGGAGAGATCATGGGAACGGTTATTTTGGTGAACACTCTGAATCTCGGAGTACCGTCTATCCGCGCGGCATTATAGTAATCCTGACGGACTGACGCCAGGGCGCTGGTGAGTATCAGTATCTTAAACGGCATTACCACCCATACCGTATAAACGCACAGCACCAGCATCTTCGCCCAGTACGGTCCGTCGATGAAGTCCACGGACGTACCTCCGAAAAGATTTATAATAAGGTTTATAAGTCCGTCGCTGTACGCGGTCTTCTTGAACAGTATCATAAATACCAGTCCTACCGCCAGGGTGTTGGTGACGTAAGGCAGGAAATAGATAGTCTGGAAAAGATGTCTGACCTTCTTTACTGAAGCCAGCCCCACCGATATCAGGAGCGCGAGCCCCGTTGAAACGGGAACGGTTATAACCACCAGTATAAACGTATTCTTCACCGCCTGCAAAAAGTAAGGATCGCGGAGAACGTACCCGTAGTTATAAAATCCCACTCCGAAAAACGTCTGCGAAGCGGAGTTGTAGCCCTCTTCAAAGGAGTATATGAACACGTCTATCAGCGGATAGACCATAAAAGCTCCGAGAAACAGTATCGCGGGAAGCAGATACAGCCAGGCTTTGAGGTTATTTTTTTCCATTTTTATGACCATTCCTTTCTTACACCGAAGTAGCTTTTTGGGGCGGTATGCCCAAAGGGCATATCTGAGCCACGATTTACGGCTCAGAAGCCGCAAAAGGCGTGTCTGAAAATTTATTTTCAGACTTATAAGTATCCTTTCTTAAGGCGCGAGCATAGCGTCGGTTACGACGTGATTTTCTTGCGTTTTTAATCGAATGTGACCACGTACTTTCCCGCGCTTCTTTGCTTCTTATCTGCGAGAGTGGCGGGAAGCTCGGTGACGGGAATGCACTTATAGATCATCGATGAAACGTCGATCCTTCCGCTGTTTATGAGCGCAAGAGCGCGTTTCTGAGTATATGGATTAATGAACGACGCCTTGAGGGTTATCTCTTTTTTGAAGAGCTCGAAGGGCTTTATCTCCATCTCGTCTCCCGGTCTTGTGAGTCCGAATAGCATGACCGTGGACTTTTTGCCTGCAATAGCAACAGCCTGCTTCATGGTCGCTGTCTTACCAACGCACTCGATGACCGTGCTTATGCGGGTTACGCCGTTTTCCGCAAGAACCTGCGCAACGTCCTGAGTCATAGGATCGACGGTTATATCCGCGCCCAGAGTCCTTGCTATCTCTCTTTTCGCCGCTATGGGTTCGATCAACACGATCCTTGCCGCGCCCTTCAGCTTTGCAAGCTGCATCATGAGCAGTCCTATCATTCCGCCGCCGATGACCGCCACCGTCGCGCCCGGAACGATATCGCACATATCTATTCCGTGCAGACAGCACGCGACCGGCTCCGTCATAGCCGCCTGAGCGAAGGTGATGCTTTCGTCAAAGGCGTAGACCTGCGACTGCGGTACGACGCAGTATTCCGCAAATCCGCCGTTTACTGTAGTACCGATGCCCACCATGCTCTCGCAGAAGTGACCGATACCCTCTCTGCAGAAGTCGCACACGTTACAGAGCTGATTCGGGTCGACGCATACTCTGTCCCCCGCCTTCACGCTTTTGACCGCGCTTCCTACCGCGACCACCTCGCCCGCGAACTCATGTCCGAGGACGGTTCCGGCGGGAGTAGGCGCCGCGCCCTCATCTCCGTCGAAGATATGCATATCCGTTCCGCAGATACCGCACGCGCGTACGCGGATGAGTACGTCGTCCGCATTCTTGATCTCGGGTATGGGAAGCTCTTCTATTCTCAGATCTTCTTTTTTGTAAAATACTGCCGATTTCATATTTTTAGCTTTTCCTTTCGAGGTAGCATTATTTTTTCAATTTTTTATTTGTGGGTGAGATGAACGCACAATTTTTCGCCTTCTCCAGAGGGAGAAGGCTTACAATCAGTGTATTCTCACCTACAAACCCCAAATTATAAACCCGTTTATCACACCGCGCTCTGACCGTTATTGGTCATAATGATCCAGGTGCTCGGCTTTATGTAATGAGTATTTTTAATAAAGGTATTGTTGAGTCTCGGTATATCAAATCCCTTATCCTGTACGAACGCCGCCGCGAATCTCACCGCCTGCTCGCTCTCTCCTATCAAGGCTTTGGATATCGCTATCTCGACCACGTATCCAACGTTTTCCGACGTATCGTAAAGTCTGTCGTTCGCGTCGTTTTTGACCTTGCCGTCAACCTTGACCGCGGCGCTCACCTTACCTCTCATTCTCGTGCTGCTCCAGTTGTTTCCCGCGGCGTTTGGAACGTAAACTCCGATATTCACCGCGTCATCGCCTTCCAGCCCCGTAGGGTTCACACGGACCGAATAACAGCCCTTACTCATGGTCTTCTGGGCTCTGTTCGTGAAATAAAGCTCGACACAGGTGCTGCTTCCCTGAGCCTGCGTTGAATTGTAATAAAGATTTTTGTCCTTAACGTCAAAGGCGAAATATATATTCTTTTCGCCGATATATGTATATACCGTCGCGCTGCGCTGACCGTAGATGCTGACGTCTATTTGCTCCTTGGTGTTCTGATCCGTGGTCGCGCCGCTGATACCGATAGCGGTATTCTTGTTCCATATCGCCTCGTCCAGCACGCCGTCCAGCTTTACTCCGTCGTCAAGCTGAACTCTGCCCGTCGGATCGACGCCGTTAAAGTCCGTATACGTCTCGAACTCATACTCGATAAAGCTATCTCCGCAGGAAGTCAAAATCATCAGGACCGCTGCTATAAACAATACAAAGATTCTCTTTTTCATATTTATGACCATACCTTTCTTACACCGAAGTAGCGTTTTGGCTCAGAAGCCGCAAAAGGCGTGTCTGAAAATTCATTTTCAGACTTATGACTATTCCTTTCACTTATTTATTCTCTGCTTTTCCGAGAATGACTATTTCGGGAACGCTTACAATTTCCTTAGAGCTTTCTTTTCTTATCGATATATCGATCCTGCTTACCTCTATCTCGTTGAATTCCGCTATCGCCGCCGAGCAGGGTCTGAGCTGGTCAAGGTTTCTTTCTCCGTTATATTTCAGATAATCCTCGGGAATAAAATTAGCGTCAAAATCAAATTCGACGTTGTATATCACCGCTTTACCCGTATACGTTTTACCGTCTATCTCCTTGCGGTAGTAGAAATCTATCTGATCTATCTTATCAAAAGCCTTTTCAAAATCGTAGGAGTTGTAGACCATTACGGCTCTCGCGGTAACGTAGCCGTCAAAATCAAAGGTCACCCTCGTTCCTGCCTCGGAGACGAAAAACTCCTTTACGGGATCGTCCTCCGAGTGAGGGATGAGCTTATCGTTCAGCCATTTCGGATCCGATCCTTCCGGAACGTTCGACGCGCTTACCTTTGCGTAAGGCGCGATGTTTTCATATCCCGAGCTTGCGGCGGGAAGTGGCTGGATATTTTTCGTGGGACCGTTGGAATACATTATGTACTGCCCCTTGTCGTTATACATCCACTCCACCTTATCGAAGGCGAAATATCTCGATCCGAGAAAATTCTTTCTCTCATCGACTATCTCGTAAGTATGGTACGCGATATACAGCTCGCCCCCGACCTCGAAAAAGGCGTGGTGTCCGCATCCGTGGATATCCACCTTCAACTCGGGACAGCTGAGAAGTCCGCCGTCCTCGGGCTGTATCTTCGTGAACGGTCCGAGGGGAGTATCGCCTACCGCCTGACAAACGGGATAGAGCTTGTCGTCCGTATCGCCGATGGACAGAGTGAGATAATATTTACCGTTGTTCACACCGTCGTCGGTATCGTCCTTATAGTAGACGAAGGGTCCCTCGTCTATCTTGTTTTTGGTTGTGAAATTGTACTTTTCCTCCATCTCCACCGTGGTGAAGCCGTAAGAGGAAAGCGGGCTGACGGTGGAATAATCGGGAGTCACCCAGTCCTTCATTTTCATTCCCCAAACGTCGTTTGAAGAGTCCACGTTTCTGGAGCGCACCATATAAAAGTACTTTTCTCCCGTTACGGGATCGATATACGGGCAGGCGTCGATGAACGAACGGTTCTCCTTATAGAGGTCGCCGTAGGGATGATCGGCGTAAAGTCCCAGACCTTTAAGCTTCGACATCTGGAATATGGAGACGGAGCAGTCCACCTTGTCGCCGTTTGCGTCCGTTCCGCTGAAATGCTGGTACGGGCCGTCGATCTTTTTACTGAAGGTCGCGGTCACCATACAGACGCCGTTCTTATCGCGAGAGCTGAAGCAGAGCAGATAAAGCCCCTTGCCCTCGCCTGCGCCTGAACCGAGATAGTACTGCCAATCCGCCTCGGGATCGTACATGAGCTGAGGCGCCCAGCAATCCTTCACTCCGAAGAAATTGCCCGGACGGGTATATACCGTTCCCACGTCCTCCCAGTTTGTAAAATCCTTTGTTCTCCACATCTGGAAGTCGGAGCCGGATTTCGTTCCCGTGACGTAATACCAAAGTCCGTCATCCTGCTGAACGGGAAGTATGGCGGGGTCTCCGAGAGGTATATCGTAGGAATTGGCGTAAAAGAGCTTTGTATTATAGTCGTCGGTTTCCCTGTCCGAGTAATCGTAATGGGGAAGCTCCGTAGTTTTGATGTAGGTTTCGCCGCAGCCCGTCAAAGCAATGGCGAGCAACAAGATCACGGCAGCAAATCGTATAATTTTCATATAAACGCCCCTTTATATTTACACTTTAATCTATTGTATCACAAATTATAAAAAAACGCAAGAGTTTTTTGCCATTCGCGATAACTCTTGCGTTAATTATTACTTGTTTTTTATTGGCTATGTGACATTAAACGGTTGATTTTTTAATAAATTGCGGTGCGTTGCACGCAGGACCTTTAATTGCAAATATATTTTTATTTGTTTAAGACGGATATTTAGTTTAAACATTATAATTTCTTTTTCTATGTTCGTTTTTCTTCCTTCTTTCGAGAAAGAAAGAAGAAAAATGAACCAAAAAGAAGAAAGAAAGACCGTGGTATATTTTTGACGGCTCGC
>SVSQ01000007.1 GCA_015064245.1 Oscillospiraceae bacterium | reverse complement strand
GGATAAGCCTTCCAATAACGAGTACAAATTTCAAGACCGCCTCGTTATGACCACTTCGATATCCCTCCGTATATGAACTGCCGTGTGGCAGATTTCATCGGATATTAAATTTTTTAGAAATATTTTTAGAAATGCACTTTTGTGCTGTTGTTGGAGTGCCGAAAAAGTCAGTGTTTACAAGGCTTTTTAGCGTTTTTGCGACCGATATGCTCGCAAATTTTCAAGCGCAGGCACAATGACTTATCGCGACTATAATACTATACCACAAATGAAATGAAAAGTCAATAATAATAAATAAATTTTAATAACTATTTTTTAAAAAGACTTGAAATTTGGAAATTAGTATGGTATAATTGTCATAAGATATAACACAGGGTGTATTGCGCCGTGTGACCGATTTCTATAAAAGAGGAGAAAATAATGGATATCGCATTTGGTATAGTACTTATCGTTGCTTCAGTATTTCTTATTTTTGCGGTTTTGATGCAGTCCGGAAAGTCCAAGAAATTGTCCGGTACTATCGCAGGAGGCGCTGAGACATTCTTTGGAAAGACGAAGGGCAAGGCTATCGACAAGACATTGTCCAAGCTTACGACCATCGTTGCAATCGTATTCGTTGTACTTGTACTTGTAGTTTATATTTTCCAGGACAAGCCCAACAGAGACGCTCAGGATGACGCTTTTGACGATGCTCTTCAGGGTTCTGAAGTAACTGATACAGTAACAGAGTAAGAAAAACGTAAACTCGCCTTTGAGAAATCACGGGCGAGTTTTTTGTTGCATAAAAAATCGGAGTAAAGAAAAAATAAACGTATATTTATATATTGAAGGAAGCGAAAAGGATTAAAATCAAGTATTTTGCGGAATAAAGGAATAGTTATAAAATGAAGAAAAACAGAAACGGAAAAAGAAGACAGCTAAAAGCGGGCAGACTTTACGAAAAACATAAAGCAGCCCGCGAAATGGTAGGAAAATTTATTTCGACATCGAGCGGCGGAATATTTTTTGAGGAAAAAACAGACGGCGAGTTAGCCGAAAACAAGTATTACGTCGATCTTGAGCTTACCATGGGCGCGATGAACGGTGATAAGGTCAAAGTTAAGACGGTCGGCAGGGGCAGAGACGTAAGAGTTACGGAAATAGAGGAGCGCGCGGTCAAAGAGGTGATCGGCACGTTTTATGAGGACGAAAGGGAAGAGGATTGCTTCTACGTCGAGCCTGACGATACCAAACTGAGATTCGCAGTGTACGTTACGGAAAACAAAAGCGGAGTTTCGGTCAAGGACGGAGACAAAGTGGCGGTAAAGATCACCTATTATCCCGTTGACGCGCTGGACGACGCGGGAGGCGAGGTCATAGCGGTATTCGGCGACGGTTGCACCCGCTCGGCGAATTACAGCGCTATACTGCACAGCTGCGGTGTCATCACAAAATTCAGCAAAGAGGCTGAGGAGGAAGCAGGAAGGTACGAGCATTCGGTTTTGACTCCGGAGGGAAGGGAAGATCTGCGAGAAAAACTTATATTCACTATCGACGGCGCGGATGCAAAGGATCTGGACGACGCAATATCGGTGGAAAAGATAGGCGAAAACTATCTGCTTGGGGTTCACATCGCGGACGTTTCCGAGTACGTTAAGGAAGGCTCGGAGCTTGATAAAGCGGCGTTCGAGAGGGGAACGAGCATTTATTTTGCGGATAAGGTCGTTCCCATGCTGCCCGTGGCGATATCTAACGGAATATGCTCCCTGAACAGCGGAGTTGACCGATACGCGCTTTCGGCTATGATAGAGCTGGACAAGTTCGGCGAGATACAAAAGGTAACGCCGAAAAAAACTATGATCCGTTCAAAGGTAAGGGGCGTTTATTCCGAGGTCAACGAGCTGATTGAAGGAACGGAAGGAGCGGAAATTACGGAAAAATACGCAGTCCTGCTGCCCGATGCGCTTGAAAACGCATTGTCTCTTTATACTCTGCTGAAGCGTAAAAGCGAGAGACGGGGTGCGCTGGAGCTTGATTCAGAGGAAGGAAAAATCGTCCTTGACGAAAAGGGAGAGCCCATTGAGATAGTAAAACGAGATAGGGGAACTGCAGAACGGCTGATAGAGCAGTTCATGCTGTGCGCAAACGAGGCGATAGCTTCATGGCTTACCGAAAAAGGCTGCCCCTGCGTTTACCGAATACACGAGATCCCCGACAGAGAAAAGGTAGCGGATTTCATAAAATTCGCTCACAATCTGAAGCTGAACCCCGAATACGTAAAAAAAGAAAGCGTGACGCCCCGTTATTTCGGAAAAATACTTGAGAAAGCGCGTAAAAACGGCATAGGATATCCCGTGTCGTATATGCTTCTCCGCACTATGCAGAAAGCAAAGTACAGCGAAAGAAAGTCGGGACATTTCGGACTGTCGAGCGAGTGCTATTGCCACTTCACCTCCCCCATTCGACGTTACCCCGATCTGAGCGTTCACAGGATTTTATCGTACATGCTGGAGTGCGGAAGCGCTTCCGAAACGTCGAAAAAATACGCCCCGTTTGCATCGAGATCGGCGAAGCAGTCGTCCGAATGTGAGCTCAGAGCGCTTGAGGCGGAAAGAAGCATAGAGGAGCTTTACAAAACCATATATCTCAGCAGGCACGTAGGCGAGGAATTCGACGCTGTAATAAGCTCGGTAACCTCCTTCGGACTGTTCTGCTGTCTTGAAAACACCTGCGAGGGACTGGTTCCGCTCGCATTGATGAAGAATCGGTATTGGTACGACGAGGAGAACATGACCTTGTCCTGCGCCGCGAAGACCTACGCCTTGGGCCATAAGGTCAGGGTTATAGTAAAAAGCGCGGATATATCCTCGCAGAAGGTGGATTTCGAGCTTGCCGACGAGCCGGACAGCTTTATCTATACAAACAAGCGCGAAACGGGAGCGCGCCGCTCAGAGGGCTCTATGAGGCGGATAAAGCATCTGAGAAGCAAATAAAATTATAAAAAGCGCGGATGTTATTGACAAGCCGCGCTTTTAAGTTTATAATATACTTATGAAAGCGAGAGCGCTCTCGGGAGGAGCTTTGAAAACGGGCTCGGCGATCAGACGGTATATGCCCATGACCGCAAGCATTACAGAGGCGCAGACAGCCGCGGTTACTATAAGAGAGAGGAGATTCTTTTTCATTTTCAGATGACCCTTTCATATTGAGCGTTATAATTCGTATGATAACCACGGTTCAAGTTTTAATTCATATAAACGAAGTTTTAAGAGGTAATAGCGTGAAAGCTTAATTTGAGCGCATCAAAAATTCACCTGTTTCACGCCTGAATTTACTTTGTTTCGCGATGCCAAACAAAGTAAATTCGTCCACTATTTGTGCGGCTGTCCAAAGGACAGCGGAATGGAGATTTAAATGGGAGTAAAAGCTGTAAAAATAAAATTCACAAATAAGCCAAAGGAATTCTGGAGCAACGTAAAAAGGATCGATCCGAACGGTGAAGAAGAGGCGGAGGAGATCTTTGGCGAAGCGGAGCCGCAGTATATGGAGCTGGACGGAGTGATATCCAGAGAAAAGGGAAACGTATCTATCGTTTTCGATAACGGACCGCTGCTGGGAATGAGGGAATCCAAGCTGATATTCAGCTTTAATGAAGCCTCCCCAAACTCTGTGATCATGGTAAAGACCGCTATGGGAAACGGGGCGTACGTTTTCGACGATAAGCAAAGGCGTCAGATCTGCAGCTTCAATATGGGACCGTTCCCCCTTGAGTTCATAGTTTGCACGGAGGATATACTTAACACAGTAACGTATGAAAGGGGCGGAACGCTGAGCGTAGATTATACCGTGGAGATAAACGGCGTTCCCGCGGACGGCAGTAAGATGACCTTGAAGGTCGAGCATATAAGACACTAAAACCGAAAGCGAGGAGCTATGAATCAGATAATCAATTCCTCAGATCTTAAAGACAAGATAAAATTCGGGCTGAACGGAATATATTTCTTTTTCGGTGAAGAGGAATATATGAAGCAGTTCTATCTGTCCGAAATAAGAAAAAGCGTGCTCGGCGGTGACGAGGACGGGATTTTCAGACATAAAAAGATCAGCTGTATCGATTTCGATACCGAAAAGATGACCGACGCTCTTCAGACATCGGCGCTGGGATTTTTTGAGGGTAAAACTCTTTGCGAGCTTCACGAGATACAGTTTAGCTCACTGAAGGAAAGCGAATGGAAGGCTCTGATATCTATGCTGGAGGATGCCTCTCCCGACGTTATAACCGTGATCTATACGGTGAAGGATGAATTCGACGAGGGCTTTATTCCAAAAAATCCGTCAAAAGCCCTTCAGCGGCTTGCGGAGGTAGCAGTTCCTGTTCATTTCCCGCGCGAAAGCGATCTCAAGCTGTCGAAATGGACGTCAAGACATTTTATTTCGGAAAAGCTCAGCTTTGAAAACGGCGTTTGCGAGCTTATGGTGACAAGATGCGGAAGAGATATGTTCGTGCTGTCAAACGAGATCGAAAAGGTCTCGGCGTACGTTAAAGCGTGCGGAAGAAGCACCGTTACCGCAGAGGACGTCAAGACCGTTTGCTGTCAGAACATGGAGATAAACGCATTTGACTTTTCAAACGCTCTGCTTGAAGCGGATACGGACAAGGCTATGGCGATACTTTCAGATATGAAGCTGAGAAAAGAGAAGCCGGTAATAATCCTCGGAAGCGTTACAAAGGTAATTGCCGATCTGTATACGGTAAAAACTCTCATAGACAGCGGACTTAACGACCGCGAGATATCAAAAGAGCTGAAAATGCACGAATATAAGCTGGGAATATATAAAAGAAGCGCCGCGAAGCGCAGTACGGTACGGCTGAAAAAGCTGCTCAGATTCTGTTGCGATACGGACGTGAAGCTCAAAAGCACGTCGCTTGAAAGCTATACGGAGCTTGATAAGCTGGTTATTTTAGCAACGATGAGATAAGAGGAAAGAAGGAATTTTGTATGACACACGAAAACAAATTCGGAATGTTTATCCATTGGGGAATATATTCCCTCACAGGACTTCACGAGCAGGCTATCGCAAGATACGATCTTGACAGAGCGTATTACGAGGGACTTGCAAATGAGTTCGATCCCGCAGACTACGATCCCGAGCAGTGGGTCCTCCTTGCTAAAAAGGCGGGCATGAAATATATCTGCATAACTGCGAAGCACCACGACGGCTTCTGTATGTGGGATACCAAATACACCGATTATAACATAATGAACACGCCGTACGGCAAGGACGTGCTAAAAATGCTCGCCGACGCGTGTAAAAAGCACGGTATGCTGCTGTCATTCTACTATTCAAACCCCGATTGGCATCATGAGTACGGATACAACCCCGCGTCCACGCACCAGTGGAAATCTGCCCGCATGGATACCTCGGATACGGAAAAATACAGAGAGTACGTTAAAAATCAGGTTACCGAGCTTCTTACAAATTACGGGCCGATCTATACGTTTTTCTGGGATATCCCGCCAAAGATCGAGGATCCGTCCCTCAATGAGCTGGTGAGAAAGCTTCAGCCCGGCATTTACATAAACGACAGAGGCTGGGATAAGGGGGACTTCTCGACACCGGAAAGAGAATATCAGGCGGCGGAAGGCGTCAGCTTCACCAGAATGACGGAGGCTTGTAATTCCGTAGGACAGCAGAGCTGGGGCTACAGAGCGCAGGAGGATTTCTATACTAAGCGCCACCTCTGCTGCTCGATCGACAGAATAATGTCCATGGGCGGAAGCTATCTGTTGAACGTCGGACCGAACGCAAAAGGCGTCATCGATGAAAAATATACGGAAAAGCTTATGGCGGTAGCGGATTGGTACAATAGAATGGAGGGCTGTCTTGAGTGCGCCGAGCATGACCCCTTCAGCTACGAGCCAAGGCATGATAAATACATCGCCACTAAGAAGAACGGAAAGACCTACCTGCATTTTTACAACGGCATCATCTCGGAATCCGTGGCTTTGAAGAATTATCCGGGTTCTCCGAAGAAGGTGCGCCTTATGAATAGCGGCGCGGAACTGCCCTTTGCCATCGAACCCCTGCCGGAGTTTTTCGACGGAAAAACGGGAAAAGCGTCGGCGCCGTTCCTCCATATTTACGGGATCCCATCAGACGAATTCGTAAGCGAGCCGATAGTGCTTGAAATAGAGTGGTAATATAAAAAAGCTTAAACTTCAAAATGAGGTTTAAGCTTTTTTCGCGTTTGCGGGTGAGATCATTCCGCATATTTCGGAAGATCCACGGTTATATACTGGTGCTTGACGGCAGGAAGGAATTTTTCGATGATATCGGAGGTGGAGATCTTAAGGCTTGAGGTACATTCGCAGGGATGACAGCCAATATGATCCTCCGAGACGATATCGCGGTCGATAAGAAGCTGAACGCGGATATCTTTGTCGTTCATAAGCCCCATAACGCTTACAGAGCCGGGGAGAATGTCGAGAAGCTCGAGCATAGCGTCGCCGTCCGCGAAGGAAAGGCGGGAGATACCGAGCTGAGCGGAAAGGTCCTTGGTCTTGAAAGGTTTATCGCCCGGCATCAGCAGAAGGTAGAAATCGGTCTTCTGCCTGTTGCACAGGAACAGATTCTTGCACATGGTGACTCCGAGAGCCTTGTCGATCTCGGCGCAGGCTTCCATGGTTTCCGCGCGGGGATGATCTACTCTTTCATAGTTAATTCCGAGGCTGTCGAGAAGCTCATATACGCGTCTTTCTCTTTCGCTGCGACTGTCAAAATCGTCGGGACGTCCGCTGAATAATATCATTTTAATCTCCATTCCGCTGTCCTTTGGACAGCTGCACAAATAGTGGACGAATTTACAAGGGGTCCAGCCTTTTAAGTAAATTCAAGCGTGAAATATGGGAATTATCGATGTCCTCGAATTAAACTTTCACGCTAATACTCATTTTTCAGTTTGCGGGTTCGATGGAACGGCTGGATGGGATCTGCGAAACGCAAATGGAAACGAAGATCAGCACGCAACCGATAAGCTGTACGGTAGAGAGGGCGTTTGCGGGATCGAATATCCATGCGGCGATGACCGCGAACACGGATTCAAGGCTCATCAGAAGCACTGCCGCGGCGGCGGGGACCCGCTTCTGTCCCGCGATCTGAAGAGTGTACGCGATAGCCGAGGAGAATATACCTGCGTAGACAAGATTGAACCAGGTCTTTCCGAGCATCTCAAGGGTGAGAGACGGGTAAGAAAGAACGGTGTAGTCCGCGAACATAAATATAAAGGAAAGCAGAGCGGTGGTAGCGAACTGCATACAGGAGAGCAGAACAACGTTTATGCAGTCTCCGTACTTTTCGCAGGCGAAGATGTGGAAGGAGTAGGAAACGGCGCAGAGCAGTACCATTATCTCCCATATTGAAAGCCCGAATCCTTCGCCGGGAGTGATATTAAGCATATAAAATCCGACTATCGATACCGCAACGCATATCCAGACGGAAAAGTGCATCTTCTTGCCGAGGAAGAGCCCGATTATCGGAACGATCAGAATGTAAAGGGCTGTAATAAACGCGGCTTTACCCGGCGCGGCGTTTACGAGTCCGATATTTTGGAGATTGGCGGAAACGAAGAGAATGACACCGCAGGTTAGACCGCCTTTGAGCGTCAGCGCGCGGTTTTCCTTGTTAAAAGGGACTCTAAGACTTTTTCCCGAGATCAGATAGAGAATGAAAAGCGCCGCCGCTCCGATGGTAGAGCGGATAGCGGAAAACGTGAAAGGACCGATCGAGGTCATGGCGTCGCTCTGGGCGACGAAGGTGGTTCCCCAAAGAAATGCTGTTAGAATGAGCATAAGGGAGCCGGAAAGGTAAGTTTTCTTTGACATAGTTGAACCTTTACTGAATTTTTATTCGTAAGTAACTTCTTTTATTATATCATAATATTCAAGTTAAGTCAAGTGGTGATTAAATAAATGATAATAATACGAGAAAAAATATTTTTTGTAAATTTATTCAAAAACTATTGACTATTTTTTCTAAAAGGTGTATAATGGGAAATGTAGTAAATTTTATTATACGGAGGTCTCAAAAAATGAGCAGAGTATTTAACTTTTCGGCAGGTCCATCTATGCTTCCCGTTCCCGTTCTCGAAACAGCGGCTTCGGAGATGCTTGATTACAACGGCAGTGGTATGTCCGTTATGGAAATGAGTCACCGATCTCCGGTATATGAAGCAATCATAAATGAAGCTGAGGCTTCACTTCGTAAGCTTATGAATATACCCGATAACTATAAGGTGCTCTTTCTTCAGGGCGGTGCTTCGACACAGTTCGCGGCAGTACCCATGAACCTTATCGGAAGAACCGGTAAGGCAGATTACGTGGTTTCGGGTCAGTTCTCGGGCAAGGCATTTAAAGAGGCTCAGAAGATGGGCTATGACGTTAAGTGCATCGCGACTACAAAGGATAACAATTTCGACCGTGTTCCCGTCATCACAAAGGATATGATCTCTCCCGACGCGGCATACGTTCACGTTTGCTATAACAACACTATTTACGGAACAAAGTACGGCTACGTTCCGGATACGGGCGACGTTCCGCTGGTTGCGGATATGTCCTCCTGCATCATCTCCGAGCCTGTTGACGTAAGCAAGTTCGGCGTTATCTACGCAGGCGCGCAGAAGAATATGGCTCCCGCAGGCGTAACGCTCGTTATCGTTCGCGAGGATCTTCTCGAGTACGGCGATCCCAAGATGCCTTCCATGTTCGACTGGAAGCTTATGGCTGAGAACGGTTCTATGTATAACACTCCCCCCTGCTACAGCATCTACGTTGCAGGACTGGTATATAAGTGGATCCTCGGTCTTGGCGGCCTTGACGTTATGAAGGAGATGAACGTAAAGAAGGCGGCTTATCTCTATGATTATCTTGACAGCCAGGATTACTATATCGCTCCCGTACAGAAGGACAGCCGTTCTATGATGAACGTAACCTTCGTTACAGGCGTTGAGGAGCTTGATAAGAAGTTCCCTAAAGAAGCTGAAAAGGCAGGTCTTGTAAACCTCAAGGGACACAGATCCGTCGGCGGTATGAGAGCGTCTATCTATAACGCTATGCCTTACGAGGGCGTTGTAAAGCTCGTAGAATTTATGAAGGACTTCGCAGAGAAGAATCCTAAAAACTAATTGATTTGATGCCGCCATTCAGGACGGCTTGAAAGGATAGAAAAATGTATAACATTCAGCTTATGAATAAGATCGCCAAGATCGGAACGGATAATTTCGATAAGGCGAAGTATAACGTTGGCGAGGAGATGGAAGAGGCAGACGCGATGCTCGTTCGTTCCGCTGATCTTCACGAAACGGAATTCCCCGCAACTCTTGATTGTATCGCTCGCGCAGGCGCAGGCGTAAACAATATTCCCCTTGATAAATGCGCAGACGCAGGTATCGTCGTATTCAACACTCCCGGCGCTAACGCAAACGGAGTTAAGGAGATAGTTCTGGCAGGACTTTTCCTCGCTTCCAGAGATATCGTCGGCGGTATCGAATGGGCTAAGGGGCTTGAAGGCGACGCAGACGCGGCTAAGAAGGTAGAGAAGGGCAAGTCCCAGTTCGCGGGATGCGAGATCCTGGGCAAGACTCTCGGTGTTATAGGTCTTGGCGCTATCGGACGTCTGGTTGCAAACGCGGCAGACGCTCTCGGTATGACAGTCGTTGGATGTGACCCTTATCTTCCTGATGACGTTGCGGCTCAGCTTTGCCCCAACGTAAAGAAGGTAGCAAGCTACGACGAGCTTTACGCAGTTTCCGATTACGTAACTCTCCATATTCCCGCAACAGCAGAGACAAAGGGTATGTTTAACAAGGACGTATTCGCTAAGATGAAGGACGGAGTCAAGCTCCTCAACTTCTCCCGTGACGCTCTTGTAAATACCGCAGACCTCATCGATGCTCTGAACAGCGGAAAGATCGCAAAGTACGTCGTTGACTTCCCCACGGCAGACACTATCGGTGTTCACGCGAACATCATCGCGATTCCTCACCTCGGAGCTTCCACAGAGGAGTCCGAAGACAACTGCGCAGTCATGGCGGCAAAGCAGACAATAGATTACCTTGAAAACGGTAACATCGTCAATTCCGTGAACTATCCTAAGTTCGTTATGGACAGAGCGGGCGCCAACAGAATCTGCGTTCTCGCTAAGGACGCTGATATCGGAGCTATCGCGGCGGCAGTTGGCAAGTCAGTTGCTTCCGGAAGCGCGACGAAGGGCGATTATCTGTACGCAGTTTACGACGTTGAAGGCGAGGTTTCCGAGGAAAAGACTCAGGAGATCGCGGCAGTTGCAGGCGTTATCAGAGTAAGAGCTATATAAGTTAAAGAACAAAAATATGCCCGTAGGTTTAAACGCCTACGGGTATTTTGTAATAGGTGCATGTATACCAAAACTCTCGCAGAAAACTAAGATTTGATACATATTAAGGGTGCTATATGAACAAAAAAGAACTGAAACAGATAAGAAAAAGTGTGGACAGATCACTTTCAGAGCGGAAGTTACAGCGCGATGAAGAAAAGCGCGCCGTTATCAATATGACGGTGAAGAACGATGACGGGTTTCTCTCGCAATACTCCGAGGACAGAACTCCGATGATAAGCGAGGATGTTTCCACATTTATCGAAAACAGCGTAAGCGGTTTAGTGCCAAGCGAAAGCCTCACTCTCAGAATACATAGCGACTGTATAGACGACGAGGAAAAAGCGGAGTACAAAAACGCTATAAAGGAGTATTATACAAAACGTTACGTTTCCGACAAACGAGAGCTTAGGCGCAATACGTTGATAGCTTTGCTGCTGGCGGCAGCGGGAATAATAGCACTTTTTGCGGCGATAATCGTCGAGATACAGACGGATAGTCCTATCTGGACAGAGGTTGTTGATATCATCGCTTGGGTTCTTATTTGGGAAGCGGTGGATATTATGGTTTTCAGAAACAGAGAACTGAGAGTGAACTGCTTAAGATATCTGGCTTTTATTTCTATGAAAGTGGAATATTATGGAATATCGTAGGGCGGGGACTTGCTCTAGCCGTAACGAAGGAGTTAGGACGATAAGGAGAAAAACAGAATGATTAATAAGAATTTGATGCATGGAGGAAGTTACAATGGATTGTGTATTCTGTAAAATAGTAAACGGAGATATCCATAGCTTAAAGGTGTATGAGGATGAGCATACTTTAGTCTTCATGGATATTGCAAAAGATGTGGATGGTCACATGATTGCAATACCAAAGAAGCATGTTAAATGCATTCTCGATTGCGATACAGAAACACTATGTCACTTGATGGTAACGGTGAAAAAAATTTCCAATCACTGCATCGATGATTGCGGATATGAGGGGGTGAACCTGCTGAACGCAAGTGATGAAAGTGCAGGTCAGTCCGTGCCGCATTTCCATATTCATATTATTCCGAGGAAATGTGGAGACGGTATTGATGCTTGGCCCACGTTCGATGGAGCGAGTCATAATATAGAGGTGCTTTTCGAAAAACTTAGAATTCGGTAATTCCAAATTACCGAAAAAATCCCGACAGACTAATCTGTCGGTTTTTTTGCATATTATATCTTCTGTCCAAGAATATCGATCCATTTGTGGTAGAACTCTTCAAACTGACCGTTATCAAGAGCCTCGCGGATCTTTTCCATAAGAGTATTGTAGAAATACAGGTTATGAATAACGCAAAGTCGCATTCCGAGCAGCTCGCGCGCTTTGAAAAGATGGCGGATGTAAGCGCGGGAATAGGTACGGCAGACGGGACAGTCGCACTGCGGGTCGATAGGAAGAGTGTCGTCGAAGAACTTCTCGTTACCGAGGTTCAGCTTACCGCTCCAGGTAAAGAGATTTCCGTGACGGGCGTTACGGCTGGGCATAACGCAGTCGAAGAAGTCAACTCCGCGGCGAACAGCCTCAAGAATGTTCTGAGGAGTTCCCACACCCATGAGGTAACGGGGCTTGTCTGCGGGAGCGTAAGGCTCGACTTGCTCGATTATGTGGTACATAACGTCAGCCGTCTCGCCAACTGCAAGACCGCCGATAGCGTAGCCGTCCAGATCGAGATCGGCGATGCGCTTCATATGCTCGATACGCAGATCGTCGTAGGTGCTTCCCTGGTTGATAGCGAAGAGAAGCTGGTTTTTATTGATGGTGTCGGGAAGGGAATTGAGACGCTCCATCTCAGCCTTGCAGCGGATCAGCCAACGTGTGGTGCGCTCCGTAGAACGCTTAGCGTAGCCGTACTCGCAAGGGTTTTCGATACATTCGTCAAACGCCATAGCGATGGTCGAACCGAGGTTGGACTGTATCTGCATACTTTCCTCAGGACCCATAAATATCTTGAGTCCGTCCATGTGTGACTGGAAATAAACGCCTTCCTCTTTGATACGGCGGAGCTTTGCGAGAGAAAAGACCTGAAATCCGCCGCTGTCTGTAAGTATAGGACCGTTCCAGCAAGCGAACTTGTGAAGTCCGCCGAGACGTTTGATCAGCTTGTCGCCGGGACGGATATGAAGGTGGTAGGTGTTGGAGAGCTCCACCTGGCATTTGCAGTCGATAAGGTCGGGGAGCGAGACTCCGCCCTTGATGGTGGCGCTTGTGCCTACGTTCATGAACACGGGAGTCTGTATAGTGCCGTGAACGGTCTCCATAACGCCGCGTCTGGCTTTACCTTCGGTTTTTAATACTTTAAAGAGAACATCTTTTTTCTCGTTTGACATATAAATTTAGTCCTTTCGTAAAGTGCGGTTATATAAATGTTGTTTTGGATTTTGAATATCGTTGTGATGAATATTTAAATACCCGTCTTGAACAAATCAATTGTTCGCCTGCAGGCGCGTGCCTGCTACGTTCTTTTGAACTTGTGCTCTATCTCGCTCTTGGAAAGCTCGAAGGCAACGGGGCGCCCGTGAGGGCAGAAACGAATCGCAGGATCCTCGAGTATCCTATCGCAGATCCACTTGATGTGCGCTTCGTCGTAAATGCGTCCCGCTTTGATCGCGGCTTTGCAGGAGGCTTGATAAAGGGCTTCCTCATAGAAGATCTGACGCGTGACGCTGAGACTTCCAGTACCGCTGGAAAGCTGAGAAGCTATGGTAACGAATAAGGTCTCCGAATCGGCGTTCGTAGCGTTTGCGGGAACTGCGGTTATGCTTACGGTGCGTGTAGCTTCGTCAACCGTGAAATCAAAACCGGTCTTTTTGATCTCGTCCTCGTAGTTTATGACTCCGTCCAGCTCTTCGGGTGAAAGATGGATCTCAATAGGCAGCAGCAGGATCTGACTGTCGCTTCCGTCCGAGATGTTCTTTTTCATATCCTCAAAGAGTATGCGCTCGTGAGCCGCGTGCTTGTCGATCAGCAGAAGCTTTCCGTCATGCTCAACGATAACGTAAGAGTTGAACGCTTCTCCCAAAATGGTGTATTCGATGTTTTTTGAAACTGCGGTAGCGGAAGCGCGGGGAATATAACCTACGGAATATTCCGGAGCTTTTGCGGCAGGAGCATCTACTTTTTCCGTTTCAAAGCTCTGTTTCGCGGGTTGCGGGTCAGATCGAAGGGGTTCGCGCTTGGGAGCGGGAACGGTAAAGCTGGGAAGCGGAACGGAAAAAGCGCCGTCTTCTATAGTATCATTCGACGCCTTTGGAGCCTCGTCCTTGGTTTCGTCGGCGGATGACTGTATGTCGGTTTCGACTGTTGTATCTATTGAGAATGGAAGTGTTCCCGTTTCCGGCTCTTTGGATTTTTTTTCAAATCTGAGATGCGGTGGGACCTCCTCGTTGTGCTTTGAATAAACGTGCATATCCGTCACGGCAGGCTCAGGCTTGGTGAGCGAAAGCTGCTCGCCTCTGCCTGCGGCGATATCCAATGGAGAGTCCTTGAGCGGAACGAATCCGCTTATGACCTTTGCCTCTCTGCGCGCCTCTTCTCTGGTCTTGAGTGACAGATCGGGGCGGGCAAGCTTGCTTTCAAGCGCGGTTCTTACTGCGGAATATACTGCGTCGAAGACTGCTTGCTCGTTTGAAAATTTGACTTCAAGCTTTGCGGGATGAACGTTTACGTCAACGAGCGCGGGATGGATACTAAGCTCCAGCACGCAAACGGGAAACTTGTCCGATGGGATATAAGATTTAAACGCCTGCTCTATAGCCGCCATAGCGGTACGGCTCTTGATGTAGCGTCCGTTTATGAAAAAGTTCTGATAGTTTCTGTTTGCGCGAATGTTTTCGGGAGTTCCGATGTAACCCGCAACCTCGATTCCGCCCGTCATACCGTGAACGGAGGTCATTTTTTTAGCGAAATCTCTGCCTAGCACCGCGTATATGCAGTTCTTCAGATCGCCATCCCCCTCGGTCGCGAAGCGGAGAACGCCGTCCGATATGAATTTTATCGAAAGATCGGGGCGAGAGAGCGCGATCTTCTCAACTACAGCGGATACGGCGAGAGTTTCGGAGGAGTCCTTTTTTAAAAACTTTCTTCTCGCGGGAATATTTGCGAACAGCTCCTCGACGATTACAGTCGTGCCTTTCGGACAGCCGCTTTCGATTATTTCAACGATCTCGCCACCCTTGCAGGTGAGCTGAGTACCCATGAGCTGATCCTCGGGCTTTGTCATGATACGAAGGGTGGAGACCGATCCGATCGCCGCCAGAGCTTCGCCTCTGAATCCGAGAGTAACGATGCTGTCCAGATCGTTTTCCGAGCGGATCTTACTTGTCGCGTGGCGGCGGATACAGACGGGAACGTCGTCTCGCGTCATTCCGCAGCCGTTATCGGCTACTCTGATAAATGTGATACCGCCGTGCTTTATTTCAACGGTGACCGCGCCCGCGCCTGCGTCGATGGCGTTTTCAAGCAGCTCCTTTACAACGGAAGCAGGACGGTCGACTACCTCTCCTGCAGCTATAAGATTTGCTACCTGCGGGTCAAGAACGTTTATTATACCCATGATTGCGGTCTCCTTTCTTTTTACTATTATTATTATTTTAAATTTTGATTTATAGGTGCGCTTGCTTTTGAGTTTTTATTTGATTAAGGCGGATATTTTCTTAGTATTAAACTATTTTTTTCTTCTTTCATTTTTCTTCCTTCTTTCGCAAAAGAAAGAAGAAGAAACGTATGAATGCTTCGCATTCTGCAAAAAGAAGAAAGAAAGCCCGTGGGCAGGCGAGCGCCTGCAGGCAAATATGGGAATATTCTGCGTAAGCAGGATATTCGTGGTGACACGCACCTATGTTCGCACAAATTAAACAGTGTCACCTAAAAACACGCTCGCATAAGCAGGCTCGCGGTTTTTCGTACATGAAATACTGCCGAGTTGCTACCGCAACTACCCAAAAAGCTTAAATCAAGTAAAAAAACGGATAAAGCATCCCGAAAATGCGAAGCGTTTGCGTGACACTGCTGATTTTGTGCGAACATCTACGGGTGTCACGCCTCGAAGCTTTCTCGCTGACGGTGGTCAGCGCTTTTCCCGATGGGAAAAGACCGAAATCTTCGCAGAAATTTGGTGGAATGACCGCAGTAGCATCATTTTTACAACCCAAAATTCGCTCCTACTTTTGAGCGAATTTTCTGTAGATGATCGCACCCGTTTCTTTCTTCTTTCTTTGGTTCGTTTCTTTCTTCTTTCTTCGGAAAGAAAGAGGAAAGAAATGAACATATAAAAAAGAATTTTAAATTATACCCAAAATATCCGTCTTAAACAAAATTTGTAAATTAAAACCTGCGGTGCTACGCACCTATAAACACCAATCCATGAGATTGATTAAATCATCTTTTTCAGCTCAAAGATAAAGTTAAGAGCCTCAATAGGCGTAAGCGTATTGATATCTACATTTTTTACTTTTGCGGCTAATTCAGCGTTTGCGATGTCTTCAAATGAGATAGTTCCGTCGTCATGAGCCTGCTTCGGGGCTTTTGGCGAGACTGCGCCTTCTCCCGATTCTATCTGCGATAGAATTGTCTTGGCTCTCTTGATGACCTCGTTCGGAACGCCCGCCAGCTTTGCTACCTCGATACCGTAGCTGTCGTCGGCGTTACCGCGGATTATCTTACGCAAAAAGATTATATCGTCGCCCTTTTTCTTTGCGGCTATGTTGTAATTTACTACGCCCGGAAGCTCGTCCTCGAGAGCGGTAAGCTCGTGATAGTGGGTTGCGAACAGCGTCTTTGCGCCAAGCTTCTTGCCTGCCGTGTATTCCGCGACGGCGCGGGCGATGCTCATTCCGTCGAAGGTGCTGGTTCCTCTCCCTATCTCGTCGTAAATGATGAGGGAACGCTTGGTGGCATTTTTGAGAATGTAGGCGACCTCGTTCATCTCCAGCATAAAGGTGGACTGTCCCGACGCAAGATCGTCGGAAGCGCCGACACGGGTGAACAGCTTGTCGACTATACCGATGTGAGCCTCTTTCGCGGGAACGAAGGAGCCGATCTGCGCCATAAGGGTAATAAGTGCGACCTGACGCATATATGTGGATTTACCCGCCATATTCGGTCCGGTTATCAGCATAAGACGGTTGTGCTCTGTGTCAAGATCGGTATCGTTCGGAACGAAATAGCTGTCGCTTACGCATTGTTCAACCACGGGATGTCTGCCGTCGGTTATTTGGATCTTATCGTCATAGCTGATCTCGGGGCGGACGAAGTTATTTCTGGACGCCGTGTCGCTGAGGCTGACGTAAACGTCAAGGAGCGCCAGAAGCGAGGCGTTCTTTTGTATCTCGTTTGTAAGTGAAGCGGTCTTGTCGCGGAGAGCGCAGAAAATATCGTATTCCAGCGCGCATATCTTTTCGGAAGCGCCGAGGATCTCGGATTCCAGCTCCTTGAGCTTGGGGGTTATGTATCTTTCCGCGCCCGAGAGCGTCTGCTTTCTGATATAGTAATCGGGAAGCTCGCCCTTGTTTGCGTTGGTGATCTCGATATAGTAGCCGAAAACTCTGTTGTAGCCGCATTTCAGCTTTGAAATACCGGTTATACGTCTTTCTTCCTCAACGATCTCTTCAAGATATTCCTTGCTGTTTTTGAGAAGACCGTGAAGTCTGTCCAGCTCTGCGTTGACGCCCTCGTTTATCATCTGACCTTCTCTGACGGTGAAGGGAGGCTGATCCACGATGGTGGCGGAGATCTCGTTTACAAGCTCGTCCATAGGATCGAGGGTGTCGCGGATACGGCGAAGCTCGTCGCACTCAACGTCAGCCATAAGCTCAAGCAGGGGCTTGATAACTGCGACGGTGTCGGCTACGGCTTTGACGTCCTTTGCGTTTGCCGTTCCGTAAACGATCTTTGACATAAGACGCTCGATATCAAGGACGTTTTTCAGATTTTCGCCTATCTCCTCGCGGAGCATATAATTATCCTTGAGCTCGCCCACCGCTTCCTGACGGAGGGTGATGTAGTGCGTGTTTACCAGAGGAAGCTCTATCCATTGACGGAGCAGACGGGCGCCCATAGAGGTACGGGTGCGGTCAAGCACCCAGAGCAGAGAGCCCTTTTTCTCTTTGGTACGCATTGTCTCGCAAAGCTCGAGATTTCTTCTTGTGTTGGGATCGATCTCAAGATATTGCCCGTCGGAATAGACGTTGATGCTCTTAACGTATGAAACGGCGGACTTTTGGTTTTCGCTTATATATCCCACCAGCGCGCCTATGCAGGAAACCAGGGAAGGGGAGTCTATTTTCTGCTCGGAATAAGCCTTTCCGAGCTGTCTCTTCAAGAGAAGAAGGGCTTTTTCGTATTCAAAGGCATCGGGACAGTTATCGTTTATAACTGCGTGCAGACGCTTTGAAAAGTAATCAAAAAGCTGTCTGTAAGGAGCGACAGATGTGTTTATCAGCACCTCTTTCGGGGAATATGCCTCAGCTTCCGTGATTATACGGTTTTCGATATCCGCTCCCTTGATGACCGTTGCGGAGAGGTCTCCGGTAGATGCGTCGGCGAAGGCGATCGCCGCTTCGTTTTCACCTATGAAAACAGAGCAGAGATAGTTGTTCTGCTTATCGTCAAGCATAGCGTTGTCGGTAACCGTACCGGGAGTGA
Organism: Oscillospiraceae bacterium; assembly: GCA_015064245.1. Lineage (GTDB taxonomy): Bacteria > Bacillota > Clostridia > Oscillospirales > CAG-272 > SIG673. The sequence continues at coordinate 22,813 of SVSQ01000007.1, read as the reverse complement.
CGATACGGACAATATCGCGGCGGACGATGCCCTTTGCGCTTGCAGGGTCTTCCATCTGCTCGCAAATGACCACCTTATGGCCCTTGGCAACGAGACGGGCTATATAGTTATCGGCGGCGTGATAGGGAACACCGCACATAGGCGCTCTTTCAGCCTCACCGCAATCACGTCCCGTAAGGGTCAAATCGAGGATTCTGGACGCGTTTTTAGCATCGTCAAAAAACATTTCGTAAAAGTCGCCGAGGCGGTAGAATAAAAACGCGTCGGGATACTGTTTTTTGATCTCCAGATATTGAAGCATCATCGGGGTCATAGATATGTGTCCTTTCTGACAAATGATTTTTTGAATGATTTACGCTTTATTTTACCAATTTTCCGAACAGCTCGTGAGCTTCCGCTTCCTCGATAAAGAAGTCCGCGTACTCACCGATAAGGCTGTCGTCGCCCTCAAAGTGTATGAGACGGTTGTTTTCAGTTCTGGCAGTAAGACGGAGAGGATTCGTTTTGCTTCTGCCTTCAACAAGACCGCGCAGAACCTTTCCGACGTAATCGCTGTTCTTTTCCTTTGAGATGGCGCCCTGCAGGTCGAGAAGTCTGCGCATACGCTCGCTCTTGATCTCGTCTGGAACCTGATCCTCCATCTCGGCGGCGGGTGTGCCGTTTCTCTTGGAATAGATGAAGGAGTAGATATTATCGTATCTGACTGTCGAGATCACCTTCAGGGTGTCCTGAAACTCTTCCTCGGTTTCCGTAGGAAATCCTACTATGATATCCGTCGTGATCGCGATATCCGGCATTTTTTCTCTCATGTAGCTTACGAGAGACAGATAGCGCGCAGAATCGTAACGGCGGTTCATCGCCTTTAGGATCCTGTCGTTTCCCGATTGAAGTGGCAGATGAAAACGGCGGGAGATGCCTATTTTATTCTTAGCAGGCGGATTTGCGGCGATAACGTCGATAAGCTTATGCGTCGCGTCTTTTGGATGGCTGGTCATAAAATGGATTATCGCCTCGCCTTCAAGAGCGCAGATGTCCGTAAGCAGATCGGAAAAATCATAGTCTTCGGGCTCGCATGGACTGTAGGAGTTTACGTTCTGACCGAGCAGAGTGATCTCCTTCACTCCGTCTGCAATCAGAGCTCTGATCTCGTCTAAAATAGCCTGAGGTCTGCGGCTTCTTTCGCGTCCGCGAACGTAGGGGACGATGCAGTAGGTGCAGAAATTATTGCAGCCGTACATGACCGATACCCAGGCGCTTGAGCCGCCCTTTTCGCGCTGAACGGGAAGCTCCTCGGCTATAACAGCCGTGTCGGGATCGATCCAGAAGAATCGCTTTTTTTGCGTTATTACCGAGCTGAGTATCTCTGGAAAACGGTGGATAAGAGTAGTTCCCAAAAGAAAATCAACGTAAGGATAACGTTTTTTGATATCTCCGAGACGGTGCTCCTGAGAGACCATACAGCCGCATATTCCGATTATAAGAGAGGGATTTTTTTCCTTGCAGTGCTTGAAATTTCCCGTGATGGAAAGCGCCTTCAGCTCAGCGTGCTCGCGGACGGCGCAGGTGTTTATAAGAATGAGGTCGGCTTTTTCCGCGTCAGAGACGCGCATGTACCCCATCTGAGCCGCCATACCGAGAAGCCTTTCGCTGTCCGCCTCGTTTTGCTGACAGCCGAAGGTCTGGATATAGACGTATTTTTCTTCAGTATTCAAGGCTTTTATCTGCGCCATAAAGCTTATCTGCTTTTCAAGCTCCACGCTTGATATTTGAACGTTCTTTTTCATATATTAGTCCTATTAGTATAACATTTAACTTCGCATTATAAACCATTATACATTATAACATATTTAAGAAAGTTTTTCAACAGTTTTCTGTGAATAAAAAAACAAATTTACTATTGAAAAATTATGATCGGTGTGTTATACTAAAATAAAAAAACAAGGGAGCTTTAGTTCATGGAAAATATAAAAACGGCGCTTGAAAACTGGAAAAGAATATTAGTGGTCAGCGCGGACGCCGATCTTTCCGATCCCGCGGTGCAAAAAAGACTGTCAAATATAGAAAAAGAGGCGGAAGAGGCTCGTATGCTTTACGACGCGAGCGGTAAAGACTCTCTTTTTCTCGGAAGAATGCCCGAAAATACGGACGAAATGGTAAAAGAGTTCCGATATATGAACTCTCTTGCAATGGCGTGGGGCTCCTACGGCTCGAAATACTATAAAAACGGCGAGGTTCTTGAAAAGATACTTTTCAGTCTTGAATGGATGTACGAAAACCGATTCGGACAGAAGGAGATAGACGGCGTCGGCTGGCGTGATACCCGTCTTTTCAACTGGCATCGCTGGCAGATCGACTCTCCCCAGTACATTATGCATATCCTCGTCGTTCTTGGCGATATTTTAACGCCCGATCACGCCGTGAAATATCTGAAGCTCTTTGACCACCTCGTTAAAAAGCCCCGCGATTACGCATCAAACAAGGTCCATTTTGCCAAGCTCATAATCGGCGCGGGACTTTTGCAGAGAAACGAGGAGAAGATATACCTTGCGCTTAACAACATCGAAGATACGCACGTCTACGTTGACGGCGGGCTCAACGACGGGCAGGGTTTCTATACCGACGGCTCTTACATATTCCATACCCGTCACGTTATGAACGGACTGTACGGTCAGATACATTTTGCAGTTCACGTAGAGATCTGCAAGATACTTAAGGGAACAAAGTACGCCGATCCCGTGATCGAAGAAAAGATGTGCCGTTGGGCGCTTAATTCATTTATCCCGTTCCTTGCAAAGGGAGTGGTTTCACGGAGCGTGCTCGGACGCTATCCTAATGTTGGAGTAGTAAACGGCAGAAAGATCATGGCATCGATCTGCGAGCTTGCGGTGGTGAACGTCCGGTATCGTGACGAACTGCTCGGTCACATTAAAAGAAATGTTTTGGCAAACGCAGGACTTAAAAATCCTGACAGAATGGATGAGCTTTGCGCGCTGATGTCTGCGGACGCTTGCGATCTGTTTCGCAAAATTCTGGCAGACGATAGCTTTAAGCCGAGCGAGTACAACGTAAATAAAAACTTCGGAAATGCGGACAGAATGGTACATCATAACGGAAACGCGGCGTTTTCCCTTTCAATGTCCTCGGAGCGTATCTATAACTACGAATGTATCAATTCCGTGAATATGGACGGCTGGTATCTCGGCGACGGTATGCTGACGGCGTATTCCTCGGACTATATGGCGTATCCCGGAAGCTATGATAAATGCGATCCGTACCGCCGTCCCGGAACTACGCTGGATACAAGAGAGCGTCAGTGTGTCTCGGTCATGCAGAAGAACGAATATCTCAGCTCCCGGGATTTTGTCGGAGGAGTGAGCGACGGTAAATGCGGCGCGGCTGCGATGGCTTTGGAGTCATATCACGGAGACGGAACTCCCGAGCGAATGCCGAGGGATCTCTCGTACGGCGGCGCGCCCGAAGTCAGAGAATGCTCTTTGACAGCGAAAAAGGCGTGGTTCTTTTATGAAAAAACAGCAGTTTGTCTCGGATGCGACATATCAGCTCACGACGGCGCAGAGGTCATAACCGTTATCGACAGCAGAAGGACTCACAACCCGATCGTAATACCCGAAAAAGGAGAATTCGCGATTGCGGGTGAGATCAAAGCCCTTCCAAGAGACGTTTCCGCGCTCTATATCAAGGGCTTTGGAGGCTATTATTTCCCCGAAAAGCTCCGCCTTACGGCTCAGCGCGGAGGTAAGGACGGATCGTTTACGCATATAGTCGCGTCTCACGGCGTGGATCCTCAAAATGAAAAATACGCCTACGCTCTGCTTCCCGAATTAAACGAAAGTGAAACGGCGGCGTACGCATTATCTCCCGAATTCAGAATACTTTCAAACACCGGATCCCTTCAAGCAGTTGAGTGGAAAAACGGCGTGAAAATGTACGTTTTCTGGAGCGCGTGTGAGTTCGACGGAGTTGAGCCCGACGTTCCTCTCATGATAATATTAAAAGACGGAAAGCTTTATGCGTGCGATCCTACCCATAAGATCAAAAAGAGCGCCGTTACAGTAAACGGAAAGCGATATAGTCTCGATCATACAGATAAATACGGCTTGACCGTGTCGGTCGAGCTGTAAATAAAAAAGTCACACCTGCGGGTGTGACTTTTTTGATGTTAGATTTAGATCTTGCCGTTCTTATATTCCTGGATAAGAGTTTTGATTCCTTCTTCGTAGAGGGGGAGGATGCTGTCATAGGTTGATACGAAGTTCTTGCTCTTCTGGCTCATCAGAGTGTGGAAGATGTTTCCGATGTTACCGAGAGAAGCGCCGTATTCATAAACGAAGTTCTTTGTAAGGGTGGATTTTACCTTGTCGTGCTTACCTGCGATAATATCGATCATCTGAGCGGAGAAATCGTCTCTGTTATAAGCGGTTTTAAGAGCAGCCTCGTAGAAGGGAACGGAAACTCTTCTGTAGCTCTCGGAAGCGAGCACCTCGATAACCGCGCTGATCTCCTCGTTTGCTCTGTCGATATCGGTACATACGGGAACAGCTGCCATAATTGTCGTGTTGTGCAAAAGGCTTCTGTATTCCTCCTGAGCCTCATCCCACTTGGGGAAGGGCAGGATTCCGAAGTCGGACTTCATTTCTCTCATGTTAGCGTCGATAGCAGTATTGAGGAAGCCGATAAGGAATACGACCTTGCCGTCAGGGAAGTCGTTCTTATGCTCGCTCTGAGGCGTAGGATCGCCGGGATAGAAGAGCCAAGCGCCCTCGTTTTCATAAAGAAGTGAATAGAGCTTTTCCGTGTAAGAGATTGTCTTCTCATTATTGAAATTCAACACAGGGAAGCCTGATGCGTCTCTTTCGTACATGGTTATGCCAACGCCTTCCTGGAAGAAACGCATCTCCTCTGCATTCTTGAAGAGGGAATAGCCATGGATATCGTTTGAGCCGTCTCCGCCCTTTTCTATGTTACACTTTTTAACGAGACGTGAAAATTCTTCAAACGTCCACTTGCCGTCCAGTACCAGCTGATAAGGCTCGTCACCGTTTTTGTTGGCGGATACGTACTGTTCGAAAAGCTCCTTGTTGTAGTAAAGACAACCGGTCTTTCCAAGTGTATTTATAGAGATATCTCCATAAAGGAAACGGTAACTGTTGTTATCAACAGAAAGCTCCATGATAGCGTCGGGATACCACCATCTTTCATCTATGTCTATGTAGTTTGAGTCGTTGAATTCGTGGAAATAGTTGAAAAGACGCTTTTCAACCACCATATTATCCTGCGCGAACGCAGCTTCCCAAGCGGCAGACATAGTCTGGATCTCGCGCTTTATGATATCGGAGTTTTCTCTCCATGCGGTCGTACCGGAATCAATGAATTCGATATCAACGTTCAGACGCTCTTCGACGGTGAGGTTTCTCTCATGAATTCTGGAGAAGATGATATCTGTGGATTCGCTGTCACCCAGAACGCTCTTTTCATCGGAACGGGGATAGAAGAATGCTATGGTCTGATTCTCGAGATCGTAGTCTTCGGGAATGAGATCGCGCGCTGTTTCTCTGGTCTTGTCGTCGTATTTCTGATCAAACTCACTTACGGCAGGTTTCTCGGGCTTTCCGCAAGAGGCAAGAGGCAGAAGCATACATACGCAGAGAAGGATCAATAATAAGCTTATCTTTTTCATTTTATGAGCTCCTAAAATTATAAAAAAATTATTACCATTAAGTATATCACAACTGCAAGAAATTGTCAAGAATAAAATCATAAAACTCTCCGGAAAAATCGAAGAGTTTTACATATAAATTATTAGATCTTGCCTTCCTTGTACTGCTTGATGAGGTCCTTGAGACCTGTTTCGGCAGATCCAATACGGCTGTCGTACTCGGAAACGAAGTTTGTGGACTTATTGCTCATAAGTCTGTTCATTATCGTTCCGATGCCGCCGAGGCACCAGGAATACTCGTAAATAAAGTTCTTTGTAAGGCTGGATTTAACTGTATCGTGCTGACCGCAGATGATATCGATCATCTGAGCGGACATATCGTCACGGTTATAGGTCGTTTTAAGAGCTGTTTCGTAATATGCGACTGCAACGCGGCGGTAAGCCTCGGATGCCATTGCTTCAACTACAGCGCTTACCTCTTCGTTTGCTCTGTCTTCATCAGTAGAGATCGGAATAGCAGTCATGACCGTGGAGTTGTGGAGCATGCTGTAGTACATTTCCTGATCCTGATCCCACTTGGGGAAGGGGAGAATACCGAAGTCTGTCTTCATCTCGCGCATCTCATCGTCAAGCGCCGCATTGACGTACTTGACCAGGAACATTACCTTACCGTTGGGGAAGTCGTACTTATGCTCTGCGCGTGGACCGCCGCCGAGACCGGGGAAGAAGGGCCATGAGCCTTCGTTTTCGTAAATGATGCTGTAAAGCTTGTTTACGAAGTCTGCGGACTTATCATTCTTGAAGTCGATGATAGGCATTCCGTATTCATCGCGGTAATACATATTGATTCCGCAGCCGATCTGGAAGAAATAGATCTTTTCGCCTGAGCCGAAGAGGGACCAGCCGTAGATATCGTTGGAGCCATCGCCGCCTTTTTCGATATGCGCCTTCTTTGTGAGACGGTCGAACTCTTCGAGAGTCCAGGTTCCGTCAAGGACCTTCTGATAGAGCTCGTCTCTGTCCTTTGTTGGAGAGAGGTACTGCTCGTACATATCCTTATTGTAGTAGATCGCGCCGGTCTGACCGAGAGTCTGAGAGCAGATATCGCCGTAGAGGAAACGGTAGTTGTAGTTATCAACGGAAAGCTCGTAGATAGCGTCGGAATACCACCATCTCTCGTCTGCGTTTATGTAGTTGGAATCATTAAGGTTGTGGAAATAGTTGAAGAGCTTCTGCTGAATGATCATGTTATTGCAGGCAAAGCATACCTCCCATGCTGCGGACATCGTCTGAATATCCTGCTTTATGACGTTGGAGGAATCCTGCCAAGCTTCAACGCCGGAGGAGATAAAATCGATGTCAACGTTCAGCCTTTCCTCAACCGAGAGATTTCTTTCGTGTATTCTGGAATAGATGATATCCGTTGTTTCACCGTCGCCGATCGCAAATTTTTCCTGGTCCAGAGGATAGAAGAAACCGATTGTCTGGTTTTCAAGATCGTAATCCTCGGGGATACTGTCAGCAGCTCTTTCACGGGTGCTGTCATCGTAAACGTACTTGTCGCCGGTTTCTTCCTTGGGCGCTTCTTTACCGCAAGCGGCGATAGGCAGCAGCATGCAGAAGCACAGAAGGATGAGGACTAATCTTAACTTTTTCATAAGAACACTCCTATTTAATTATTTAATTATAGCATAACACAGATTTTGTTAAAAGTCAATAGTTATTTGATAAATGAAAAGCGTAAATAAATTTTCACTAAGTACGTAGGTGGAGATCTTGCGCCTCCATAAAAAGCTACGCATAATAAAGAACGAAATGAAAAATCCCACACCTTTGGGTGTGGGATTTGATGTTAATTAGATCTTTCCTGACTTGTACTGCTCTATCAGATCTCTGAGACCTTGGTTGAACTGTCCGAGACGACTGTCGTATTCTGACGCGAAGTTCGTGTTCTTATTCTGCATAAGAGTGGAGAAGATGGAACCCATTCCTCCGAGAGAAGAACCGTATTCATAAACGAAGTTCTTTGTGAGTGTGGATTTTACTGTATCATGCTGACCGCAGATAATGTCGATCATCTGAGAAGAGAGATCATCACGGTTGTATGCGGACTTAAGAGCTGCTTCGTAGAATGCAACGGAAACGTAACGGTAGCTTTCGGAAGCGAGAGCTTCGATAACTGCGCTGACTTCCTCGTTTGCGTAATCAAAATCGCAGGAAACGGGGATACAGGTAGCGACAGTTCCGTTAGCCATGAAGTTCAGGTACATCTCCTGATCTTCCGTATATTTGGGGAAAGGAAGGATACCGAAGTCTGTCTTCATTTCACGCATCTCATCCTTAAGTACGCTGGAAAGGCTGGAGAGATTGAACATTATTCTTTCGTTAGAGAACATATTCGGGTATTCAGTTTCCATTCCTACCATGTTGGGATAAAGGAGGAATGCACCTTCGTTTTCGAAAATAAATTTATAAAGATCTTCTGTGAATGAAATAGCCTCATCGTTGTAGATGGTAAGTTCAGGCATTCCCTGCTCATTTCTTTGGTAGAACTTGAGTCCGCAGGAGTTTACGAAATAATGGATCGGCTCTGCGTAACGGATGAGCATAAATCCGTGGATGTCGTTTGAGCCGTCTCCGCCTTTTTCTATGTGAGCTTTTTTGGTGAGATTATATAATTTCTCAAAAGTCCAGGTTCCGCTTAGCACCTGCTGGTAAAGATCTTCGGCATCTTTGTTTGGGGAGAGATATTGCTCGTAGAGCCCCTTATTATAGAATATCGCGCCCGCGTTTCCGAGAGAGTCGATATTGATCTCGCCGTAGAGGAAGCGGTAGTTGTAGTTATCTACGGAGAGCTCCATTATAGCGTCCTCGTACCACCATCTGGTCTCGCTGATGTCTATGTATTCGGAGTCGTTGAGATCGTGAAAATAGTTGAAGAGCTTTTCCTGAATGACCGTATTATTGGTGGTGAAAACGATCTGATATGCGTCAGACATGGTCTGGATATCACTCTTTAAAACTCCGGTGACGTCTTGCCAAGCAGTAGTATTGGAAGAGATAAATTCAAGCTCACAATTGAGTCGTTCCGCTACCGAAAGGTTTCTTTCGTAGATCTTGGAATAAACGATATCGGTCGCCTCGCCGTCGCCGATAACTCCTTTTTCTTGGTGGGCTGCGTAGAAGACACCTATTTCCGCGCCATCCAGATCATATCCTTCCGGGATACTGTCTCGGGCAGTCTCACGGGTGAGGTCGTCGTATTTACGTTCGTAATCGCTGAGCTCGGGACCTTCTTCTTTTTTGCAAGCCGCAATAGGAAGGAGCAGACACAAGCAGAGGATTAACAGTAAAAATCTGCATTTTTTCATAGATTTTTCTCCATTCTTAATTTATAATAACATTATAACATAAAATACAAATTTGTCAATGTGTATATCATAATTTCATTTAAGATGCATAATAAAGTTTGTAATAAATGACGAAGCGGTTGAATTGAAAAAGAGATGTTTTAAGCGTAGAATATTAGTTTTAAGAGTAAAAACTCGGTTTGTTTCCTTGAGCGGATTTTGATTTATAGGTGCGCTGCGAGTTTAGTGCGAACATCTACAGGCGCACATAAACGCTGAAACAAGGTTGCTTTTGCCAAAAGACCATAAAAAGACCGAAATCTTCGCAGAGATTTGGTGGAAGATTATGTTCCGAACACGCACGAATGAAAGTCTCCACAGAGTGAGAAGCATAAATATGTGCAAACACACCTATAAACACCAATTTATTATCCTTTTTCAAAAAAAGACGCTATTCTCTTGACAAAATGTAAATTATATGTTATACTTACAGGGTAAAGGTCCTTTGTAACTGACGGATTTAAGCGGAACCCAAACCGCGTGGAAGCAAAGGATAATAAACGCCGACCGTCTGGGCAGTTCTGTTTCTGCATGGGAACGGGACTGCCCTTTTGTACTTATTTTGGAAAATGAAAGGAAAAAAGCAGATGAACGTTTACGAAACACTCCCCATCAAAGAGAGAATTGAAGGAAACTCCTACGTCGGAAGAGGAATTGTCACGGGAAAGAGCGCGGACGGAAAGAACGCAGTTTTTGCTTACTTTATTATGGGAAGAAGCGAGAACTCCAGAAACAGGATCTTCGTTGAAAACGAAAAGGACGTCACTATCTACCCTTACGACGAAAGCAAGGTAGAGGATCCTTCTCTCATCATCTATTCTCCGGTCAGAGTTATCGGTGATAAGGTCATCGTTACGAACGGAGATCAGACAGATACAGTATATGATTTCGTTTCTAAGGGCGACACCTTTGAAAACGCGCTCCGCACAAGAGCCTTCGAGCCCGACCGCCCCAACTTCACCCCCAGAATAAGCGCTATAATGGAGCTCGGTGAGAAATACACCTACAAAATGAGCATCCTCAAGAGCGGCGACGCAGAGGGAACGGTCTGCAACCGTTACTTCTTCGAATACGACGCGATAGACGGTCTCGGTCACTTTATCCATACATATAACTGCGACGGAAATCCCATTCCCACCTTCACGGGCGAGCCCGAAAGAGTATGTATTCCCAACGATATCGACGCTTTCACAAGCGAGATCTGGGAGAACCTCAACGAAAATAATAAAATTTCTCTCTACGTCCGCTATATCTCCCTTGAGGACGGAAAAGAGACGAGCAGAATGATAAACAAATACAAAAAGGTTTAATGAAAGGAAGTCTGAAAATGAAAGAATACGAACTCAAATACGGTTGTAACCCTAACCAGAAACCCTCTAAGATCTATATGGAGGACGGAAGCGAGCTTCCTATCGAGATACTTAACGGCAGACCCGGATACATCAACTTCCTGGACGCCTTCAACAGCTGGCAGCTCGTCTCCGAGATAAAGAAGAACCTGGGCAGATGCGCAGCAGCTTCCTTCAAGCACGTCAGCCCCACATCCGCGGCTATCGGCGTTAAGATGAGCGACAGTCTTAAAAAAGCTTGCTTCGTAGACGATATCGAAGGACTTGACGATTCCGAGCTTGCTACCGCTTACGCAAGAGCAAGAGGAACAGACAGAATGAGCTCCTTCGGTGACTGGATCGCTCTCTCCGACGAGTGCGACGTTACAACTGCGAAGCTCATCGCCCGCGAGGTCTCCGACGGAGTTATCGCTCCCGGCTATCAGCCCGAGGCTCTTGAGATCCTTAAGGGTAAGAAGAAGGGCGCTTATAATATCGTTAAGATCGATCCCGATTACGTTCCCGCTGAAAAAGAGACAAAGCAGGTCTTCGGTATTACATTTGAGCAGGGAAGAAACAATTTCGTTATCGACGAGGCGCTCCTTTCCAACGTCGTTACCGACAATAAGGAGCTGTCCGACGAGGCAAAGCGCGACCTTATCATCGCTCTTATCACACTTAAATATACACAGAGTAACTCCGTTTGCTATGCAAAGGACGGACAGGCTATCGGTGTAGGCGCAGGTCAGCAGTCCAGAATCCACTGCACACGTCTTGCAGGTAACAAGGCTGACATCTGGCATCTTCGCCAGCATGAAAAGGTGCTGAACCTTCCCTTCATTGACAGCGTAAAGCGTCCCGACAGAGATAACGCTATCGACGTTTATATCTCCGACGAGTGCGATGACGTTCTGGCTGACGGAGTATGGGAGACACTCTTCACCAGAAAGCCCGAACCCTTCACCAAGGCAGAACAGAGAGCATACCTTGACACTATCACAGGTGTTGCGCTGGGATCCGACGCGTTCTTCCCCTTCGGCGATAACATCGAAAGAGCGAAGAAGAGCGGCGTTTCCGTTATCGCTCAGCCCGGCGGATCTATCAGAGACGATAACGTCATCGAGGTCTGCAATAAGTACGGCATAGCGATGGCTATGACGGGAATGAGACTTTTCCACCATTGATTTAAACAAATAATAAAAACTACCGTAGCGGTTCATTTCCGTTTACGGTAGTTTTGTGTTTATGGGTTTCGGTATGTTCGCACGAAATTTGGTAGGGGACGGCGCCTCGACGTCCCGTGAAATATACACGTTGTTCCTTGGGGCGTCGAAGGCGCCGCCCCCTACCGATTTGTGTGTTTCTTATTTGCTCCAATATAAATCATATATGAAATTATCCCATTTTTATCGAAAAAATTCTCAAGGTTTCCGGTTACGGAAGCTTTTTATATTTCTATCTCTATCTTAAAATACTGCTCTTGAAACTTTACTTCCTGCAAAATCTCCTCTTTTGTAAAGCTCATTCCCGCAGGCGCGACTACCCATTTGTCTTCAACGTCGTCAAGACGGTGGATAATAGCGATCACCGTTCCGAAAAACTCCTTTATAGGAGTATCTACGCCGAGAATGTAAGCGTCCTGCTCTTCTCCGTCGCCGCCCATAACGTCGGGAACGTAGCCGTAATTTATGGGATAATAGAGATCTTTATGCTTTGGATGATAGCTTCCGAGAGGGCGGTCAACTATGACCTTAACGTTTTTTCCTATCATATTACGTTCTCCGTCGGAAGCCCATTTTCCTTGTAGAATCTCTCAAGCTGGCGCTGGTTTTTGATAACCGTGACCTTGTCGCCGAACTTTTCTATAACGCCGGTGTATCTTGCCTTGGCTTTTTTGCTTCTGCCGCCGTGAAGTATCCACTTGATAAATTCAAGGTCCATCTTCTCGTCGCAGCCCTCGGTGATAGATTCCCGCGAGCGACCTTTGTAGGCTTTATGACGCTTATACGCGCGGTAAAGGCAGGCGAAACGGTTGAACGCCATAAATATTATCTGATCCGCCTCTTCCATACGTCTGTCGTAAAAAAGCTTTGAATAATTTCCGTCTATGACCCAGGAGCCGTGAGTGTTCAAAAAATCTTCAACTATCTTTTCTTTTTCTTCGCGCGAACGCTCATTCCAACCCGGTAGCCAATGCACCGTGTCGAGATATAAAACGTCCGTTCCGTGCTTTGCGGCGAGGTGCTTTGCAAGCGTTGATTTACCGCTGCCGCTGTAACCTATTATTGCAATTTTCATAATAATTCACCGATATGATATCATTTGTGACAATTATCGTCTTTTATCTTGTTTGCTCCGATCTCCACCCAGGCAGGACGGAACCCACAGTTCAGCGCGATATTCCAGGAGCGATAATTGGAAACGCTGGTACCATAGAAAGGAATATTACCATTTTCTTCAATTCGATTTTTAAGTACCGTAACGAGATATGTACCTATACCCTTTGAGCGATATTTCGGCATAACGTCAATGCCGATCTGCATCCAATTTGGCGCATCCTCGGAGCATCCCGCCATACCGATGATCTCGTCGCCGTCGTAGGCGCAGACCACGGTTCTGTCAGGGCGGTGAGGCAGAAATTCGGAGCAGATAGCGTTCGGAAACCGTTCGTCTCCGTAGAACTGCCATATTTCTTCACCGTGGAACCATTTCACCGAAAAGTCTTTTTCAGGCGTCACGTCTCTGCAAGGCAGAAACATATGATGAGTCTGAGACAGAGTGTAGCCGAAACGGTTCAGCTCCTTTTCAAGAGGTAGGAGATTTGGTATCTCGAAAAGCCAATGCCCCGTTCTGTTTTTTATGAAATCCGAAAGAAAGGGATGCAGAGCCTCGTCCGCAGTCACCACCGCATTTTTGCCCAAGGTGACCATATGGAAAAAGTATTTTTCGGACGAATAAACTCTTCTGCCTTCCTTCAGAGCCGAGACGGTCAGAAGGCTTTCTTCGGAGTCAAAATCAGCTTTGGAGCAGTTATATTCAAGAGCAAGCAGCTCTTTTAACTGTGGCAGATATTTCATCATCAGTACAGCTTTATCTCAGCCGAGCCGTCTTCTTTGTAAACGATCCTGTCGCCGCAGGTGTTCAGGCTGTCCTGATATGCAAGAAATTCTTCCTTGCTCTTGAAGTAGGGCTCGAACTCGGAAACGACTTTCTTTGCTCTTTCGGCGCCGTTTTCAAGGAGAAGAGTGAGCATAGTCACCTGCCACTTTGCGTTCTGAACGCAAGCAAGGTAAGGATCGACGATCTTGAAATCGTTTCCGTGACCTTTTCCCTGAGCGCCGGGACAGTAGGGATGAACAACGGGCAGGAAGGTGGAAAGATCGCCCATATCGGTGCTGGACGCTATCATATTGTGATAGACGGTAAAGGGGCGCTCGGGCATAGCGATAGCGGCGGCATCCTTTGCAAGCTCTACCATGTTCTTATCGTTCACCAGAGGAGCATAACCGGGAATGTCGATTATCTCAATATTTGCGCCGATAGAGTACGCCGCTCCGATGAGAGCGCGGTTTACCTTTTTATTATTTTTGGCAATACCGTCAATGCTTGAGCCGCGAACGTAGGTCTCGATGCGGACTTCTTCGGGAATAGCGTTTACGATATCGCCGCCGTGAGTGATTATAGGATGGAATCTGATCTGATCTCTTTCCACGAAGGTCTCGCGGATTGCGTTCACCGCGTTTATACCGCAGGTAGCGGCGTAGAGAGCGTTGATTCCGCTTTGAGGCGCGCCTCCCGCGTGAGAAGCTACGCCCTTATAGATGACGCTCTTGGCAAGCAGACCGTTTGAACCGCCGTTTACGTTGAAATTTGCAGAGGAGTGGACCATGAACGCGATGTCAACGCCGTCGAAATAACCGCGGTGCAGAAACTCGCTTTTACCGCCGAAATACTTGATCTTTCCCTGCTTTTTAAGCTCGCTTCTGTATTCGATCTCAAGCAGCTCCTCAGCGGGAACAGCGCAAAGGCGTATCCTTCCGCACAGCTTTTCAAGAACCTTCGGATCTGTGAGAGCTGCGGCAACTCCGAGAAGAGCGGCGCACTGAGCGTTATGCCCGCAGGCGTGAACCGCGCCGGTAACCTTGTCAGATTCGGGATGAGTGGGGCAGATGACCGAGTCAAGCTCGCCCATCACCAGCACCTCAGGACCTTCTCTTCCGGTATCTACGACGGTGTAAAACCCGGTGATGCCGTCCGCAAGAACGAGATCATATCCCAGCTCTCTGAACTTTTCTTCAAGATATTTCGATGTCTTAAACTCCTTGTAGCCGGTTTCGGGATTTTTCCAGATGTATCTTTCTGCTTCAAGGATGAGGTCTTTGAACTGTTCGACTGCATTTGAAATGTGTTCCATTTTAAGTTCTCCTTAATTCATTGGTATGTTATTTACACTTGCTTACAAAATCCTTAAAAATCTTTCCGCTGAATTCATCGTAAAGTCTTTCGGGATGCCATTGAATAGCTAGAAGATATCGGTGAGAGGGTAGATAGTACGCCTCGTGCACGCCGTCCTCAGAATGAGCTATGGAGATAAGTCCGTCTCCAAGCTTCTTTGCGCCCTGATGATGAAAGCTGTTGACGCCTATCCGAGTTTGTCCCAAAACTTTGTAAAGCGGAGAATCTTCCGCGATATGTACTTCGTGAGTGGCAACTTCGTCCGCTTCGGTTTGACGGTGGTTGATAGCGGTATTTATTTCCGAAGGAATATCCTGATGCAGCGTTCCGCCGAGAGCAACGTTTATAAGCTGAGCGCCGCGGCAGATCCCGAGAATGGGTTTTCCGGTCTTTAATATTTTTTCAAAGGTGCGGAAATCGAAATCGTCCCTTGGTTCTATTATATCACCGCAGGTCTCCTTTTTTCCTTCGCCGTACCTTGCGGGATCGATGTCTGAACCGCCCGCAAAACAGAAGCCGTCGCAAAGTCGGACGAAATCATCAAGAACGCTATCCGTCTCGCAGTAGGGAAGAACGATAGGTGTTCCGCCCGCTTGTTCGATCGAACAGACGTAGTGATATAGGGCGGTAGAGTTTTTGCTTTTGTCAATTGAGGGGAGAATACCGATTACAGGTGGCATAAAATTATCCTTTCAAATCTTATAGAGTTTACTTTATTACATACACCTTAGCGTCCTTGTCACAGAGTATGTTTTCTATTGCTTTATCCGTATTTTCGTCGAATATAAGAATCGGCGGCTCGTTTTCTTCGTTTGCGCCGTACTGACCTATCATATTCCCTGCGTATTGAACGTAGGTGTTATTATACATCTTCGGCAGGCTTTCCGCCTTTTCCGCAACGAGATGCAACATTCTGTAAGCCGCGCGGTCGAAAACGTTATCGTGAACGGAATAGTTACGCGCCGTGTTGGTGTAGCTCCAGCCTTTAATATGAGCGGGAGTGTGCTTGTTGTGGCGCTGCTGTCCCCAACCGTAGCCGCTCATGCGCAGAATATTACCGCTCATCTCGATGTTATCCATAAAGCAGTTTTCGCTACCGCCGTTTATCTCAAGAAAGTATTCGATGGAATAAACGCAATATTCGACGAGATTGCTAATATAACGAACATTCTTCATCTGATAAGTTCTGCCGAATGTGCTGACCTGGTGAGTGATACCCGCGTCGTACATCTGGTATATGTAACAGTTCGAAACCTCGTAATCGTCGCATCCTCCGTAGATTTCCACGCCGTTTCCGTAACGTGTAACAGTACCGCGTCCGCCCTGCGGATAGTTCGGATCGGTGCCGAGATAATGCTGTATAGTACCGCCGACCCACCCGATCTCGCAGTTTGTTACCTTCAAGCCTTCAACCAAAGCTCCGCCAGCAGAAATCGCGTGACAGCCGATATATTTGAGGCAAAGGTTATCTATGCGAACGTCTTTGTTGCTCTTAACGTAGAACATATTTCTTCGGGGAAGGGCTTCGATGCTTTTGAAAACACCGCCGGGATTGCCAACGTTACAGCGCAGATAGAGAGCGCCGTAAGCGCCGACCACATCGGGAATAGGGAAATCCTTGCCTTTTGATGGAGATACGGTCATCTTATCTACAAAATGCCAGTAGATATCAAGGTCGCCCGTCATCTGCTCGTTCATAACGAAAGCTCTGCTCTCATCGTCTCTGCAGACGAATCTGCCCTCAATGTAGGAAGGGATGTGCTTGAGCGAATGTCTTTCGCCGTCATTAAATACAAGCGTTCCGCAGTCAAGTATCTTTTTAGCGTATTTCCAGATGTGATTTTCCGCGTCTGCGAGTACCCAAAGGGCAGGATCTGCAAGATCCTCATCCCAGCCGTAAAGCTTTGGCTTTGGTCCATCGCCGTAAGCGCCATAGCTGACGCCGGGCTTAGTGTTGACCTGACCTCTGAAAATATCTCCTCTGCGGAAGAGAACGGCGTCTCCGGCTTCAAGCTCAGAAGCAGAGACTTTTTCGAGAGTTTTCCAGGCAGTTACGGGGGAAAGACCGTTATTTCCGTCATCACCGTCGTTAGAAACGTAATAGGTCGTGCCTTTTATTTCAAGCTCGTCACGGGCGCTTAATATCTCGTTTTTGCGCTGTTCCGCCAAAGCGTCGAGCCCACTTAAAAATTCCTTTGTAGCCGTTATCATAGTTTTGATTCTCCTTATTTAAAGAATTCCCGCGGTCGCGATATTTCGGTAGGGATACCAAAGGAAGCTTTCGCCTATTTTGGATCCGTCCGCGGAGCAGTCAAAGCTGAGCCTGTCTGCTTCAAGCTCCTCAATCGCGTTTATCTCGCCATTCAGGTAGGCGCTCAGGCGCTCTTTTACTGTGTCAAATCGCATAATGAGTCCGCCGTAACGGATATCGTGAACCTCCCAGCCAAAAGGCTTGGAGTATTCAAACCAAGCTTTTCTGTGGCTTTCACGCAAAGTGTTCAGCTTTTCGGTTATGACCGAACATTCCTTTAGCATATCGGAAAGGGCTTGTTTATTGTCCGCATCGTAAGCCTTTTTCAGCCTTACTCCGAAATCAGCCTTGTTTTCAAGGAGAGAGGAGAGCTTTTTGATAACGTCAAATGCGGATGTGAACATCCCTTTGCCGTTTTCGATACCGCAAAGCTGCTCCGAAACGCTTTTATAGTAATTTGCCGCATCCATATGCTCGACGTGCTTGTCCATAAGCCCGATCAGCGGATCGTTATACAGTAGAGATCTCGAAACTCCAACGTCACCGCCGTGAGGATATTCGGGAAGCTCCGTTTTCATAAAATCGTCGTATGAGAGTGAGCAGGCGAAATCAAAGCATTCCTTGACGCTCTGCTCGTCGTAACGTCCTTTATAATCGTAATCGGCGTACCAGGCAAGACCTGCCAGCGCCATTATGAGACAGGATTCAGAGCCGTTATGCCAGATAGTCGCAAATATCTCCTTGATTTCGTTTTTGCGGCAGGCTTCAAGGGCTGGGATAGTGTGACGAAGTGAGCGTGAAAAATGGGGACAATGACCGCTCCAGGTCCAGATACCGCCCGCAAAAACGGTGTTTTTACCAAGTAGACGGTGCTTTTTAATATTTACGTCGTAGAAATCTTCATTCGGACGGTAGTAGTCCCAGAATACCTGCTGAACTCCTTCGGGGACGTAACTTCCGATATCGTCGGGAAGAACCACGCGCATATCAAAATCGTAATAGTCGGGGATATTTTTACCGCTCATGCGGAAGAACATATCGCTCCACATCATCGGGCGAAAGCTGTAGCTTTCGGCGATCTGCGCTACCTTAGAAAGATGCTCAAAATAAATATCCTGTCTTTCGCGATAACCGAAACGATCCAGATATTTGCCCGTTCCGAGATCGTGGGTCTCATCCATACCGATATGAAGGCGGCGGCTGGTAAAGCATTCGGAAATGCTCCTGAACATATCATCGATAAGCTTGTAGGTAGCATCTGCTCCGGCGAGAAGGGCATTCGGAGTGTCCTTATAAGCGCCCGCAGCGCTCCAGCGAAGAGCGGTTGCGAGATGACCGAGAGTCTGTATGCAGGGAACAAGCTCGATTCCAAGCTTTATAGCGTAAGCGTCAAGCTCGCGGATCTCGTCCGCTGTGTACCTGCCGCGCATATAACCAAAATATCTGCGTCCGTCGATCTCATAGGTATCTTCCGTGTAAAGCATAAATGTATTAAGACCCATAAGCGCCATTTTTCGCATGAAAAACTTAACTGTTTTCACGTTCATTACCGCGTTTCTGGACATATCCACCATGGCGCCGTTGGTTATAAATAAAGGGGTTTCGGTAAGGGTTTGAGCGGTTTTTCCGTCCTTTAACCATTTGATGAGAATTGCAAGCGCGCGGAAGAATCTTGCTTTTCCGCCGCCGTAGGTGATACACGCGTTTTTGCCGTCGAGAACGACGTGAAGCTTTGCTTCAAGAGCTTCCGAAACCGTAAGCGTAACGTTAGCGGCGGAGTTATCTGAAAGCTCTATTCCAAGATCATCTGCAAGCAAGGAAATTCCTTCGGAAAGAGAAACGTATTCCTTTGTTGGTGTGAAAAATATCTTCATATCTGAACTTTCTCCTTTGGTTTAATGTCCGAATTTTGTTTTATTTATTATAGATCTTCTTATACAAGACCGAAGCGGTGTTTTCGCAATTATCCAGCTTTTTAGGGTAACTCATAAGTATCAGCGGAACTCCTTTCCCGCCTTTTCTGTAGGACGGCTGAATGTAGGGGTAGTCGTTTTGGCAGAAGCCGAGACGCTTGTAAAAGGCGATGCGCCGAGCTTTCAGCTCGTCTTCGGGATGCTCCACCTCAAGGATTATGCGCTCAAATCTTTCCTGAAGCAGTCTCATACCCTTGCTTCCGTAGCCGCAGTTTCTGTATTTTTCATATATGACGAAATGCTCGGCAAAGGCAAATTCCTCCAGCTCCCAGACGGTTATAAATCCGACCTTTTGCTCGCCGTCGAGGATGTGAAATATGCTGTATTCCTTTTTTGACATCACTTCAAGGGCGGCGTCGCGGTCGCGAATCTCCTCATATATAAAATTTTTTTCCATCTCGCAAAAGATCTCGTCGAAATCCGATATGGTTGCTTTTTCCAGTTTCATTTTTGTTTAAACTCCCTGTTGTATGTAATTTATAGGTCTCGTATGTATCTTACGTCGCAGGCGTAATGCTCGCTCGGAACGATCGGTTCGTATGTGCGGACAAACCCGAACTTTTCATAAAGCTTTTGCGCGGCGATCATATTCGGGAGCGTTTCAAGGAAACAGCGTCTGTAATACTTCTTGCCGTAATCAAGAGCAATGGTCATGAGCTTTTGAGCTAAGCCCGTGCCGCGCGCCTCGGGGAGACAGTACATTTTCTGAAGCTCGCAAAGATCCTTATAGTATATCGGACCGCCGATACCAACTCCGCCGACGATCTTACCGTTTTCGTCCTGCGCAACCCAGTATCTGTTACCGTCGGTGTTGTAGATCTCAGAAAAACGGCAAAGATCCGGGTCTGCCCAGGCGGTGCCCTCGTGGTTCGCGCCGAACTCTATGAGGCAGGCGCGGATAACACCTTCAACGGCTTTATCATCCCGTTTTTCTATTTCGCGTATGGTGTATGTCATTGTCAGCTCCTTGAGTTTCTTTGATTGTAATTTATTAGTCTTAATATGTTTTTTGTGTTCAGCATCTTGCTTTGAAATTGAATATTTAGTCTGTAAACTCTCCTTGCAGGGAAATTTCAATCCCCACAACACCGTAATTCTTCTGTTCTTCCGAAGAATAGTACTGCTCCATATCGGATGGATGGGCGGTGTCAACATCTTCTGCTGTGTATCCGCACTTTAAAAGAGGTAAAGCTTGATAAAGATCTGCAAAGCTGTCAAAATTATGCAGCTTCGTAACTGTCGCGCTCAGCTTCTCGCCGTTCAAAGTGTTGGTGAAAACAATAACGTCTCCTTCTTTGATCTTCTTACGTTTTTCATCGAACAAACGGAGTTCTATTGTTTTTTCTCCGCTTTTTATCTTTTCAAACGGAGAAGGTTTTAGTTTCATTTCGTGATAAGTTTTCATGTTTAAACATTGTTCCTCGATCGAGGGGTAAAAGGTATATTTTTTGTGAAAAATGGGGGTGGAAAGGACAAAAGGTATATTTTAGGATCAATCCAAATCTGCCTTGATCGCGACATGAATATCATGACGCATTTGCATGACCTCACTATATTTTTCTTTTCCGTATTTTTTGACCGTGCTTACGGTTGCATCTGATAGAATTATTACATATAGTCCGCTCTTAGGGTCGACAAACACAGATTGTCCGGTATGACCGCAATGACCGAAGCTTCCTTGTGAGAACAGACCGCCGGTCTGGAAATACCTATCATCCACATAAAGATAACCGAAACCGCGCGATTCGTCCATACATGACGTATAATTTTTTGTCGCAATTTCAAACGTCTTCTTGGAAAACAGCGGTGCACCGTGCGACAAAAGCATTTTCGTGTAAAGCGTCATATCCGCAAGGTCGGAGAACAACCCTGCATTTCCGCAAACACCGCCCAGATAACGGCAATTATAATCATTGACAAGTCCCTTGTCTTTTTCTTGCAAATTGGCATTGACGATGTCCTTTGCCTGATCGGGCAAAAAAATCGATGAACACATTTGCAGCGGAGCCGCAACATACTCATAAAACGCTGCGTCCAGTCTTTTTTGGAAGATTTGCTCCAAGATCCGTCCAAGTAAAATAAAGCCCGGACAGCTATACAATACGTTTGATCCGATCGGAATGTCAGACGGAATGCTTAATATGTAATCTTGAATTTTCTCATATTTACCATCGCTTTTAAGCAACGATTTGTGCCCGATTCCCATTGTATGTGTCAACAAATGTTGCACGGTCAGGCATTGCTTGTCTTCGGGAACGGGAAAAAAATTGCTCACGCGATCAGATGGTGAAAGCATCCCTTTATCAATAGCGATTAGCGCTAACGAAGTAGTCACAACGATTTTGGTTACCGACGCCATGTCAAACAATGTCCGATCAGTCAACTGCCTGTCTTGTGCAGATTTCTTTATTTCGCAAAGAATATCATCGCCGCATCCTACCTTGACAATGATATTTTCAACAGTCTTATTATCCAAAAGCTTCTTTACGCAAGTTTCTAAATGTTGCATTATGTATTCTCCATTGTTTCTTCGATATGTTATACTAATCTGCTGTAAAACGATCTTTTGAGTTTTGCTAAAAGGTAATATTTGAACCAAGCAAATTTTGAGGCGCTTTTTGATTTTGAACACCGAGTTTGGTAGGTGGCGGCGCCTTCGACGTCCCAAGAACCTTTCTCGTCAAACAAACAACACTCTCGACTTGTGTATCGTTGTCCAAACTAATTTCCATATCTTCCTCTATGATCGGCAGCTTGAATTTGATGGATTTCAGCCATTGTCCGTTCGGCTTGCGTTCTTCAAAGATATGGATTTCGGAGATTAGCGACTCCATAAGCTGTCGGCGTTCCTGTTCATCCATCACGGCGTACAGCTTGTCAAAGTAAATCAAAACTTTGTAGATATTATCGGCAGTCAGCTTTTCAGCTTCGATCGCCGTTTTCTTTGCTCTGGCTTCGATCAGCAGAGACTCCGTGTCCTCGATCTTATCATACGTCTTGTAAAGGCGATCATCAAGGTCTGCCTTGTGCTTGACGCTCTTGTTTCCATACATTCCTGCACCGCAGATCGGACATTTGAGCAAGCCTGTCAGTAGATGCACCTTGTTATCCTTGCCATGGTTGACCTTTTTCGTACTTCTTTGCCTGGGCAACCAATTTCACCTGTGCGTCATGCCAGAGGTCTTCGGAAACGAGGGCTTCATGCAGACCATCGACCAACAGATAGTTGTTCTGTTCAAGTGGTATTTACAGAGCGATCTCGATAAACAGGAAGCTGCTCATCGGCAAAAATTCGGGGAGCGACACCTCGGTCTCGATGCCATCCTCGGATGTCAGCAGACATCTTGTAAGCGAGCCGGGAATATCAAGGGAAACGGGAATGGCTTCCTTGGAGGTGTTCGCGATCAGCATTGCCGCGCGCCCCTCGCCCGTTGCCGCAACGGCATATACGGGATCCTCATCATAGATGATTTCGCACTGGGTGCCAAGGCGGTAAAGCTCGTTGTATTCCTTGAAGGCGTGGTATGCGTGAGTTGGATCTCCTTTGAAGGGCTCAAAAAGACCTGCATAGGTGGTGATATTCAGGCGCGCATCATAGAACATCGCCCCATCAAGGGGCATGTTCTGCAATGCTGCCAGCATACCCGCACACAGTGCCGCGTGGTGAGGTGTTCTGCCGAGTTTGACCTCTGTGTTCCACTCGTTACAAAAGGTCTCAG
>SVSQ01000103.1 GCA_015064245.1 Oscillospiraceae bacterium | reverse complement strand
CCGCCTTCCGCACGCTTCGGTCGGCTTGGTTTTTTGGACCACTTTTTCTGCAAACATAGCAGACTTTTCGGCTTTTTCATCTGTTTTTCTCAAATTAAAAACTAAAAACGCACTTGCGGGAGCATTCTCGGGAGTTACCTGTTCCTAAAACCGCGAGCCTGCTTATGCGAGCGTGTTTTCTGCATGCCGCTCCGTCCTACCACGGTTTTTCTTTCTTCTTTCTGGAGCGTCTTTCTTCTTTCTTTCTCAAAAGAAGGAAGAAAGATGCGGGAAAAACATTGGTTATATTTTACTCTATATTCCGTCTTATAGAAATTTTAATTTCCAAACTCACCGATAAATCAAAATTTGAAATAGAATTTACACCAAACACCGATTAGCGACGTTAGATATGTTCGATCGAAAATGCCGTCTTGCACAAACCCAATATTCGCCTGCTGTTTTACATAAAATAATTTTTTAAAAACATCTAATATGACATACTTTTTGAAAAAATTAACAAAAAAGCCGTTTATTTTTTGTGAATAATATAGTAAAATAAAAATATCTATATAAACTCAACAGAGGTTGATCATAATGGCAGATAAAAGAGATTATTATGAGGTTCTCGGCGTAGATAAAAACGCAGACGATAACGCTATAAAAAAAGGCTATCGTCAGATGGCGAAAAAATATCACCCAGATATGAATCCGGGCGATAAGGATGCTGAAGCTAAGTTTAAGGAAGTAAACGAGGCTTACGCGGTGCTCAGCGATCCCGAAAAGAAACAGATATACGATCAGTACGGTCACGACGGTCTTGATCCCACTTCGGGCGCAGGACAAGGCTTTGGCGGATTCGGTGGCTTTGGCGGCGTAGACCTTGGCGATATATTCGGCAGCTTTTTCGGAGGCGGAAGCAGCTCCGAAAGAAGAAATGCGCCCAGACGCGGCGACGATATCACTTACAGAATGACCATAACATTTGAAGAAGCGGCGTTCGGTTGTACCAAGGAACTTAAATATAATAGAATAGAAGCTTGTAAGGAATGTAACGGAACGGGCGCGGATAAGGGTTCGGGTATCGAGACCTGCTCACGCTGCAAGGGTACGGGTACGGTCACCGTAACTCAGAGGACCATGTTCGGTATGATGCAGTCACAAAAGACCTGCGATTCTTGCCGAGGCAGAGGTAAGATAATCAAAAATCCTTGTCAGAACTGTCGCGGATCTGGGAATGTTAAGCTCACGAAGAAGCTGGATGTAAGTATTCCTGCGGGAGTTGATGACGGCGGAAGAATCTGCTTGCGCGGTCAAGGCAACGCGGGGGTAAACGGCGGCTCATACGGAGATCTGTATATAATCGTTTCTCTCCGTCCTCATGAGATATTCGAAAGAAGCGGAAACGATATTTACTGTGAAGTACCCGTTTCTTATTCCGAATTGGTTCTCGGAGGTGAGATCGAAGTTCCTACCCTTGAAGGAACGGTCAAATACAATATCCCCGAGGGCACGCAGACGGGAACGAGATTCTGCATAAAGAACAAGGGTATAGTGTATTACAATACGAAAAATCACGGCGATCTTTATTTTACAGTAGTAATGGAAACGCCGAAGAATCTTTCATCGGAAGCCAAGGACGCTCTGCGTAAATTCGCTGAGCTTTGCGAAAACTCAAGTTACGTGAAAAAGCAGAAGTTTTACGAAAAAATATCGAAGATATTTAAGAAAAAATAAGGAAAAGTTTGAAAATAAATTTTCAAACTCAGCCTTTTGTGGCTTTTGAGCCATAAAGCGTGGCTCAGATATCCCCTGCGGGAATATCGCCATAAAACGCTATTTGGTGTAAGAAAGGAATGGTCATGATTATGAGTTGGACACAGATCAGGGTTGAATGCGACCTTTCGGACCTCGATACGGTAACGGCAGTAATGAGTATGGTGGATAACGGGCTGATGATCGAGGATTACAGCGACGTTACGGAAGGTATGAACGCCATATACGGGGAGCTGCTGGACGAGGAGATCATAAATAAGGATAAGACCAAGGCTGCAGTTTCGGTTTATCTTTCCGAGGACAGAAACGTTCAGGAAACCATTATGCTTATAAAGAGCCGTTTTGACGCGCTTAAGGTAAGCACTTCGGTTGAGACTATCGGACTCAAGGAAGAGGACTGGGCGAACTGCTGGAAAAAATACTACAAGCCGATACATATCGGTAAAAAGGTAGTTATAGTTCCCATGTGGGAGGAGTATTCCGCAAAAGCTGATGAGGTCACGGTGAAAATGGATCCGGGTATGGCTTTCGGTACGGGAACTCATGAAACGACAGCTCTTTGCGCGGAGATGATAGAAAAATATATGCCCGCAGGAGCAAGAGTGCTTGACGTTGGAACGGGAAGCGGTATTCTGGCAATACTTGAATCAAAGCTGGGGGCTTCGTCCGTTGAAGCGCTTGATATAGACCATAACGCCGTAAAGGTCGCAAAGGAAAACTGCGACGCAAACGGTGTTACAAATGTCATATGCAAGCAATCCGACCTGATCGCGCAGGCGCATGGGCTGTATGGATTTATCAGCGCAAATATCGTTGCCGACATAATTATCAGAATGGCGGCAAACGTGGGCGACTATCTGCCGTCGGGCGGACTGCTCGTTGTTTCGGGAATAATCGAGTCTCAAGCGGAGCAGGTGACGTCCGTGTTCAAGGAAAACGGATTTTTGCTGAAGGATAAGCTTGATAAAAACGATTGGAATGCCTTTGTTTTCGTAAAAAAATAAACTTTTTGTGATAGTTAAGCAAATTTTACGAAAAAAAGATAAAAAAATTATTTAATTTTTCAAAAACCTATTGAAAAATGACTAAAAATAGTGTAAAATAATATATATAATCCACAAATATGTGAAGTCGATGTAAAAAATCGAAATCAGATGTTAAAAATAAATCGTATAAAAGGGGTACGAAAGGAGCTGCCATATGTCAAACAGACTGTTCCAGGGAGTAATTCATCAAATGAAGGATGCCGTTGATAGAATAATCGGTGTTATCGACGAGAACGGCGTCATAATTTCTTGCAGTGAGCTTGTAAAGATAGGAGAAACACGTCAAGGAGTACGCGACGAGATCGCGTATATGACGGACGCTGTCGTTACGGGCGGTTATACTTACAGAGCTATCGGAAATTCGGCAAAGGCGGAGAATATCGTTTTTGTTGAAGGAGAGGACAAAATGGCGGATAAGCTTGCCACAGTGCTTTCCGTTTCTCTTAATAATATAAAGAGCCTTTATGACGAAAAATATGACAAGGCTTCTTTCATCAAGAACATTATTCTTGATAATATTCTTCCCAGCGACATATACATAAAGTCAAAGGAGCTTCATTTCGCAACGGACGTTGACAGACTGGTGTTCCTTATCAGATTTCACGGTAAATCAGATATGTTGCCCTTCGATATGGTGCAGAATATGTATCCCGATAAGAATAAGGATTATGTTATTAGCGTCGGTGAGCAGGATATTGTTCTCGTGAAAGAGATGAAGAACTATTCCGATTCAAGAGAAAGTGAAAAGATCGCTAAGAGCATCGCTGATACTCTCGGAGCTGAGTTCTTTGCAAAGGTATCTATCGGTATCGGTACGGTAGTCGATAACATCAAGGATCTTGCTAAATCTTATAAGGAGGCTCAGGTCTCTTTGGAGGTTGGTAAGGTATTTGACACGGACAAAAATATTATCAGCTACGAAAATCTCGGTATTGGCCGTCTCATATATCAGCTTCCTACCACGCTTTGCGAGATGTTCCTGCAGGAGGTATTCAAGAAAGGCTCCATGGATTCCCTTGACAGAGAAGCGCTTACAACGATCCAGGCGTTCTTTGAGAACAATCTGAACGTATCCGAGACATCAAGAAAGCTTTTCGTTCACAGAAATACTCTTGTTTACAGACTTGAAAAGATCCGTAAGATGACAGGACTCGACCTTCGCGAGTTCGAGGATGCTATTACCTTCAAGGTAGCTCTTATGGTCAGACGTTATCTTACTTCAAAGCCTGTTAAATTCTGATTTTAGTATATATATTAAGTAGTAATACACCGAAAGGATGAAATACATCAATGGCAAAGATAATTACAGTTACAAAAGAAGGTCTTAAGAGTCTGCAGGATGAGCTTAACGAAAGAAAAGGCGTTAAGCGTGCGGAGATAAAAGAGGCGATAAAGATCGCGAGAGGTTTCGGAGACCTTTCCGAGAACAGTGAGTATGACGAGGCAAGAGAGGCTCAGGCAAAGAACGAACACCGTATTCTTGAGCTTGAGGAAATGCTTAAAAACGTTGTTGTTATCGAGGAGTCCGAGACTAACAGCAACCGTATCACTCTTGGAAAGACAGTAAAGGTAAGAAACGAAAAGACCGGCAAGGAGATAAGCTACGATATCGTAGGTCCTACGGAGACAGATCCTTTCGCGCACCGTATATCAGACCAGTCTCCAATCGGTCAAGCGCTCATCGGCGCGCAGGTTGGCGACACTGTTACCGCAGAAGCTCCCGTTGGACAGATAAAGTTCACGGTTCTTGAAATAGCAAAGACTGTCTGAGACGTAATTTTATTCAGGAGAAAGACAAAATAATGGAAGAAATTTTTGAAACAGAAGAGGAGCTCAGCGAGCAGGTCCGAATTCGTATAGAGAAGCTTGAGGAGCTGCAGAAACAGGGCAAAGATCCGTATGTTATAACCAAGTTTGACGTTGATACAAACAGTGTAGATGCAAAAGCTAACTTTGAAAAGCTGGAGGCTGAAAAGGGTGAAGAGATCGGAGACAGCTACAAGGTAGTTATCGCCGGTCGTATCATGAGCCGCAGAATAATGGGTAAAGCCAGCTTTATCGACGTTCAGGACGGAGCGGGAAGAATCCAGAGCTACGTCAAGAGAGACGACGTCGGTGAGGAGATTTACGCGGAGTTCAAGAAGTGGGATATAGGAGATATTATCGGTATTACCGGTTTTGTTTTCAGAACGAGAATGGGAGAGATCTCCGTTCACGCGCAGTCTATCAAGCTGCTTTCTAAGTCATTGCGCCCTCTGCCCGAGAAGTTCCACGGACTTACAAATACCGATCTTCGTTACCGTCAGAGATACGTTGACCTCATTATGAATCCCGACGTAAAGAAAAACTTTATCATTCGTTCTCAGTTCATCAAGTTTATGAGAAGATATCTCGATGACCGTAACTACATCGAGGTGGAGACTCCCGTCCTTAACACTATCGCAGGCGGAGCGTCCGCTCGTCCCTTCGTAACTCATCATAACACTCTTGATATAAATATGTATATGCGAATCGCAACCGAGCTTCCGCTTAAGAGACTTATCGTCGGCGGTATGGATCGCGTATATGAGATCGGACGTATCTTCCGTAACGAAGGTATGGATCCAAAGCACAATCCTGAGTTTACTTCCGTTGAGCTTTATCAGGCGTACGCTGATTTCCACGATATGATGGATATCTGCGAGGGCATCATTTCCGGAGCCGCTAAGGAGATACTCGGTACTTATGAGGTCGAGTGGATGGGCGAGAAGATCAATCTTGCTCCCGGATGGCGCCGTATGACTATGGTCGAGGCTGTCCGCGAGTACGTTGGCATCGATTTCGACGCTATTACAGACGATGCTGAAGCTGTCGCAGCCGCAGAGGCTAAGGGCGTTGAGCTTGCCGAGGCTGCTGAAAAGACTTGGGGTAACGCTCTTTA
>SVSQ01000102.1 GCA_015064245.1 Oscillospiraceae bacterium | reverse complement strand
ATTATTCTTCACCTTTATCAAATATCGGATCGCATCTTCATTATGAACCGAACAACCAATATCATCCTCACACCAATCTCGCAAAATCAATCGTTCTGTTGATAAAGTTATCATAGTATTATCCCTCTTTTTATCGCCAGTTTC
Source organism: Oscillospiraceae bacterium (assembly GCA_015064245.1). Classification (GTDB taxonomy): domain Bacteria; phylum Bacillota; class Clostridia; order Oscillospirales; family CAG-272; genus SIG673. The sequence goes on along the minus strand of SVSQ01000102.1, from coordinate 5,669 downwards.
GCATTTGAATTACAAAGGCATTGGGCAAAGCCCATACCCCTATGTTTGCACGTATCCAAAGGCTCTCCCTCTGGGAGAGCTCCCGACGGAGTCGGGTGAGAGAGTGTTTCAATTTATCATCTATCCCTCTCCGTCGGCTTCGCCGCCACCTCTCCCAAAGGGAGAGGCTTTTTGTTAGTCCCGTTATATCACAAATCGGCAGAGAAAACAAGTCCTATGCCGATATTTATATGTGTATCCGTAGGGGAGACCTGCGGTCTCCCGCGGGCGAACACAGTTCGCCCCTACCGTGTTCCGAAAACATCCTTATGAGAACGCTCCGAAGCAAGGAAGCTTTTGTGTTTTAAAACCAACTTGTAATAAAGATCTCAAGTCCGATGAATACGAGTATCGCGCCGCCGAAGATGCTCGCCTTTCCCGCAAGGGCTGTTCCGAATTTTTTACCGATAAACAGTCCGCCCATACAGATAAAGAACGTGACCACGGCTATGACGAGACAAGCAATAAGCGCCTGGAGCCAGTTATGCTCCGAGATTGTAAATCCGACTGAAAGAGCGTCGATCGACGTTGCCACTCCCTGCACGATCAATGCCGAAAATCCAACGGACTTTTTTTCTTCCTCTTCGCCACCGTTTTTGATCCCCTCGTAAAGCATCTTTCCGCCTATATATCCAAGCAGCGCGAGGGCTATCCACGGTATAAACTTTTCAAACGCCTCAAATTTCTGCGCGATAGTCGATACGCATATCCATCCTATCATTGGCATTGCGAACTGGAAGAATGAGAATATTCCCGCCATTCCGCACATCCTCGGCTTTTTCATCGTCGGCTCGTTAAGTCCGTTTGCAAGGGAGACGGAGAATGCGTCCATCGCCAGTCCTACGCCGAGCAGGACACTGTTAAAAAAGAACATAAAATCAAACATTTCACTTCACCAAATCTTTTCTGTACCTTACTATACCTATTATCGACGAAACTATCGCTACAGTCTCGTAAACTATCCCGCCGATGGAAAGCGTGAAAACGTCGTATATCAGCACCAATGGCGAAGTTACCAGTATGCTCTTTCGCATCTTCTGAGGATTGCGGAATGCAAGGCAAAGGGTGTGTATCACAAGTCCGGAAAAGACGAAGACCGAATACCATGCTTCCCACGTCAGTATTCCAACCGCTCCGAGCACGACAGCGTAAACAACGGGAATGATTTTCTCTCCGCCCTTTTTGCCGTATCTGAAATAATAAGTGAGCGTGCGGGCGATACCCAAAATATTCATAGCCATTCCCGTCATAGCACCGATCATGAGATAGTGCACGCCGAAGACCGCGGTTGTTATAGCTTGGAGCAAAAGTATCTGCTTCTGTGTCTTCATCTGATAGGAAAGAAATCCCAGCGCTATTGCCACTCCGCCAAGACATTGTCCGAATATGTAAACAAACTGTTCCATTTTTTCCTCTGAATTAAAAATACTGCATTAAAACGCGCTTTTTAAGTATAGCACATAGTCTTCATTTTTGCAAGTAGATTTATAATATTATTTTTCACAAAGATCGATGATCTGCGTTCCGTCCGTCATTCTGTAATGCCGCTTGACGCAGTGCATAGCACTAAGCCAACCGCGAGTAACAAGCGTATTATAAATGCCGGTATCGTATCCGCCTGAGCCTATATTGTCCCAAAGCCAAGAAGGAGTTGGCCACAGGCAGTAAGAAGGACGGATAGCCTCATAGCACTCCTTATCAACACCGTTTTGACCGTGATGCGCCATTTGGACGTAATCAGCTTTGATAAATTTGGGCTCGACGCTCTCAAGAAGCTGCTTTCCTCCTTCAACACCAAGATCGCCGAGGAACAAAATGCTCTTTCCGTCCGTCTCAAAGCGATAAACAACGGATGAATTATTGATAGGATTAGCATTGATACTTTCGTCCGGTGTACGTAAGACGCGAACCTTTACCTTTTTATTATCAAAGCAATACGTCTCACCTGCATTTACGGTAACTATCTCCACACCTCGCTTCGATGAATACTCGCGGAAACGGCGAAGATACTCTTCAGACATTATACTATCTTGCTTCGGCTCGTGACGTATTATAAACTCGTCAGATGGAAAACTACAGTATATTTTATCGACGATTATATCCGTATATTTTGAAAGCATCTCAAGAAGACATTCGAAATGATCATCGTGGAAATGAGTGATAAACCAAGCGTTAACGTGTCCTCCGAGCTTTTTCAGATATTCATGCATATATGGCGCTTCAGATGCAAATCCACCGTCCAACACCAGAAGTGAGTCTCCGCTCTCAAAGATAAACGAAGTGTTTATCGTGTCGGTCACGGATTTAAGAAAGTGTAATCTTGACATATCCGCTCCTCTGCTACGAGTTCTTCAAGCTCTCGTTTATCTGATCGGCGTAGCGAACCGTTTCCATAGCGTCCGCGGCGTACTTATCCGCGCCTATCTCGTCCGCGTACTCCTTATTGAGCACTGCTCCGCCTACGACTATCTTGCACCACGGCGCTCTTTCTCTGAGCTGCTTTATCGTTTCTTCCATAGCGGGAACCGTGGTAGTCATAAGCGCGCTGAGACCTGCAAGAGGCGCGCGCAGCCTTACGACTGCTTCAACTATCTCCTCGGGTGAAACGTCCTTTCCGAGGTCAAAGACCTCAAAGCCGTAGTTTTCAAGTATGAGCTTTACTATATTCTTTCCGATATCGTGGATGTCTCCCTTGACGGTAGCGATCACAAAGCGGCATTTGTCGCTCGACTTTTCTCCGCTCATTGTGCTTTTGATAACCTCAAAAGCAGATTTCGCCGCCTCCGCGCTCATAAGGAGCTGAGGCAGATAGGTCGTTTTCTTTTCAAATCCCTCTCCGACTATATTCAGCGCGGGAATTATCTCCTTCTGCACTATCTCAAGTGATGGCGTGACAGCAAGCATCTTCTCAGTAAGAAGCGCCGCCTGCTCTTTAAGTCCTTTTATCACTGCTCTTTGAAGCTCGGAAGCGTAAGTCTCCTTCTTTTCAGCGGGCTTTTCTGCGGAAGCTGAAACGGTCTGCTGTGTCAGACCTTCGGAAAAGCCGATATACTCCGCGAAATTCTCATCCATGCCGTTAAGGGCGAGATATGCGCGGTAGGCTTTCATCATCTCCGCAGAATAAGGGTTCATTATCGCAGCTGAAAGTCCTTGCCACATAGCAAGCGTGAAAAACGAGCCGTTGATAATATCTCTCGCGGGGAGTCCGAAGGATACGTTTGAAACGCCCAAAGACGTATGACAGCCAAGCTGATCTTTTATCATCTTAACTGCGCGCAGAGTTTCCCTTGCGGCGTTTGCGTTCGAGCTGACCGTCATAGCCAGCGGATCGAAGATAAGGTCTTTTTTATCTATCCCGTATTTTTCCGCTTCGGCGAGAATACGCTCCGCTATCTCAAACCGTCCCTCTGCCGTTTCGGGAATACCGCTTTCGTCCAGCGTCAAGGCGACTATAAGTCCGCCGTACTTCTTCGCAAGCGGGAATACGACGTCCATGCTCTCCTGCTTGCCGCTGACTGAATTTATCATCGCTTTACCGTTATAGCGGCGGAGCGCGGCTTCCATAGCTACGGGATCGGACGTGTCTATCTGCAGCGGCAGATCGGTGACTGTCTGAAGCTCACAGACCGCCTCTTTTATCATAGCGACCTCGTCGATATCAGGAAGACCGACGTTTACGTCAAGTATATGTACTCCCCTCTCCTGCTGTGCGATACCTTCTCCAAGGATATAATCTATATCGTGAGCCTTCAGCGCTTCTTTAAAGCGTTTCTTACCCGTTGGGTTTATTCTCTCTCCTATCAGTATCGGCTTTTCGCCAAAGATCACCGCGTGGGTGTATGATGAAACACAGGTAACGTTCTTCTTTTCCGTCGGGATCGGACGAATATCTGACGACGCCTTAACTGTCGCAGAAATGTAATCCGGTGTCGTACCGCAGCATCCGCCTGCGATACGCACGCCATTTCTGATCAGCGCTGTGACCTCCGACGCGAACTCGTCCGGCAGTACGTCATATACCGTCCTTCCGTCGACTACCTTTGGAAGTCCTGCGTTTGGCTTGAGCAGTACCGGAACAGAGGCGTACTTCAAATACTCCGCAACAACGCCTTCCAGCGCCTTCGGACCAAGTGAGCAGTTTACTCCTATCGCGTCCGCGCCCATTCCCTCAAGCATCGCCACCATTGCGGCGGGAGTTGCGCCCGTCATAAGCTTTCCGTCCGCGCCGTAAGCGTTCGAAACAAATACCGGAAGCGAGCTATGTTCCTTTGCCGCAAGCAAAGCCGCTTTTGTTTCATAGCTATCGTTCATCGTCTCGATAAATATAAGGTCGGCTCCGTATTTTTCACCCAGCTTGACCGTATCGGCAAATACCGAAACGGCGTCCTCGAAATCAAGGTCGCCGTATGGCTTCAGCATTTTCCCGAGAGGTCCTATATCAAGCGCCACCCATTTCGGCTGAGGCGCGCTGCTCTCCTCTATGGCTTTTCTTGCGTTTTCGATAGCCGCCTTGACTATCTCTTCAAGTTCATCTTTTGAAAACTTCAGACTGTTTGCGCCGAATGTATTTGTATTTACGACGTTACTTCCCGCATCGTAATAGCTTTTATGTATGCTCCTTATAACTTCGGGATGGGTGAGGTTCCATCTCTCCGGAAATTCTCCCGGCTGAAGTCCGCGAGCCTGCAAGAGCGTACCCATTCCGCCGTCAAGGTACAGCAGTTTTTCTTTTATGTAATCGAGTATTTTCATTTTTTTATCCTTGCTTAATTCATCCGATTATATCGGAGAGATTGTTCTGTATCGCCGCCGCAACGTCCGGCTTATTCATAGAGTAAACGTGGACGTTCGTGATGCCGTTTGCAAACAGGTCTATTATCTGATCTGTGGCGTAGGCAATACCTGCCTGCTTCATAGCCGCCGGAGTAGTTCCGAATTTATCAACGAGAGATTTGAAACGCTGAGGCATAAATGATCCCGAAAGCTTTATCGCCTTTTCTACCTGGGTTCCGTTGGTGATAGGCATAACTCCGGGAATTATCGGAACGGTTATTCCCGCCTCGCGTATCTTATATAAGAAGTTATAGAGCAGGTTATTATCGAAAAACATCTGCGTGGTAAGGAACGAGCAGCCTGCGTCTACCTTTTCCTTCAAGTACTTTATATCTTCCTTCTGATTTGCGCTTTCGGGGTGTATCTCGGGATAGCAGGCGCCGCCGATACAAAAGTCCGCGCCGGAAGCTCTCAGCTCCCGTACCAGCTCGATGGCGTGCTTATAGTCCCAGCGCGAGCGGTCTTCGTTTTCCATTCCCGCAGGGATGTCGCCGCGGAGCGCCATTACGTTTGTTATTCCCGCCTCTTTTATCGCCTCGATCTTCTCCCTTACCGTCTCTCTCGTGGAGGAAACACAGGTCAGATGCGCGAGAGTAGGAACTCCGTAACGCTCCTTGATGTTCTTCGCTATATCCAAGGTATATTTACTTGTTCCTCCGCCTGCGCCGTAGGTTACGCTCATAAACGACGGATGGAGCTTTGCTATCTCCTCCGTCGCGTGCTTTACGCTCTCAAACGCCGTATCCGTCTTCGGTGGAAAGACCTCAAAAGACAGTGAAAAGCGATCATTCAAAAAC
>SVSQ01000101.1 GCA_015064245.1 Oscillospiraceae bacterium | reverse complement strand
GATAACATTTCATTTTTAAGCAATGTTGATGTACCGATTTTGACAGTTGATTATTCCACCGATAGAATTGCGACAGAATGCATCAATTACATTTTGGGAAGACTTTTTGTCACCGAAATACAGCATAGGCTGGTATACAATACCGATTAGCAATATCTTTTGTGTCCACAAATACAGTGCTTGTCAGGAAAATCGACAAGTCATGGACGAACAAAAAAGGTTTCCTTTTACATAAGGGAACCTTTTATTTATCACCTGAGAGGTAAGCACAAGAGTACAGAGAAAGTAAAACATCATCTGTACTCTTGGTGGTAGGTAACGTGTTCTATTTAATTTATAAAACTTTCCTTACGAGTACGCACATTTCTGTCTTGCTCTTTGTTTTTATACTGAGGGAAAATTTACTTCGACCAAGGAGATTTGGGGCATTCGATCTCGCTTTCGCCGAGGTTGAGGGGCTTGGGACCGTTTTCGTAAACCACGTATTTCTTACCGATAACAACGTCAGTTACGGTCTCCTCGCATTTGAGGTCGGCGAAATAGATCGGTGAATCTTGGTTACCTCCACCGAAGCAATTTATATAGAAACTCTTTTTTTGCTTGCCGAGCTCGCCGAACATAGGCTCGTAAACGGTGTAATCAAAGCCGTATTCCACCCATTCGCCCTTGCGGGTGATCTCGTTGCAGATGACTCGGTGATAGTCGGCTATGCTGGACGGACGGTGTGAACAATGGTTCAGACCGAAGCCGATATATCTTGAAGAGGTGTCGTAGACCTTGAAGCTTACGCGGAAGCGTCTGCCGAGATCGCTTTCGTCCAGGGGAGCTTCCTTTATTATGTTATTGCAGATCAGCGCGCCCTCCGGGTTAGAATAAAACTCCTCGGTGGGGTATCTGGTGACGGTCTTGAACTCGGTAACGCCTAAAGCTTGCCTTCCGTCGGGAGCGGTCATTTCACCGCCGACCGCGTTTCCGCAGATGGTAAGCGCGGGAGCGTCGATCTTCGTTTCAGCCTGCTTTTCCGCCTTGAGAGTGAGAAGATCGCTCCTGATCTCTCCAAGCTCGGTCACGTCTATTTTGTACCAGCCGCTTCCGCAGGTGTTCACCTTTCCGATAAGCTTGCCGTCGGCGGTATATGCGCCTACGGTGTTTACGCCGTCGTTTTCCACCTCAAAGGCGATATATCTTCTGTCTCCCTTTACCTCAACGTTAAGCGTGTTACAAGCGCACGCAGATTCGCCTTCGCCGAAATCGATACCGTAAACGTATCCGCTTTGTATCGTCTTTCCGTTGTCGCCCTTCAGATCTTCGGGAACGGAGAGAACGCAGCCCTTGCCGTAAACAGGCTCGCTCGGAGTGAAGGTCCATTCCACTCCGCCGTAAGCCGAGGTGAGCTTGCCCGCGACGGCTTTGCCGCTTGCATCGGTGACCTTTATCTTAGCCCCCTCGTCTTTACCGACGCATCCCGAGAACATCACGGTGACTGAAGCGGGAAATTCGTACTTGTTTACTTTCGCGCCGATGACCTTGACCGCGTCGTGTTTCAGGTAATAGCCCGTAAAGTCAAAGAACGCCTTATAGCTGTCAACGCCGTAGAGCAGATCGTCGTCGTGAACGAGAGTATGATTGAGAGGTATCTCAAGCCACATGGTGGGGATATCGTATATCCTGCCTAGATTTACCATAGCGTTAGAGGTAGAGAAGCAGCTCTCGTCGCGGCGGTTGCAGGCGACGAACATGGGACCGTGTCCCTCGGAGATGGCGAAGTAAGTCGCGCCGCATCCGGAATATATGAGCTGAGCTCCGCCGAAAATCTTTTGACCGTTATAGGTCAGCCAGGGCTGAGGCTCTCCGCCGTTTATGCCGTCCGCAGCTTCGGTCTTGCCGTTTTCAAAACGCGTTTCGCCGTGATGTCCGGGGAACAGTCTTCTCGACGGCATAGCGTCGGGATCCTTTTCGCCGAGATGAGACATCCAGCCGCCCTTTGAGTTTCCGTAAACTCCGATAGCGTCCGTATCGAAGCAAAACCTCTCGTCGCTCAGAGCCAGATAACGGATGAAGCGCATCGCCGCGGTGTCGGAAAAGTCATTATAATGCTTCATGGAATAGGTACCGTTATCGCCCGTGATATATCCCGTCTTGGGATAGCCGTCGAAATAGCCGTAATGGTCATTTCTCGCCATGGGAGTGTAGCCGAAATCAAAGAGGACTCCGGCATAGCCGTTGAAGACGAAGCCGTTCATGTGCGGACGGTCGGGAGTTGCCGAGCCTGCGCACAGAGACTCGCTGGATCCCGAAAGGCACATGACGGGAACCTTCTTTTTCGGCTTTGTGGGATAGATAAGATGCATATATAGCTTCAGATCGAGAGGAGAGCCGTCGCGCTTGACGCAGTCCGTGATCTTCGAAGCGAGTGTGTGCTTTATTCTTATGTACTGTCCGTTTTCGTCAGCGTTTCCGTCCTCGTCGCACCATACGGGCTGAGTGCCGTCATGACCGTTCTGCGTTGCTTTGCGGACTCCGCTTGCGTCCGTCCATTTTATGATCTTTTCGGCGTTGGTGCCTCTGAAATCGTTGTTCCAGATCTCAACGATCTTTTCAATGGTGCCGTCTGCGCCGTGCTTATCGAACTCCCAGAACACGTTTCCGAAAGAGACGTCGTATCCCGAGGGAACCACCAGCGTTTCGGGATATTTGCCTTCACCGAAGCCTTTGAGATCGGCAAAAAGCTCGCCTTTCATAAGACGCTGTCTCAGTCCCTGAACGGACAGGTCGAGAGCGGGAAACGCCGCCTTTTCATTATTAAGGTAGTCAAAGACCGTTACGGCGAAGCCTCGGTCTATCATACCGAGAAGGATCTCTTCGTCGGAGAGCGTGCCGATACGCTCAATGTTTGCGTTTACGACGTAAATCATTATAGGCGTTCCGCCGAAGCCCTTTTTCAGAGAGCTTTTTTCGATGTCGAACAGAACGGTGTATTCCAGCGGAATACCGATATGCCCGTCGGTTTCAAAACGGTTACCGCCGATTATGTATTTATTGAGTTCATTTGTGAATACCATAAAGCTGAGCTCCTTTAGTTATTATATACTTATTGTATATTTGATTTTAACACAAAGCCGGTGTAATGTCAATATTATGGAGGTTTTTTAAGTGCAAATTTAATTAAGACGGATATTTTGTATATGATTAAAACTTTCTTTTTATATGTTACTTTCTTTCTCTTTTTCTTTCACGAAAGAAAAAGGCAAGAGAAGTGTATGCATTCTTCGAATGCTCAAAGAAAGCAAAAAGAAAGGTCGTGGTAGCACGGAACGGCACGCCGAAAATTCGCTCAAAAGCAGGAGCGAATTTTGGGTACATAAAATACTGCCGAGTTGCTCCCGCAACTACCCAAAGCATTAAATCAAGCGAAAAACGGAACAAACATCCCGAAAATGCGAGTGTTTTACGAGCATTTTTGTAGAAATGATCGCACAAACAATATTCTTCACCCCAAAAACGCGAGCCGCGTTATGCGAGCGTTTTTCTCGGTATGATCGCACCTGTTTCTTTTTCTTTCTTTCGCCTACTTCTTTCTTTTTCTTCAGAAAGAAAAGGAAAGAAATAGGCATAAAAAATAAAAATATAAACAAAATCTCCGTCTTAGAAAAATGGAAAATATAAACTTTTTGTAAATAATTGAAATATCCTCTTGAAAAGTTAATTTAGATGTGTTACAATAACTCGTATTAAATTCACACACGGCGCGGCTTTTGGTGTGGAGCAAAGCTCCATTAACATACCGCCGTGGTGGAAAAAACCAAAGGAGGACATTAAAAATGTCAGTTATTACTATCAAACAGCTGCTTGAAGCAGGCGTCCATTTCGGACATCACACAAGAAGATGGAACCCTAAGATGGCTGAGAACATCTTCACAGAGCGTAACGGTATTCACATCATCGACCTTCAGAAGACAGTTAAGAAGTTCGAGGAAGCATACATGTTTATGCGCGACACTTCTATGGAGAACGGAACAGTTCTTTTCGTAGGAACAAAGAAACAGGCTGCAGACGCAATCAGAGACGAAGCTCAGAGATGCGGAATGTACTACGTTAACAGCCGTTGGCCCGGCGGTATGCTCACAAACTTCAAGACGATCAAGAAGAGCATCGCTCGTCTCCACCACATCGAGAAGATGGAAGCAGACGGAACATTCGATTCCTTCACAAAGAAGGAAGTTTCCAAGCTTGTAAAAGAGAAGGCAGACCTTGAGAACAACTACGGCGGAATCAAGACAATGGAAACACTTCCTTCCGTTATCTTCATCGTAGACCCCCGCAAGGAAAAGAATGCAGTAGCAGAGGCTAAGAGACTCGGTATTCCCGTAGTAGCTATCGTTGACACAAACTGTGACCCCGATGACGCTGATTACGTTATCCCCGGTAACGACGACGCTATCCGCGCTATCAAGCTCATCACATCCGTTCTTGCAGACGCTATCATCGAAGGCAAGCAGGGCGAGCAGCTCGCAGACGTTGCTGAAGAGAAGGCAGAGGACGCTGAGTAATTTAAAAATTCAAACGCTTTTAGTGTAAGAAAGGAATATATAAAATGGCAGTTATAACAGCAAAAATGGTTGCCGAGCTCAGAGCTATGACAGGCTGCGGCATGATGGATTGTAAGAAAGCGCTCGTTTCCACAGACGGAAACTTTGAAGAGGCTGTAAAGGCTCTTCGTGAAAAGGGACTTGCAAAGGCAGAGGCTAAGCAGTCCAGAATCGCAGCAGAGGGTCTCGTTGACATTATGCTTTCCGACGACAAGAAGACAGCTGTAATGATCGAGGTCAACACAGAGACAGACTTCGTTGCAAAGAACGAGAAGTTCCAGGAGTACGTTAAGGGTCTCCTTCGCACCATCCTCGCTTGCAAGCCTGCAAACGTTGAGGAGTTCATGGGATGCAAGTTCGACGGAACAGAGGATACAGTTGAGGTAACACTCAAGGAGCAGACATTCATCATAGGTGAGAAGCTCAGCATCCGCCGTTTCGTAATCAAAGAGGGCGTTATGTCCACATACATCCACGGTAAGGGCTCTATGGGCGTTATCATCAACTTCGAGGCTGACGAAGCAGCAGTTAACAACGAAGGCTTCGCTGAGTACGCTAAGAACATCGCTCTTCAGCTTGCAGCTAACCCCTGTGAGTACGTTGACCGCACTGCTGTTCCCCAGGAGAAGATCGACGCAGAGCTTGAGATCATCATGACTCAGATCAAGGCTGACCCCAAGAATGCTTCCAAGCCCCAGAACATCATTGAGAAGATGGCTATGGGTAAGCTCGGCAAGTTCTACGAGGAGCACTGCCTCGTTGATCAGGGCTACGTTAAGGAAGATTCCATGTCTGTTGCTCAGTACACAGCAAACTGCGAGAAGGCTTTCGGCGGCAAGATCGCTATCAAGGGCTTCGTTTGCTTCACAAAGGGCGAGGGACTTGAGAAGAGAGAAGAGAACTTTGCTGAAGAGATCGCAAAGATGGTTAAGTAATTTAACCCCTGTCTTGTAAAAGTTAATATTAAAAGCCTTCCTTGAAAAAGGAAGGCTTTTTTTGTACAAATGATATATTGATTTCAAATTTTTATTTATAGGTGCGCTTGCTTTTGAGTTTTTATTTGATTAAGGCGGATATTTTCTTAGTATTAAACTATTTTTTCTTCTTTCATTTTTCTTCCTTCTTTCGCAAAAGAAAGAAGAAAAACGAAACAAAAAGAAGAAAGAAAGACCGTGGTAGATTTTAAGCGGCACACAGAAAATCCTCGCGTAACACACTCCGTGTGCTCGGATTTTGGG
>SVSQ01000100.1 GCA_015064245.1 Oscillospiraceae bacterium | reverse complement strand
AACATACCGTAAGGACATCCGATGCTATCGCATCATAAGCCCACAGAAACAGAAATACCGAGGCAAATCAATGCCTCGGTACTTCCACCGCCTATTTCTCCGCTAAGAATGCAGAGAGTATATTAGGGCTGTTTTTTCTAATCATTGTAGCAGCTATCTACAAGCTCATCATATTCTTTTCTACCGAACATAAACTCGCAATCTGAAAACCATTCGATATTTTTCTCGTTTTGATAATATGGGAAGGTATAATTTTTCCTTCTGCAAAACAGTTCGTCTGTCCAGTTTTCGCTTACCAATTCGCGCCATTTTGGACTGTCAACAGCCAGCCCGGCGAAAACGCCGCTGCGTTTTTCGTCATCAAAGGATTCATCGGAATGGTCTACCTTTCCGATTCGTTTCCAGATAACCTTATCGTCCTTCTTGATTACATCTGCTACTATCACAATGCAGGAAAAATCCATATCCTCTGGACAGATCAAGATCGGCGTAACGGCTCTGTCTTGATCCAAAACAAAGCGCATAAATTTGGCGTCGCCCTCAAAATCATACTCTTTTGTCCAGCTGATCGCCAAGTCTTCGACGGGCGATACAGCTTTCGCCAGCTCTTCCTTATCTTTGAGCCACTCGTTTATATACTCATATAACGGACGTCCGTCAATAAAGAATATGTCATTTTTATATCCGGATGGAATAATTAAGCCTCGTATTTCTATTTTATTCATTGATTTATACCAATCCAATGCAAAACATACCGTCCTTAAATCCGATCTTGTATGTTTTAACGGCTTTATTCTTAAAATCCTGAACAATTCTTTGTAAGAAGGTATTCCTTGGCTCGTACGGTATGTTGCTTACCTCAAACTCTTCAATAAGTTCCCGATATTCATCGCTATAATCGCGAATCGAGGTGGGGATCGGTTCGTCCTTATGAGCTAAAACGTACGCTTCTGCTCTTTTAAGAAGCTCCTTTTCTTCTTCATTTAAGTATTTTTCGTCGAAAACAACGTCATAAAACCAGGTTTCAGACCCATTTCTCTCCCTCAGCTGTTTTATAAGTTTGCAAACAGCGAGAATACTCTCGTCAAGCGCCATCTCTGCTGCCTCTATCAAGCATGCAAATGGGTTCATTCTATTGTTTTCGTATAGCTCGGTCAGCTTTTCCGAAGCTTCAATTAAGGTGAGCTTTCCTTTTTTGTAACCTTCGAGAATCTCTATTATTCCATTAGTTATTGTGCTAGAATCACTCATATAGGCGCTCCTTTATTTTTAAATTTCATAAAACTCACAATACGATGGTGTTTTCAATTCTGTGACCTTATCCGCAAAGCTGTCCGTTTCCTCGATTATCTCCGTTAGGAACTGCATTCCTTCCTTTATAAAGTCGTTCAGCACCTCTTGGGACGTATTATGGCAAAAGCGACTACAAAGCGTTTCAGAAAAATTTACACCCTTATAAAATACGCCAAAAGTAGCTACAGGGGAGATCCAACCGGAGTTTTTATATGCCGCCTTCCCTGCCGTGCTGTTATCCATAACGACGCGGATGTAGTGATTTTCCTTGTTTCTGTAATGAAGCTCTATGCTCGTTCCTTTTCCGGTTATCGTAAGCTTTTCACGAAGTTCAGGTGTTAACGCCTTATTTAGCGCGCTGCTGAGGTTTGTCCGCACCTTTTCTCCGGTATTATAGTTTTTGTTTGGCTCATAACGGAAAATTCCTTCATATTTTTCAGAGTTCTTAAGCTTTGGAATATTCACGGGAATCTTCTCTTCCTCTTCGGTAAGCTGGGGAATCACCGCCGGATAATCAAATCTGAACTCTGCCGATTCCTTAAGCTTTTTGACAAAGCTGTTAAATCTATCATCTTCTGCCGGAAGCGGATAATCGAGGGTAACGTGGGTTTTATAATAACGAATATTAAAGTTTATACTATATGCAAAATAGCCTGACCCGTTTGTCATTTCGGAAATGATATATTCTTTTTTATCACTTTCTTCAACGTGCTTTATATCTCCTAAATATACGGATGATAAACCTCTGAAAAATGAGTGAGGATAATCCTTGATTTCCGACAGGACTTTTTCCGGATCTGTGATAAGAAGCGCGTGTTTAACGCTTTTGAAATGCGGATAAGTAATAAACTTGCATGACTCGGGAGCTCCGATTATGCTGATAAGCTTTTCTTGTCTTTGTTCCGAGAAAGTATCTCCTTGGAAAGTATCGAAAAGCAGATATCCGATCTTCAGACCGCATTCCTTCAGATATTTTTGCGTTACTTCAATTTTTTCTAAAGTAGAAAGCTTGCTGTAAAAGGTATCAATTGTGTATATAAACATAATCAACTCATCTCCTATGTATTGTTAACTCATTATATCATAACCAATTTCGGTTTGCAAGGCACAAAATACAGGAAAAATAGCACAATTTACAATTTTTGATCAAAATTCCGCTCCGGGAACCTTTCTTGCAATTCCTATCTCGTCCATTATCAGCTTGAACATAACGTCATAGCCCTCGTCGTTTGGATGAAGTCCGTCTTTAAGCAAAGATTCAAGGGGGATATTCTTCATCTCGCAATAGTTTAAGAAAGCGTTATACATACTGATAAAGGGAAATCCGCACTCAACGGACGCTTTTAAGTACATATCATTTACGTCGCACATATGGAAGATACGCCAGTAATTTTCACCGTCTCTTTCGTTTTTGACGGACGCGGGGATGTTCGCTACGAATATAACGTCCTTGCCAGCCGCCTTGAATTTCTCATAAAGCGCGAGGATATTGTTATAGAACGTCTGCATATATTCCTGCTTTGTCTTTTTGAATCCGCTTTGGAAATACTGGTGGCGGTTATTTGTTCCGATAGTGCAGAGGATGATGTCGTCCTCGGGATCGACGAGGAAGTCGAATTTTTCGATTATAAACTGTATATTAGTACCCGAGCAGCCGTTATTTACCACCTCGCAGTTATACTGAGATTCCATATGCTCCTTGAACTGCTTTGCCCAGCAGTAGCCGTCGGGGTTTCTGGCGAAGTTCGTGACTATCTTTTCGCCGCTCTGCTTATATCCTGTACCGCCGACCCCGTGGGTTATGGAGTCGCCGAGGAGCTTTATCCTGATCTTTTTGTCGGAAAGGACGACCTTACTGAAAATTTTTGAAACTTCTCTATTCATTGTTTTTCTCCTGATTGTTTATTGTCCCCAAATGTCGAAAAGCTACACAGATGTTATCCATGTAGCTTTTTGTTGTTTAATTAGTCGTTATAGCCGTTCGGATTGTTCTTCTGCCATCTCCAAGAATCGCCGCACATATCAACAAGTGTCTTCTCCGCTGTCCAGCCCATAAGCTCTTTCGCCTTCGTGGAGTCTGCGTAGCACTCTGCGATGTCGCCGGGACGTCTGTCCGTAATTCTGTAAGGAACCTTGACGCCGTTTGCGTCCTCGAACGCCTTTACCATATCAAGAACGCTGTATCCAACGCCTGTACCGAGGTTGAACACCTCTGTTCCCTTATGCTTTACAACGTAATCTACCGCGCAAGCGTGGCCTTTTGCAAGGTCAACGACGTGGATGTAGTCGCGGACACCCGTTCCGTCGTGAGTATCATAATCGTTACCGTAAACGGAGAGCTGTGCCAGCTTACCTACTGCAACCTGGGAAATATAGGGCATAAGGTTATTCGGAATACCGTTGGGAGACTCACCGATAAGACCGCTTACGTGCGCTCCGACGGGGTTGAAGTAACGAAGAAGCACAACGGAAAGCTCGGGATCTGCCTTGGTTGCGTCCGTAAGTATGACCTCGTTCATGTACTTTGTCCAGCCGTAAGGGTTGGTGCATCTGCCTACTACTGCCGTCTCCTTGATCGGAACGCAGTCGGGAGCGCCGTAAACCGTCGCGCTGGAGCTGAAGATGATATTCTTTACGCCGTGAGCTCTCATTACCTCGAGAAGAACGAGTGTGGAATCGATATTGTTCTTATAATACTCGATAGGCATACGGCAGGACTCGCCTACTGCTTTAAGACCTGCAAAGTGGATGACTGCGTCAAGCTCGTTCTCGGAGAACAGCTTCTCCATAGCCTCTTTATCACAGCAGTCCGCCTTATAGAACTTCGGCTTCTTGCCTATGATCTGCTCGATTCTGTCCAGAACCTTTTCGCTTGAGTTTGCAAGGTTATCAACGATAACCACCTCGTGTCCGAGACTGATCAGCTCTATTGCAGTATGAGAGCCGATGTATCCTGCGCCGCCTGTAAGTAAAATTTTCATTTTTAAAATTCCTTTCCTATATTGTCATTTTTTATTATTTTTAATGGTGATGGTCTGACGTAAACATTCCTTCAAGATAGGCGTAATGTCTGCCGTCCTTTTGCTTGAACCCTATTATTTTTGCGGCTTTGTCGTAAAACTCGCCGTTTTTTTCAAAATAAACTTCCTTTACCTCGTGAAGATCGAGGAAATTCAAAACTGAACGCCCGAGAAGCATGGCAAGAGCGTAATTGTTCATATCCGTTAGACGCAGGTCGCTCATATATCCCACGCCGTCCTTGATATAGAACTGCGCTCCGCCGACTATTTCGTCGTTTTCGTACGCCGCGTAAGCAAACTGCTTTCTGTCATATTCCAGCCCGCATCTGTAGCATACCGCCATCTGCTCTTCCGGCTTTGTAAGAGGTATTACCTTTAACATTATTTTCTCCCTTTTATTTCTTCATTCCGCAGGAGACCTTCAGATATTCTACCTGCTGTTTTGTAAGTCTTCTCCAGCTTCCCAGCTTAAGATTGCCAAGCGTTATCGCTCCGATAGCTATTCTTTTCAGCTTCACGACCTCAAGTCCCGCTATCTCGCACATCTTTCTTATCTGTCTGTTTCTGCCCTCGTAAAGCTCCATATTAAGGACTGTCTTTTCCTCGTTCATTGAAACGATCTTGACGTTTACGGGCTGGATCTTATATCCGTCTATATCAAGGGCTGATGAAAGTATCTTCTTCTGCTTTGGAGTTATAGCTCCTCTTACCGTTACGTTATAATACTTTGGAATACTGTGACGCGGATGGGTGAGCCTTAATGCAAGATCTCCGTCGTTTGTGCAGAGCAGCAGTCCTTCGCTTTCAAGGTCAAGTCTTCCGACGGGATATACTCTCGTTTCAAGCCCTTCAAGCAGATCTTTTATACACAGTCTGCCACGCTCGTCGCTCATGGTCGTAACGTAGCCTACGGGCTTATTCAGCATAATGTAATCGTGATGCGGCTTTTCGATCCTGACGATCTTTCCCTTATATTCGACCGTGTCGCTTTCGGGATCTATCTTCATTCCAAGCTCTGCTCTTTCGCCGTTCACCTTTATCTCTCCCCGCTTTACGGCTTCCTCTGCCGCGCGGCGGGACATTATTCCTGCGTCCGCTATAAATTTATGTATTCTTGTTTCTTCCATTTATCAGTACCTTTATTTTTTCTATAATTCCCATCTCCGCGGTCTCTGCCGCCTGAACGCTTTTTTCTGTCCTGAGCGCGGTTTTAGCAACCTCGCTTCCGTCAACGTAAAACACCGCTTCGCCTACCGCTTTATCTGCCTCGATCGGCGCGAAAACAAAGTGCGGCGATTTGCACCTTACCGTTATCTCTTTCCCTCTCGGAACGGTTATACGGACATCATTCTCAAGAATAAGCTCCGCGCTCGTTTCCTTGCCCGCCGCTATCGGGACCGCAGCTATCGCGCTTCCCTTTTCGTACGTCCTGGTCTCAACCGTTTCAAAGCCTTTATTAAAAAGATAGGTATGGTCCTGCCAGTCGCTGCCTGCATTTATTGTGACACAGATAAGAACTGTTCCGTCCCGCCTTGCCGCTGTGACCAACGTCCGACCGCTTGTTTTAGTATATCCTGTCTTACCGCCTATCATTCCGCCGTACGAGGACAGCAGCTTATTATGGTTCACCAGCACTCTTGTAAGCGAGCCGTCTGATGACGGATAATACATTTTCTTCGTCGAGATGATCTTGCAGAACTCTTCGTTTTTCAGCGCGTACGCCATAAGCTTTGCGTAAT
>SVSQ01000099.1 GCA_015064245.1 Oscillospiraceae bacterium | reverse complement strand
CGTTTCCGCTTTTGACGGATTCGATTACCTTATCCACAAGAGCTTTTATTTCCTGTTCGGTGTATTTCATAACGCTCTCCTTATATTATTCTAAAACTGTCAGCCATTACGCATCTGCGTTTTCTCGTAAAGGAGCGGGCAGAGGTTATTCCCTCACCCGTAGGACCTGCGATGGTGAAGGTGGTATGTCCCTCGCCCCCAAAGCCGATTCCTGCGTAAGAAGGCGCGTTTTTTACGAATATGGTAGTTTCGACCGCTTTTGCAAATGCTGAAAGGTGGTCTATGTTCTTTGAATGCATATGGGCGGTATGTCTGTTACCGTGCTCCGCCTTGACTGCAAGCTCGATCGCTTCCTCAATATTTCCAACTCTTACGATAGGCAGGATAGGCATCATGAGCTCGTGCTGAACGAAGTCATGATCGAACCCCGTCTCGCAGATAATGCATCTTACGTCCTTTCCGACGCTGATTCCGATCTTAGCGAGAAGCACGTCCGCATCGCGTCCGACGCAGTCACGGCTGACTGCTTTTACGGTCTTTCCGTTCTTACCCGTCTTTTCGGGAAGTACGATGGGGGCAAGCTTATCCGCCTGCTCTTTGGTTATGAGATATGCGCCGTTCTTCTGCATCTCGGCGATAAGCTCATCCGCGATATTAGCGAAGGCAAAAACTTCCTTTTCCGCTATACAGGGGAGATTATTATCGAAGGTACAGCCGTCGATGATGTCCTTTCCGGCCTTCTTTATATCTGCCGTATCGTCAACGATAACAGGGGGATTTCCCGCGCCCGCGCCGATAGCTTTTTTACCGGAAGAAAGCACTGCTTTTACAACTCCGGGACCGCCCGTACAAACGAGAAGCTTGATCTTCGGATGGCTCTGCATGACCGCCGCGGAATCAAGTGTAGGCTTATCCATAGAGCAGACAAGAACCTCGGGTCCGCCTGCAAGAGCTGAAGCTCTGTTGACCAGGTCTACCGCGTAGTTCGACGTACAGATAGCGTTTGGGTGGGGATTGAACACCACTCCGTTTCCTGCCGCTATCATTCCGATGGAGTTACAGATCACCGTTTCGGATGGGTTCGTGCTGGGAGTGATCGCACCCACAACTCCGAACGGAGCCATTTCAGTAAGGGTAAGTCCGCTGTCTCCCGTCTTCGCCTCGGAAACGATATCCTCGGTTCCGGGCGTCTTATCGGCGACGAGAAGGTGCTTGAGACGCTTATGATCCACTCTTCCCATTCCCGTTTCGCTTACTCCGATCTCCGCCATTATCTGCGCCTCTTCTCTTGTGAGACGGCGGATCTCGGTGATGATCTTTTCTCTCTGCTCAACGGTCATAGCTCTGACCGCTTTATATCCTCTTTCAGCCGCGTCGATAGCCTCGTTCATATCGCTGTAAACGCCGACGAGCTTTCTTCCGCCGTACTCCGTTGAGGTCCATTCGGTTTTCTTTGACGCTGACGCGCCCTTTATTATATTTTCAACTATCTTTCTGATTTCTGCTTCAGTAATATTTGCCATTTAAATCACGCCTTTCGCATAACAATGATCTTTATTAGTTAAACGCAAGCTTCTTCGTATCGAGAGCTATCATATATTCCTCGTCGGTGGGGATAACCCAAGTCTGTACCTTTGCTCCCTCTTTTGTGATATTGAAGGGAACGCCTCTTGTAAAGTTCTCGTTCTTTTCCTCGTCTATCTCGATACCGAGGTAGCTCATATTCGCGCAGACTCTGCTTCTGATATTGCTCTGGTTCTCGCCTATTCCCGCTGTGAATACTACCGCGTCAAGTCCGTTCATCTCTGCTACGTAAGAGCCGATATATTTCTTGATCCCGTTTGCAAGGATCTTGATCGCCAGCTCTGCTCTCTTGTCGCCGTTTGCCGCCGCTGCGCTGACGTTTCTGCAGTCGTTGGAGAGTCCCGAAACTCCGAGAAGTCCGCTCTTCTTATTGAGTATATCCTCCATCTCCTGGGCGCTGTATCCCTTCGTCTTCATGAGGTAAGTCACGATCGTGGGATCGATGGTACCGCTTCGCGTACCCATCTCGATACCCTCCTGAGGCGTAAATCCCATAGACGTATCGATAGCCTTACCGCCGTCAACAGCCGTGATGGAAGAGCCGTTTCCGAGGTGGCAGGTAACGATCTTTAGCTCCTCGATGGGCTTACCGAGCACCTCTGCAAGCTTTGCGCTAACGTATCTGTGAGAGGTTCCGTGGAAGCCGTAGCGTCGCACGCCGTCCTTTTCGTAAAACTCATAAGGAATAGGATAGACGTATCTGAAATCCTCTATTTCAGAATAGAATGAAGTGTCAAATACCGCGACCATGGGAACTCCCGGAAGAACGTCCTGAGCCGCCTTCATTCCTGCGATAGCGGGAGGACCGTGAAGGGGGTTAATGGGAACGATGGTCTCAAGGTACTTGATGACCTTTTCGGTGACCTTCATAGACTGTCTGCACATTTCGCCTCCGTGAGCGACTCTGTGTCCAACCGCGTCGATCTCGTCAATGGACTTGATAACGCCGTGCTCCTCGGAATCAAGCAGCTCGATAACGTTCTTGAGCGCCTCCTCGTGGTTAGGCAGATCTATTTCTTCGTAAAACGGCTCGGCGCCGGGCCTTTTATGGGTGATGGTTCCGCCTGCGCCTATTCGTTCGCAGGTTCCTTTTGCCATAACCTCTCCCGTCTCCATATTAAAAAGCTGATATTTGAGCGATGAGCTTCCCGCATTCAGTACAAGTATTTGCATATTACATATCTCCTTATATTTAATCTTAAATTAATAAATCAGATCGACGTCCGCTTCCTCGCAGAAACGGATCCATTTTTCAGACGGCGCTCTGTCCGTTACGATTATATCTACCTTGTTCACCGAACAGACCTTAACAAATGATTTTTTATCGAATTTTTCGCTGTCCAGCGCAAGTATCTTCTTTTCAGCCGAGGCAAACATGGCTTGTTTTATGAGCGTATCCTTTTCGTTTGAATCGGTGATACCGAGCTCCGTATCAAGTCCCTTACAGGAGCAGATCGCCGCATCAACGTAATAAGATCCGATCATCTTTTCAGCCGACGAGCCGTTCAAGGACATCGCTCCGTTTTTCAGGACTCCGCCCGTTGACAGGACCGTCCAGTCGTTTTTGTCCGCCAGCTCTATAAGTATCTTGACCGAGTTCGTGATTATTGTGAGACCTTTTTTGTCCTTCAGCTTTTTGACGATATACAACGCCGTCGAGCTGGAATCCAGCATCAGTCTGTCTCCGTCCGATATGAGCTCGGAGACCTTTTCCGAGATCATCTTTTTTTCCTCGACGTTTGCGATCTCTCTGACGTTATACGGCAGATCGAGAGCCGCGTTTCGTTTCGTTACCGCTCCGCCGTAGGTCTTGGACGCAAGCCCTTCCTTATCCAGCCTGTCAAGATCGCGCCTTATGGTCTCCTCGGTAACGTCGAACTCCTTTGCCAGCTCCGTGACTATTACCTTACCGTTGGCGTTGAGGCGCGCAAGTATCTCTCTTCTTCTTTCAATAGCAAGCATTTCTGCTTCCTCCTAAGTTAATTAAAGAATACTCTCCCAAAGTCTTGCGTCAGGTCCTGCGATAACAGAAGTGTCAAGGAGTATTCCGTCCTCGACTCCCATCTTCGCTCTTTCTACCGCCGCCGTGACCGCGGAAACGCTTCCCGTTAAGATTATGTAGGATTTTCCGCACATTCCCTTTGCAAGACGCACCTCGATAAGCTCGACCATAGCTGTCTTTGCCGCCGTATCCGCCGCAACAACGGCAGACGCCGCAGTAAACGTCTCGATTATACCGATAGCCCCCTTATTCTGCACCTCGATCGCTCCGCAGATTGCGGGCTGAACCGACTCATGAGGATTACCGAGAATGAACTTATCTATCAGCATCGCGCCGTTGAAATTCTCAGCAGCTTCGATAGCCGCCTTGACAGCGCTGATCTCTCCCGCTATAGTCGCAAGATATTTCCCGGGACATACGGGATTTGCCTGCACAACCTCGACCTCTGCCGTTTTCAGCATTATATCCGTCGCGGTTATGCCTGAGGCTACCGTTTTAAATTCTATCATTCCAAGAGCTTTTTTCATTATCGTTGTACCTTTTAATTGATTTTTATGTATGCATCGGTGACTCTCGTTACTTTTCCGCTTACCGATGCGTGAACGTTTACGCTCAGCGCGCCTTCAAAGGCTTTAGCGATCATGTCCCCCTTTTTGACCTCGTCGCCCTCCTTTACCGTCGGGACGGGCTTCGCCCCGATGTTGGGAAGGATAGAGACCTTGACCGTACCCGCGGAAAATCCGCTGTCCATTGGCGCGGGAACATCGTATTTTTTAAGCCCGAGCCTTGAGGTGAGACGCTGAACCGAGACCTTTTTGAATTCCGAATCCTTTACGTCTTCATATATCTTCAGGTCATCGGGAAATTTGAAGCCGTTATTTCTCGCCGCGCTTTTAAGCTGCGCGATCATCATTCTGGGAGAAAGGCTCTGCGGACACGAGTAATTTTCACAAAGTCCGCATCCCGAGCAGAACAGCGAGCCCGCGATAGCGTTAAGGTCGCCTTTTCCTCCGCTTGCGAGCACTCGCATGACCATGTGAGGCTCGACGGGATAGCCTGCAACGTGTCTTGAGCAAAGCTCTGTGCAGGTCCTGCACTGACAGCAGACAGCCATCGTCCGCTTCAGGTTGATTATCGGACTTCTCTTTTTATTCAGAATAATATTGTGATTCTTCGGAAGGATTATGACAGCGTTTGTTGTTTTTGTCACAACGAATGTTTCATTCACTATCTGTCCCATCATCGGTCCGCCGCTGATAACCTCGTAATCATCCACTGTAGCGCCGCCTGCGTACTCGATCAGCGCCTTTATCGGAGTGCCGATGGGAGCGCACACTGTAACGGGAGTTTTGACCTCTCCCGCCACCGTTACGAACTTATCCGTTACGGGCTGTCCCTGCATCGCTTTATATACGTTATATACGGACTCGACGTTGCAGACCGTAACGCCTACGGTTATGGGAAGATTTCCGGGACGCACCATTCTGCCCGTTACTTCCTTTATGAGAAGTATCTCATCTCCTGACGGATATACCGATCTCAGCTTGAAGATCGAAATATTCGGAAATTCCGCGATCTCCTCTTCAAGAGCTTCTATTGCTTCGTTATAGTGCGCCTTAACTGCGACTACCGCCTTTTCTGCGCCTGTCGCACGAAGTATCTCACTGAGCGCCGAGAGTATCTCGTAAGCGTACTCTGACAGCACCTGACGGTGTACCTTCAAAAGCGGCTCGCATTCCGCGCAGTTGAGAATCACCGTGTCGGCTTTTTCCGAAAGCTTTGCGTAGGTTGGAAAACCTGCGCCGCCCGCGCCTACAACGCCTGCTTCTCTCAGCAATTCTTTAAGCTTTGCCAGTTCCATTTTTGTCCGTTATCCTTTAGTCAAGCTCGGGGAGTCCCGTTCCGCTGTCGATTATTCCCACGATAGCTGCGTCGATGGGCGCTCTTTCCTGACCGCATCCTATTCTCGCCGCGCTTCCCGTTGCCACGAGCACCGTTTCACCGATTCCCGCGCCGACGTTGTCGACCGCGACGACACGCTTTGTGTCGCCCGTTCCTGCCATAGCTTCTATTATCATAAATTTGCTTCCGACGAGGTTCTCATTCTTTCTCGTTGATACAACACTGCCTACTACTTTTCCGATAAGCATTTTCTAAACCATTCCTTATAGATAGTATTTTCGTTATTTTCCGAGCACTGCGTTTCGTCATATTTTGCTATTATTCATCAGATACAAGTCTGTAATACACAAAACACACCGCCCGGAAAACAACCGCGCCAAAATAATTTACGCGATAGATTTTCCGGCATTTCGGAAAAACGCGGTAAACCGAGCTGAGCTGCTCATTTACGCGTTTATTCCGAAAAACTCCGAAATCCTGTTTTTGGGTAGTACGTCCGATCAGTCAAGAGAAGGAAGGATCTTCTCAACGTCTGCATGAGGACGGGGAATAACGTGTACCGCTACGATCTCGCCGAGTCTGGATGCTGCCGCGCTTCCCGCCTCCGTTGCAGCCTTAACTGCTCCAACGTCGCCTCTTACCATTACGGATACGAGTCCGCTACCGATCTTCTCCGTTCCGATGAGCTCTACGTTCGCAGCCTTTACCATTGCATCAGCTGCTTCGATC
>SVSQ01000098.1 GCA_015064245.1 Oscillospiraceae bacterium | reverse complement strand
TAAGACGGATATTTAGTGTAGATTTTATAATTTTTCTATTAAAAGTTCTTTTTCGTTTAGTTCTTCATTTCTTTCCTCTTTCTTTCCGAAGAAAGAAGAAAGAAAAGGAAGCAAAGAAAGAAGAAAGAAACGGGTGCGAACATCTACTGAAAATTCGCTCAAAAGCAGGAGCGAATTTTGGGTACATGAAATACTGCCGAGTTGCTCCCGCAACACCCCAAAGCAGAAAAATAAGTTATGTGCGGAATTTGTTACTTAAAAACCCACCAAATCTTTGCCGAAGATTTCGGTCTTTTCGCAAGAAAAGTTTCGGCATTGCCGAAAAGAAAGCTTCGAGGCGTGACACCCGTGGATGTTCGCACAAAACCAGCAGTGTCACGCGAACGCTTCGCATTTTCGGGGTGTTTGGCGAAGTTTAAAGTGTAGATTTCATTGTTTGTGGGTGAGATGATGTACGCTCTTATTGGAAGTGGGGAACCCCTTTTTCAAAGAAAATTACGTGGTAATTCGTTTGCGGCGATAGCTTCCTGCTGTCGCCGTAAACGAAGTTCTTTGCGCAGCTTTCTTTCAAGAAAGCGCGTACCCTCTTTAAGAAAGCGCGTTCTCCCCTTCGAAGCGATAACCCATACCGCGGAGGGTGACTATCATATCGCTGTAAGCGCCGAGACTTTTGCGGAGAAGCTTGATATGAGTATCGAGAGTACGCTCGTCGCCGTAATAATCGTACCCCCAGACGGCAGTTATCAGTTTATCTCTGCTCAGGGCGATGCCTTTATTCTCGACCATATAGAAGAGAAGATCGTACTCCTTGGGCGACATATCAACGCGTTTTCCGTCGACGGTAACTATCCGCGCGGTAATATCGACGGTCAGTCCGCCGAAGACGTAGGGCTTATCGGTATCCGATCCGCCGCCCGAACGCTTGAAGAGCGCCGCGCAACGGAGCATAAGCTCCTTGGGTGAAAAGGGCTTGGTGACGTAGTCGTCCGCGCCCATCTCGAAGCCGCTGATCTTATCGTACTCCTCGCCCCGCGCCGACAGCATGATTATCGGCACGTCCGAGGTCTTGCGTATCTCACGCATAGCCGAAAAGCCGTCAAGCTCCGGCATCATTATGTCCATTATTATCAGGTCGTAAGCCTTCGCGCGGCACATCTCAACGGCTCTCATTCCGTTTTCTGCCTGCTCTGCCTTGTATCCCGAAAATACTGCGTATTTGCAGATAATGTCCCTTATCTGCGCTTCGTCATCTACTATTAGTATCGTTTTCATATTGTTTTATTAAAGGTATTAATGAATACGCGCTTTTTTGAAAGGAAAGCTGTATGCCTTCGGCAAGCGCGCGAAGAGCTTCAATGACATCAACGCCGCGAGGGGAGTGACGTCATTGAATAGTTATTGAATAGTTTGGGAAATGTTTGTAATTGTTCGCCTGCTGCATCACTTCGGTATTTCGTCCGCCCAGTCTCTTTCGCGGAGAAGGATCTTGACCGTTTCTCTGAGGTAAGAGGGCGTTTCGGCGCCCGGGTTGGTTTGGCGTTCGATGACGAGCGTTGCCACCGAGCCGGGTGAAAGCTTGGAGATTATATTGAGTATCTGCTGGTTTACACTTACCTCATCGCCGTTAAAGCTGACTATTCTGTCGCCCTTCTGAAGCTGGTCCGTGTACTTTGAAGAGAGAATGTAGACTCCGTATCTGCTTTCGTTTTTCTCGCCGAGGTAACCCTTGAGCTCACCCTCTGCGAATGTGTCCCAGGTGCTTGCGTTGACCGTTACGACCGTGATACCGAGGGCTGGTCTGCCTCTGACGTAGCCGAACTTCAGCAGGTCGTTCACGCTGCTGAGCATTCTGTTTGAGGGAATTGCGTAAACGATACCGTCAACGTTGCTTCCGCTGGCTTTCGATGTGATT
Organism: Oscillospiraceae bacterium; assembly: GCA_015064245.1. Classification (GTDB taxonomy): domain Bacteria; phylum Bacillota; class Clostridia; order Oscillospirales; family CAG-272; genus SIG673. The sequence continues at coordinate 4,361 of SVSQ01000098.1, read as the reverse complement.
ATACCCAGCAGGTTGCCCTGCGTATCGTAGAGACCGCCGCCGGAGTTACCGGGGTTTGCGGAGATGTCCAGCTGGATCACGTTTCCGCCGTTATCGCCTATGTTTCTGTCGTTAGCCGCGACGTAGCCGAAGGACGTCGCCATACCGAGTCCCAAGGGGTTGCCCGCCGCGACTACCTGCTGTCCCGAAACGGCTTTGTCGGAGTCCGCTACCGTTGCCGTTGCCAGCTTTTCTTTCGTCTGGATTTTGACTATGGCGAGGTCGCCCGTTTCGTCCAGATGCATTATTTCTCCGTCGTATTTTTCGCCGCTGTAGGTCTGGACGAAGAACTTTTTAGCTCCGTGTACCACGTGGTGGTTCGTGACTATGAGCGCGGTTCCGTCATCGTGCTGCTCAAGTATGACTCCGCTTCCGGACGCCGTCTCCGTGTAGTCGTAGATCGTGCTGTCGAACTCCACCACTCTGATGACTACGGTGCATTGTTTGACCTTATCGCCAAGGGCTATCGTGTCACCCGTGTATTCGCCCGAGATGTAGTCCACCTCTGCTTTGTTGACTGCTATTCCGCTGTATTTGGCTACTAACGCGGTGAAAAAGTCGGAGTCGCCCAGTACCGCCGTTCGGCATACCCAGCTCACTCCCGCGAACGCGCCCCAAAACGCCATCGCAAAGGCTACCGCTAACGCTATCAGTCTGAAAAGCAGCTTCTTCGTGCTTTTTTTATCCTCGTTGTGGGCTGTTTCAGGGTTCGGGACGTTTGGTATCTCTCCCGACGCAGGGTTGTTGAGCGCGAACAGGTACGAGTTCAGTCTCTCCGCCCTGTTCTCCTTTTCTTCCGATTTTTTATCGTCTTTGCTTGCGTCTATTTCTTCGGCTTGGCTCGTGTTCTTTACTTCTTCTTCGCCGCCAAGCTCCTTTTCTTCGTTATCCACTTCGCTTCTCCTCTCATTTTTTTGCCTTTTTACTATCTTTTACCTATATTATAAACCCTATTTGTGACGGTTATATGATGGTTTTTCAAATTTTTTTAAAAGGGGGTACGCGCTTTCTTGAAAGAAAGCTGCGCAAAGAACTTCGTTTACGGCGACAGCAGGAAGCTATCGCCGCAAACGAATTACTACGTAATTTTCTTTGAAAAAGGGGTTCCCCACTTTCAATAAGAGCGTACATCATCTCACCCACAAACGAAGATTTTTACACTCTATTTCCTGCTTTAGGGTAGTTGCGGTAGCAGTGATACCGTGTGCCTTGTGCGAACATCTGCTGGTATCCCCCTCGAATATTTCTTTTCAACACGGTCGAAACTTTTTTCTAACGAAAAAAGCCCGAAATATTCGGCAGACCGTTGCGGAAATTTAAGTAACAAGCTGTGCAAATAAATTATTTTCCTGCTTTAGGTAGTTGCGGTAGCAACTCGGCAGTATTTCATGTTCCCAAAATTCGCTCGTGCTTTTTGAGCGAATTTTCTGCGAGCCGTACCAAATCTACCACGGTCTTTCTTTCTTCTTTTTGCAGAATGCGTAGCATTCATGCGTTTCTTCTTCTTTCTTTCTCGAAAGAAGGAAGAAAAACGCGAAAATTAAATTAAAAGCAACTTTAATAGAAAAACTATAAAATATACGCTAAATATCCCAGTAGCGTAAAACAAACAATTCTTATCTTACTGCGTTCAATAAATATATCCCATTTATAATAAAATTGTAACAAAAAAGAAAATTATTGAAAAGCCACTTGAAATTTGATATAAAAGATGGTATTATATACTTTGAGATTTAAATGCAAAAACTTGTAATTTCCCTCCCGATTAAGGCATCGGGCTCATATAGAAAGGACGATCATACAAATGGATTTTAAGAAAATTGGCGTTCTCACATCAGGCGGAGACGCGCCCGGTATGAACGCGGTCATTCGCGCAGTCGTAAGAGCGGCGAGCAAGGCAGGCGTTAAAACTGTTGGATTTATGGAAGGCTATCAGGGCCTTATGGACGGAAACTACGTAGACCTTACTACGGGAGACGTTTCCAACGTTATCTCCAAGGGCGGTACAATGCTCTACAGCGCAAGAGCTACCGATTTCAAGACTCCCGAGGGTATGGAAAAGGCTCTCAAGACTATAAAGGATAACGATATCGACGGTATCATCGCCATCGGCGGCGACGGAACCTTCCGCGGAGCAACAGACCTTTCCGCGCACGGCGTTCATACTATCGGTCTTACGGGTACTATCGATAACGATATTACAGCAACGGACTACGCCGTCGGCTTCGATACCGCTATGAACGCAGTTCTGGACTGCATCGACCGTCTTCGTGATACCTGCGAGTCCCACGCAAGATGTATCGTAGTTGAGGTCATGGGACGCGACGCGGGATATATCGCTCTGCAGACCGGTATCGCGACCGGCGCTATCGGTATAGTTATCAATGAGGTTCCCTTCGACGAGGAGGCTATGATGCAGAGGATCATTCGTTCCATCGGTCACGGCAGAAGAAGCTTCGTGGTCGTTGTTTCCGAGGGCGTTAAAGACGAGCTCGGTAAGCCCTACGGCGAGAGACTTACACTCCGTATCGAGGAGAGAACGGGCGTTGAAACTCGTTTCAACCGTCTCGCTCACATTATCCGCGGCGGTTCTCCTACGCTTCGCGACCGTCTTTCCGCATCTATGATGGGTGAGGCGGCTGTTAAGCTTCTGCTCGACGGTAAGAGCGATCTCGTCGTTTGCGAACGTGACAGCTCTATCGTTACCTACGATATCAAGTTCGCGCTTACTCTTGATAAAATGTATAAGAATAAGCTGAAGCCCGGCGACCTCTCCGGTTTCTCTTCCGCTGAGATCAGAGAAATGGAAAAACTCTCCGAAATGCGCCGCCAGGAATTCCGCGATATGTATAACGCTGCTATTACACTTATGTAAAAGGAGTACGGTCTGCTTTTCTGGCGACACTGTTTAATTTGTGCGAACATAGTTTTGTGTCGCCCCTCGAATATTTCTTTTCGACAATGTCGAAACTTTTTTCTTACGAAAAAAGACCGAAATCTTCGCAGAGATTTGGTGTAGAATTATGTTCCTTATGTGCACAAATAATTTATTCGCCTGCAGGCGCTCGCCTGCCGGGAGACCGCAGGTCTCCCCTACGGATACATTGTAATCTTTATGCCGAAACCCGTAGGGGCGAACTGTGTTCGCCCGCGAAATTTACACAAAACATCCGTCTTACACAAACCAAATATTTCTCTGCAGGCAGATGCCTGCTCTCCCCTACGACAAATAATCAATCCCCACAACCCAGATTATTCTCCTGCTCCGCAGGTCTATAATACAACAAAACCATTTGCAAAAATAAAATAATAAATTATCAGCCCCCTCAGGCGATAATATAAACATTGAATAAATTAAACAAAGGAGAAATAAAGAATGAGCAAAGAATTCAACTGCGAATACGCAATGTCTACTGAAGTTCAGCACATGTGCAAGGTCGCAAAGGGCCCCGATCACGGTCCCGCTCCCATTCCCGAAGAAGGTAAGTGGGTACAGGCAAAAGAGATCACGGATATCTCCGCTTACACACACGGTGTGGGCTGGTGCGCACCTCAGCAGGGAGCTTGTAAGCTTTCCCTCAACGTTAAGAACGGTATCATCGAGGAGGCGCTTGTTGAGACTATCGGTTGTTCCGGTATGACACACTCCGCTGCTATGGCTGCTGAGATCCTTCCCGGCAAGACTCTGCTTGAGGCTCTCAATACAGACCTCGTTTGCGACGCTATAAACACAGCTATGAGAGAGCTGTTCCTCCAGATCGTTTACGGACGCAGCCAGTCCGCATTCTCTGAGGGCGGTCTCGTTATCGGAGCAGGTATGGAGGACCTCGGTAAGGGCGAGAGATCCATGGTCGGTACAATGTACGGTACAAAGGCTAAGGGCGTAAGATACCTCGAGATGACAGAGGGCTACTGCACAAGAATGGCTCTCGACGAGAACGATCAGGTTATCGGTTACGAGTTCGTATCCCTCGGCAAGATGACCGACTTCATCAAGAAGGGTCTCACACCTAACGAGGCTTACGAGAAGTCCAAGGGTACTTACGGCAGATTTAACGACGCTGTTAAGTACATCGATCCCCGTAAGGAATAATTTAAAGGAGGAAATACGAAAATGGCACATTTTGAAGGTTATGAAAGACGTGAGGCTAAGATCCTCGCGGCTCTTAAGGAATACGGCATTTCCTCTATCGACGAGTGTAAGGAGATCTGCGATGCTAAGGGCATCGATCCCTACAAGATCGTTGAAGAAACACAGCCTATCGCATTCGAGAACGCTAAGTGGGCTTACACAGTAGGCGCTGCTATCGCGATCAAGAAGG
>SVSQ01000097.1 GCA_015064245.1 Oscillospiraceae bacterium | reverse complement strand
TTTTCTGCTCTCTTACGTTTCCGGCATCAACGCCGCAAGCGCAAAGAACATCGTAAAATACCGCGAGGAGAACGGCGAGTTCAAGTCCCGCGCGCAGATCAAGAAGGTTCCCCGTATCGGCGACAAAGCCTTCCAGCAGTGCGCAGGCTTCCTTCGTATCCCCGGCGGAAAAGAGATACTTGATAACACGGGCGTTCACCCCGAGTCCTACGACGCGGCAAGAGCTCTCCTCGAAAAGTTCGGCTACACCGAAACGGATATCGGAACGGGCAAGATGAAGGAGATCAGAAAGCAGATCAAGGAGTACGGTCTCAAAAAGCTCTGTACCGAGCTGGATATCGGCGAGCCCACCCTGAACGACATTCTGGACGAGCTTGAAAAGCCCGGACGCGACATCAGAGACGGTCTGCCCGCTCCCCTGCTCCGCGACGACGTTCTTGCTATGGAAGACCTGAAGCCCGATATGATCCTCAAGGGTACGGTCAGAAACGTCATCGACTTCGGCGCCTTCGTTGATATCGGAGTCCACCAGGACGGACTGGTCCACATATCTCAGATCAGCGAAAAGTATATAAAGCATCCAAGCGAGGTGCTCTCCGTCGGAGACGTGGTCGAGGTCAAGGTTTTGTCCGTCGATTTAAACAAAAAACGCATCGCGCTGACGATGAAGCTCAAAGGGTGAATTCTAATTTATTAGAACCAATAATGTCTCACACGTGGTCTCAAAGAGAGTTTTTTATACATTATTATGCACAATGCACAATTTAAAAAATAAAATTTTGGGGCATTTACCGCTATCTTTTTTGAAAGAAATTTGATATAATAGTATACAAGTAAAAATATGCTTGACCGAAACCGTCCTGTGAAGTTCGGGGAATTTGGTCGGCGCCATTACACAGGAGGTTTATTTAAATGGCAAGTCTTTCTTTTAAGCATATCTATAAGAAATATCCGGGCGGAGTTACCGCTGTATCGGACTTTTGTCTTGAAGTAAAAGACAAAGAATTCATCATTCTCGTTGGTCCTTCCGGATGCGGAAAGACAACAACACTTCGTATGATCGCCGGACTTGAAGAGATCACAGAGGGTGAGCTCCACATCGGTGATACACTCGTAAACGATATCGCTCCTAAGGATAGAGATATCGCGATGGTTTTCCAGAACTACGCTCTTTATCCTCACATGACAGTATTTGATAACATGGCGTTCGGACTTAAGCTCCGTAAGACTCCTAAGGAGGAGATCAAGAGACGCGTTGAGGAAGCAGCTCGTATCCTCGACATCACCCACCTTCTCGAGAGAAGACCTAAGGCGCTTTCCGGTGGTCAGAAGCAGCGTGTCGCGCTCGGCCGTGCTATCGTTCGTGAGCCTAAGGTATTCCTTCTTGACGAGCCTCTTTCCAACCTGGACGCTAAGCTCCGTGCACAGATGAGAACAGAGCTTACAAAGATCCATCAGAAGCTCGGTACAACATTCGTATACGTTACCCATGACCAGGTCGAGGCTATGACCATGGCTACAAGAATCGTCGTTATGAAGGACGGTCTTATCCAGCAGGTCGCTACACCTCAGAACCTTTACGATCTCCCTGTAAACGTATTCGTTGCAGGATTTATCGGAACTCCTCAGATGAACTTCATCAAGTGTACGCTTGACAAGAAGGGTGAGGATCTCTACTTCACATTCGGACAGAACAGCCTCAAGCTTCCCGAAGAGAAGGCAAAGAACCCTGCTCTCAAGGATTACATAGGCAAGGAAGTTATCCTTGGTGTTCGTCCCGAGTGTCTCCACGACGAGCAGCGTTACCTCGAGGCTATGCCTGATTCCATCATCACAGCTAACGTTGAAGTTACAGAGCTTATGGGCGCTGAGATCTACCTCTACCTCGTTACTTCCGGCGCTGAGGATGAAGATCAGAACCTTATCGCTCGTGTTTCTCCTCGTTCCGAGGCAAGAGCAGGCGATACTATCAAGATCGCAGTCGAGCTCCCCAGAGTTCACGTATTCGACAAGGATACAGAGCGTTGCATCATCCACTAATATCAAAACCTCTACAAGCTCGGATTTTATCCGAGCTTGTTTTTTTGGACTGCTCCTTACCGCAGTCAATATTCTTACATTTATTATATGTATTATATGGGAAAGCCGCATACGCGTTATTCCCACCGAAAGGAACAAGCAAATGGCAACATCACGGCTGCATTTAAAACCTCTGAGCGGAAACCAATTAAAGATCATCGCGGCAATATCTATGCTGATCGACCACGTGGGTTTTCTGTTCTTCCCAAACATTCTGCTCTTCCGTATTCTCGGAAGACTTGCTCTGCCGATCTTTGCCTTTATGATCGCCGAGGGCTGTAAATATACCAGAAATAAGCTGAAATATTTTCTCACCATATTCATTCTCGCCGCGATCTGCCAGATAGTTTACTTTATCTACGGCGGCGATACGGATATGTGCGTGCTGGTCACCTTCTCCCTCTCCATACTGCTGATATATTCCTTACAGCTCTTCAAAAACACTCTGTTCGCAGATGGCTCGTCCGCGCTCAGTAAATTTATATCCGCCCTACCATTCGTACTGCTTTCAGCGGCTGTCTACGTCCTCAATATGTTCGTTATTATAGATTACGGATTTTTCGGCTGCTTTATGCCTGTGCTCGCGTCCATTTTCCATGCGCCGAAAAACTGCTCCGTCGAGGGCGTAACACGTCTCGATACCGTTCCGTTTCACGTTTGCTCCCTCGGAGTCGGAATACTGCTCCTCGCTGTATATTACGGCGGAATACAGTATTTCATGCTGTTTTCTTTGCCGCTGCTGCTTCTTTACTCAGGCAAACGCGGAAAAAGAAAGATGAAATATTTCTTTTATATTTTCTATCCCGTTCACCTCGCGGCACTTCAGGGACTGTATTCCCTTATCCAAATGCTGAAATGATCTTTCGCGGCTTATTATGTCAGATAAGCCGCTTTTTTTATTTTCAATACACTTGACTTTTGAAATAATATCGGTTATAATCAAATCAAGGCAATATAATCATTATTCGAAATAATAATCACCGGAAAGGAATTTGTAAACATGAAAAGATTCAGACCTGCGGCTGCGCCGCTTGTAACCGTTGACCCATTCTTTTCGATCTGGTCCTGCGACGACGCCCTCTACGGCGGTCCTACGGAGCATTGGTCGGGCAGACCTTGCCCCATTCTCGCGGGAATATACGTCGATAACGGCTTTTACAGTATGTCCGCCTTCGACGATAACGGAAAGATAGTTAAAGCCCGCGTATATCAGACCGGCATGGAGATAACTCCTCTCAGCACTATCTACACCTTCGAAAACGAGCTTGCAAAGGTGAAGCTTACATTTACAACGCCCCTTCTGCTTGACCGTCTCGATATCCTCACCCGCCCCGTAAGCTACGTTAAATACGAGATCACTCCCAAAACCCAGAGAAAGATACGCTTTGTCTTCGGTATTAGCTCCCGCGCATGCGTCGACAACAAGACTCAGTGCGTTGGATTCAAGAAAGCAAAATATTCTCTCGCTTGCGGAAACGTCTGCCAGACTCCCCTTTCTCAGTCCGGCGACCTGGTGCTTATCGACTGGGGCTATCTGCACATGGTCGGCGGCGTCAACGACGTCAAGGTCGGAAGAGTGGCAAACCAGAGAGGTCTGGAGCTCCTGCCCACAAATAACGTTTATAACGCCTATTCCGAAGAGCCATACCTTATCGCCATCAAAAACGAGCTTGAGGGTGTCATAACCGTAGGCTACGACGAGATCAAGCCTATCGAGTATTTCGGCGATCAGCTCGACGAATACTATACAAAGTATTTCGACAGCTTCGACGATATGCTGTACGCCGCAAGCCGTGAATACGACGAGATCAAAAAGCTCTGCGACGAGTTTGATACGCGCCTCATGGAAGAAACAGGCAAGCTCAGCGAGGACTACAAGAACATCACCGCGCTTGCTTACCGCCAGGCGGTCGCCGCTCATAAGCTGGTCGAGGATAAAGATGGAAATATCCTATTCCTTTCAAAGGAGAACGATTCCAACGGCTGTATCGGCACGCTGGACGTTACGTACCCTTCCATACCGCTGTTCCTTAAATATGCTCCCGAGCTCGTCAAGGGTATGCTCCGTCCTATAATCAAGTTCGCAAAGTCGGACGCTTGGCCCTACGATTTCACACCTCACGACGTTGGACGTTATCCCCTTGCCAACGGTCAGGTCTACAGCACCGCGCTGTTCACCCCCACGGGCGATCCCGTTCACCGTATCTACGGAGAATACGTGGCTGAAAGACAGATGCCCGTCGAGGAAGCGGGCAATATGCTCCTCTGCCTCGCGGCGGTAAAGAAGTATTTCGGCGGAGATCAGACACTCTTTGACGCCGACAAGGAGCTGATGAAGAAATGGGCAGACTATCTGATCAAGTTCGGATACGATCCCGAAAATCAGCTTTGCACGGACGACTTCGCAGGTCACCTCGCCCGCAACTGTAACCTCAGCCTTAAAGCGATCCTCGGCATCGCCGCTTACTCCGAGCTTTCGGGAGACGCTTCCTATATGGACATAGCCCGCGAGTACGCGAAAAACTGGGAAAAGGACGCTAAGGCAAGCCACGATGGTACACGTCTTACCTTTGATAATGAGAACGGCTGGAGCCTTAAATATAACATCGTTTGGGACACTCTGCTTGGATATAACCTCTTCTCCGACGAGGTCAAGAAGAACGAGATAAACGTCTATAAGTCCAAGATGAACCGCTACGGCGTGCCGCTTGACAGCCGTTCCGACTACACAAAGATCGACTGGCTCATGTGGTCCACCGTCATTTACGACGACAAGGAGTATTTCGACGGCGTATGCGAGAGCATCGTAAATATGATCAACGAGACCGTTGACCGCGTACCTATGACGGACTATTATTACACCTCAACGGCGGCGCACAGAGCCTTCAGATGCCGTTCTGTTGTCGGCGGACTGTTTATAAATCTGCTTTAATATCAAAGCGTAAAAGGAGAAAAAAGATGTATATCGACGCCATTGACGTGTATTACGTTACCCATCCCCTGATCGAGCCGTGGACGACGGCTTACGGATCGGATCCCGTTATCCATTCGGTGATGGTCAAGATGACCAGCGGAAGCGAATGCGCTTGGAGTGAATCCACTCCGTTTATGGCGCCAACCTACTCTCCTGAGTGCGCCTTTGGCGCTTATCACGTTGCAAGTGAGTTCCTCGCGCCCCTCGTGCTGCATAAGGACTTCAAAACGGCGGCGGAGATAAACGAAGCGATGACGGTCATCAAAGGGAACCCCTTCGCCCACGCCGCAATAGAAATCGCTTTCTGGACGTTGCAGTCCAAGATCACCAAGACCCCTCTGCACACTCTGCTGGGCGGAAGCGACGACGAGGTGGATGTTGGAGCGGATTTCGGAAGACAGGCGTCTATCGACATTCTGCTTGAACGTATCGACGGAGCTATTAAATCGGGATTCAAGCGGATCAAGCTGAAGGCTATGCCGGGATGGGATATAGATATGCTCCGCGCGGTCAGATCTGCGTTCCCGAAATTCACCTTCCATATCGATTGCAATTCCGGATATACGCTTGATAGCCTGCCGCTCTTCAAGGAGATAGATAAGCTTGGTCTTGCTATGATCGAGCAGCCCCTTTTCCACGCGGACGTTATCGACCACGCCAAGCTCCAGAGAGAGCTTGAAACTCCCATCTGCCTTGACGAGAGCATAACCTCTCCTTATATGGCAGAAAAGGCGTTGGATCTGGGCGCTTGCCGTATTATCAATATTAAACCCGGACGCTGCGGCGGTCTTTATAACGCTAAAAAGATAAACGAGATGGCAGAGTCCGCAGGGGTTGGCTGCTGGATAGGCGGAATGCTTGAAAGCTCCGTTGGTGCGGGTATCTGTCTCGAGCTTGCGTCAATGTCGAATATGGTATATCCAAGCGACCTATTTCCCTCAAGCCGTTTCTATACGGAAGAGATCTCGGAAAACGAGGTGGTCTTCTCCTCGCCCGCAAAAATGAAGCCGTCAAACGCTTTCGGAAACGCATTCGTTCCAAACGAGGCGCGCCTCGCGGCAAGAACCGTCGCGCATAAGCATTTGGAATAAAATAAAAAAAGACTTTCCTTACTCTCTGCATTCTTAGCGGAGAAATAGGCGGTGGAAGTACCGAGGCATTGATTTGCCTCGGTATTTCTGTTTCTGTGGGCTTATGATGCGATAGCATCGGATGTCCTTACGGTATGTTGCTCT
>SVSQ01000096.1 GCA_015064245.1 Oscillospiraceae bacterium | reverse complement strand
TCTGAATGCTTCGCATTCTCCAAAAAGAAGAAAGAAAGCCCGTGGGCAGGCGAGCGCCTGCAGGCAAATATGGGAATATTCTGCGTAAGCAGGATATTCGGGGTGACACACACCTATGTTCGCACAAATAAAACAGTGTCACCTAAAAATCCTCGCGTAACACACTCCGTGTGCTCGGATTTTGGGTACATGAAATACTGCCGAGTTGCTCCCGCAACTACACAAAGCATCAAATCAAGCGTAAAAACGGAACAAACATCCCGAAAATGCGAGTGTTTTACGAGCATTTTTATAGAAATGACTGCAGTAACATCCTTTTTTACAACCCAAAATTCGCTCCTGCTTTTGAGCGAATTTTCTGAATATGATAGCACCCGTTTCTTTTTGCTTTCTTTGGTCACTTTCTTTCCTTTTTCTTCGGAAAGAAAAAGAGAAAGAAAGTAACGTAGAAAAAAAGAAATTATAAAACTTAAGCAAAATATCTGTCTTAAACCTAATTAAAAGCAATTTGAAATTAAAAGTTTCCTCGGTGCTACGCACCTATAAACACCAATTTATCATTTATTTAAAGCAAATATTTTTTCAATCAAAAGAGGGAAACCAAAGCGGCTTCCCTCCGAATGAGATCAATAAACCGGCTTGATATGCCAGATGTTATCAGCGTACTCTCTGATAGAACGGTCAGCAGCGAAGAAGCCTGCCTTAGCGATATTGATGAGAGCCTTGCGGTTCCACTTATCGCGGTCAGCGTAATCCTCGAGCATGGTCTCGTGAGTCTGGAAATAGGACTCGAAGTCAGCAAGACACATATATGGGTCTGCAACTCCGTTACCGATAATGAGATAATGGAGCATATTAGCAAAGGATGTTCCGTTGAAGCCGAGAGAGAGACGGTCAACTGTCTGACGGATGCGATTGTTAACTCTGTAGTAGTCGCCCGCGTGATAACCGCGTTTCCACATATCCTCGACCTCCTGAGCGGTAAGACCGAAGATGTAGATGTTGTCATCTCCGAGAAGCTCGTGCATCTCAACGTTCGCGCCGTCGAGAGTACCGCAGGTGAGAGCGCCGTTGATCATGAACTTCATGTTACCGGTACCGGAAGCCTCTTTACCTGCAAGAGAGATCTGCTCACTGATATCAGCGGAAGGAATGAGTACCTCGGCAACGGAAACGTTGTAATCTTCCATGAATACTACGCGAAGCTTTTCGCGGATCTTCGGATTCTTTTCGATCTCCTGGGAAACGGACCAGATAAGCTTGATGATGTTCTTAGCCATATCGTATCCGGGAGCAGCTTTCGCGCCGAAAATGAAGGTCTGAGGCGTGATATCAAGGTTTGGATTTTCAAGCAAGTCGTTGTAGAGACTGATGATCCTCAAAGCATTGAGAAGCTGTCTCTTGTATTCGTGCAGACGCTTGATCTGAACGTCAAATACAGACGCGGGATCAAGAACTACACCCGTGCGGTTCTTAACGTAATCCGCAAAACGAACCTTGTTTGCGTACTTGATATCCTCAAGCTGCTTGAGAACGGTCGCGTCGTCTTTGTATTTAAGGAACTCCTCAAGCTTTTCGGGATTCTTGCGGTAATCCGGACCGATGCACTCGTCAAGAAGCGCGGCGAGCTTGGGGTTGGAGTAGCAGAGCCAACGTCTGTGAGCGATACCGTTTGTAACGTTCATGAACTTTTCGGGCTCTTTCTTGTAGAAGTTTCTGAAAACGTCCTCTTTCAGAATGTCGGAATGGAGCTTGGAGACGCCGTTTACCGTATGAGAACCAACGATAGAGAGGTTAGCCATACGGATACGGTTGTCTGCGATAACAGCCATCTTGGAGATTCTGTCCCAGTCACCGGGATAGAGGTTCCAAAGATCAGCGCAGAAACGGCGGTTGATCTCGGTGAGGATCGTGTGGATTCTGGGCAGATGGAATCTGAAGAGGTCCTCCTTCCACTGCTCAAGCGCTTCGGGCATTACCGTATGGTTAGTGTAGGAGAAAACTCCGAGACAGGTCTCCCAAGCTCTGTCCCAGCTGTAAGAATAAGAGTCCATAAGGATTCTCATAAGCTCGGGGATACAGAGTGCGGGGTGCGTGTCGTTAAGATGGATAGCGACCTTTTCGGTAAGATTGTCAAGAGTACCGTAAGCGGCAAGGTGGTCGGAGATGATGGACTGAAGGGAAGCGGAGCAGAGGAAATACTGCTGATTAAGACGGAGCAGCTTACCTTCGTCGTGGTTATCGGAAGGATAGAGCACCTTGGAGATGATCTCGGTATTGGTGTTCTGTTCCATAGCCTTAACGTACTGTCCCTGAGAGAACAGAGACATATTGAAATTGGTCACGCTGTGAGCTTTCCACAAGCGGAGATAGTTACAAGCCTCCGTATCAGCTCCGGAGACCATAAGGTCGTAGGGGACTGCGCGGACCTCATCGTAATTTTCATAAACTATATTGAGCTTGCCGTTTTCCCACTTTTCGCTTATAGTACCGCCGAATCTGACGGTGTAAGCCTTATCCGAACGGGGAACCAGCCAGCTCTCTCCCGTAGGAAGCCATTCGTCGGGAAGCTCGACCTGCATACCGTCAACTATCTTTTGGCGGAAGAGACCGAATTCATAGCAAATAGAGAAGCCTGTGGCGGAATAACCGAGAGTTGTAAGGGAGTCCATAAAACAAGCGGCGAGACGGCCGAGACCTCCGTTACCGAGCGCCGCATCGCTTTCGATCTCGTAGATCTTGTCGATGTCGAAGCCGTATTCGGAGAGCAACTGACGGTACTCGTCATCGAGTCCGAGGTTGCAGAGATTGTTTTTTAGAGAACGTCCTATAAGGAACTCCATACACATATAGTATATTCTCTTTGAACGCGTTTTTTTAATGGTGTTGTGCTGATCCGCTCTCTTACGCATAAGAATGTCTTTAACAGTAAGAACTACGGAGCGGTATATCTGCTCCTCAGTAGCCTCAGAAGGAGCTATACCGTAATATCTCTTGAGCTTGGATTCAACGGCATCCTTTATCTGATCGAACGAATAGTTATTATTTTTGGGGTTGAGGTTTTTGTTTGTACTATCTTGCATAATGTGAAAATGTGCCTTTCTTGGTTTGGTTTAAAATTTACTTATTAAGATCGAGGACCTCAGCGTAGAGCGCCAGATAAGCCTCTGCAGATACGTTCCAGGAGAAATCGATCTTCATGCACTTCTGACAAAGCGCTTTCCATTTGTCTTTTTCGTCTGTATAGAGCGAAACGGCTTTGCGGAGAGTGAACAGCATATCCTGAGCGTTGTACTCCTTGAAGGTAAATCCGTTACCGTCGCCTGTCTCGTCGTCGTAATACTTGATCGTGTCGTAAAGACCGCCTGTCTCACGGACAACGGGAACCGTACCGTATCTGGAAGCGATCATCTGAGCAAGACCGCAGGGTTCGCTCTTTGAAGGCATAAGGAATATATCCGCGCCTCCGTAGATCTTTTTGGAGAGGGCTTTATCGTACTGGATAATAGCCTTGACTTTTGAGGGATTGTTTTCTTCAAGACGTCTGAAGAAGTTTTCAAATCCGGGATCGCCCGTTCCGAGAATAACGAACTGAACGTTTTCCGTAAGGAACTCGTCTATTACCGTGGTAACGAGATCAAGTCCCTTATGAGAGGTGAGTCTGGTTATCATAGCGACGATAGGAACGTTGGGCGCTTCCGGAAGACCGAGCTCTTTCTGGAGAGCGATCTTATTCTTCAGCTTTCCCGAGGGAGCGCGGAATTTTGCGTAGAGATCGTTGTCCTTGATGGGATTGTAGTAATCAACGTCAATACCGTTGATAATACCCGTGGTCTTGAACGCGTACTGATTTATTATGTGGTAAAGACCTGCGGAATACTTGGGAGTGCAGATCTCCTTTGCGTACGTCGGGCTTACGGTCGTCAGTCTGTCGCAGCAGACGATGGCGCCCTTCGTAAGGTTGACCGCTCCGTTGTAGTCAACAATAGAAGCAAGATCTGGAGTGAGGTCGAAAACGTCGCTGAGAATGTTATGACCGTAAACGCCCTGATACTCGATATTGTGTATGGAGTGGATAACTCTTATAGGACGGTAGTTGTAATCCTCCTTGCGGTAGATCTGCTTGAGATAGATTCCGACAAGCGCGGACTGCCAGTCGTTGGTGTGGATGATGTCGGGGAAGAAATCTATCCTCGGAAGCATATCCAGCACCGCTTTGCTGAAGAACGCGTATCTTTCTGCGTCGTCGTAATTTCCGTAGAGCGTAGGACGGTTGAAATAATACTCGTTATCGATAAAGTAGAAGGTGACTCCGTTATAAACAGTAGAGAAGATACCGCAGTATTGCTTTCTCCACGAGAGCTTTACCGTGAAGTCGCAAACAAAATCCATATTCGGATATTTTGCTTTTACGGTGCTGTAAAAGGGAATAACTACGCGCGCATCAACGCCCTGTTTTTTCAGCGCAGCGGGAAGAGAGCCGATAACGTCGGCAAGACCGCCCGTGGAAGCGAAGGGGAGCGCCTCGGATGCAACGTACAGTATTTTCAAATCGTTTGCCATATTTTTGGAAATTCCTTTCTTATATGGATGTTTCTTAGATCATTCTGCCTTTTTCAACGTAGACGGGCATGGTCTCATGACCTGAGAGAACGCGATCCTCGCGGATTACTGCGTTTTTATCAGTTACTATGCAGTTAAGATAAGCGTCCTCGCTGACAACGGTATCCTGGAACAGAATGGAGTTTTTGACTACAGCGCCCTTTCCGATCTTAACGCCTCTGAACAGAATACAGTTATCTACCGTACCTTCAATGATGCATCCGTCTGCTATGAGCGAATTGGATACGGAAGAGCCGTCGACGTATTTAGTGGGAGCGGAATTACGGACCTTGGTGAATATAGGTCTTTCTGCAACTGCGAAGAGAGAATTTCTGATCTCGGGGTTTTCGAGAAGCTCCATGCTGATCTTGAAATAATCGGAGAAGGATCCGACGGTGGAGCTGTATCCCTGATGCTGGTATATCTGCATATTCATCTTACCGATGTTCTTTGCAAGGATATCCATAGAGAAGCTTGCAAGGCCGTGAGAGATACCGTCGCTGACCATGTTGATGAGCAGGTCTCGGTTGATTACCCAGATATTAAGTCCCAGATTGTGTTCGCCTGTGAGAGTAACGGGAGCGTTATATACGTCGGTTATCTGATTGTTTTCGTCGGCGTTTAATATAAGCGCCTTTTCGTCCTTTATGTCTGCGAAATCTGTCTTCTTGACAACCATAGTGATATCAGCGTTGTTATCGATGTGATACTTCAGAAGAGCCTTGATATCGATATTGCAGATAACGTCACAGTCGGAAAGAACGATGTAATCCTCCTGGATATGGTTGATGGAGTGATAAACTCCCTTCAGCGCGTCGAGACGTGAGGCGTACAAGGTGTTGTTTACGTTTGCGTGAGAATTGATGTACGGGGGAAGGATCTTGATACCGCCTTTTCTTCTGGCGAGATCCCAGTCCTTACCTGTGCCGATGTGGTCGGTGAGGGAATGGTAGTTGTATTGAGTGATAACGTTTATGTTGGTGATTTCCGCATTTACCATATTAGAAAGCGCGAAGTCGATGAGTCTGTATCTGCAAGCGAAAGGGATTGACGCCATGGTACGCTTTCTTGTAAGCTCGGAAACGTTTATATCGTGTAGATTAGAGAAAATAATTCCTGCAGCATTCATAATTATTTACCGTTTTATCCTTTCGTCAGTATTATTTAAACGCTCTTGAGAGAAGAAGCGTTGACCATATCTCCGGCAGCTATTTTGTGTTCCGCTGTTATCTTCAGATTGCTGCCGATAACGGTAATTGCAGGAGCGGTCTCTTTGGGCTCTCCGATGTGAACGCCGGCTGAGATAACGGTATCGGAGTCCACGATAGAGTATTCTATAACCGCACCGGACTCGACCGTAACACCGGGAAGTATAACGCTGTCCTTGATGACTGCGTCTTTAGCCACCTTGACGGAATTGAAGATGACGGAATTTTCGACTGTACCGTATATCTCGCAGCCTTCCGTGACGATAGAATTCTTTATGGAAGATTCCTTGCCTGCGAAGTGCGGGGGCAGAGGATTATTGCGGAAGAATATTCTCCAGGCTCTGTCAGCTATGTTGAAATTCGGTTCTGCGCCGAGAAGGTCCATATTTGCCTCCCAAAGGCTCTGTATGGTTCCGACGTCCTTCCAGTAACCGCTGAAGTCGTAGGCGAACATCTTTTCGCCGTTCTTGAGCATTTCGGGGATTATGTTCTTTCCAAAGTCGTTAGAGGATTCGGGATTGTTTTCGTCCGCGATAAGATAATCAAAGAGAGTCTTCTTGTTGAAGATGTAGATACCCATTGAAGCCTTTGTGCTCTTTGGCTGCTTCGGTTTTTCCTCAAATTCATAGATAGATCCGTCTTCGTAAGTATTCATGATACCGAATCTGCTCGCCTCTTCAAGGGTTACGTTGAGGACCGCAATGGTACAGGCCGCGCCCTTTTCCTTGTGGTAGGAGAGC
>SVSQ01000095.1 GCA_015064245.1 Oscillospiraceae bacterium | reverse complement strand
AAACTTGGCGTAATACACCTTTGCCGCCGGGTAAGAATCCTTATGCAGCGGCTCAAAGCAGCCGATCTGGAACCACTTCGGAAAGCTTTGAACATTATAGAGCATGATATCCACAGCGCTTATCGCAAGCTGCATCGCGTCTCGGTCGTTTTCGTTTTTTGCACGGGCTTCGGCAATATGTATCTTGGCTCTTCGCCACATATTGATATCCCCTTTCCATATCGCGCACATGGCGAGAAGCATACCTGCGGACTGTATTGCGTAGAACCCCGAATGCTTTGAGAGCAGGTAATTTGCGCTCTCGTAGACCTTGTCTATATCGCCGCGGGAGTATGCGACCTCGGCTTCAAAAAGCACCTGAGCCTCATGGTTATAGGCAAGGCTTTCGCCAACGCTGTCGGCGCTTCCCGGGGTATGGTAAAGGTCTGTCATATAAAGAAACGGCGTTTTGCGCGGCATGGGCATATCCTCGTTTACCAGAGTTCTTCCTGCTTTCGTTCTGCCGTCCAAGGGCTTTTGGGCGTCCTTTGGGATCATCCAGTCACGCCCGAATCTGACTGCGCCCTCTATTTTTCCGCTCGCGCAAAGCAGCTGTACGCGGCGGACTCCTATCCCCCATTCCTTTGCGATCTCGTCAATTTTTAAGTATTCCATAAGGCTTATCCCTTTCCGAAAAATACAGAAATCCAAATTGTTCGTTTTAACGAATGATTATTATTCGCTTTGACGAAATATATTATACAACTTTTTTTCCGATTTGTCAACCGCTATGAAGAAATTTTCCAAAAAAATGAAATTTCGTTTTTTGGAAATACAAAAACCAAGATCGCTGTTTTGACCTTGGTTTTGTATGTCTGTTATTTCATTTCGTGAAAATTCAAAGTATATCCGCCTATGCTTACAGTAAGCGTTTTGGTCTGCGCGCCGTCCGAATAGTATAAGGCGCTCGATACGGCGCTGCCAATAACACCGCCTATGTCTATAAGATAGACTATGGCGTTGCGGTCGGAGCTTATGAGCTTATAAGTTCCGCTGAACGTCAGATCATTTGTCTTGTCTCTGATCGTAAACCCGCCGTCGCCCGCCTCAAGGGTACAAATAATATAATTTACGCCTTCAACGGGCTCGTCGCCTTTTCTATCATAATCAACAGCTATCTGATTGTATCGATCAGGAGAATCCATGACGGCGTCCTGAAGCCGCCATGCGCAGTCCTCTATCGGCATGTGCGGACTGCCGCAGCCCGTAAGGAGACAGCAAATCAGTATGATCATTACAGGAATAAGCTTTTTCATTATTTTACTCCAATTCCACTCTGAATTCAAGGGGCAAGATGTTATAATTGTAGTTTCCCGTGTCCGCGATAACGGAAAGGCTGCTGTCGTATTCCGCGTAATACATAAGTCCGTCCTTGGTGTAGACCGCCATTGAGAAGCTGCAGGTCTCAAATCCGCTGTACTGACGCTCGTATATGGGATCCACCGTAACCAGCCTCTCGCCGTCGAAATCCATTACTGTGCTGATGCCCTTGTGAACCGAGTTTACGTTTATCTCTTCGTTTATCGGTACGCTGAAGCTCAATTCATACTCTCCGTTTGGCTGAAGGGCGATGACAGATATATTCTCGTCTCCCTCTATTGCGATGAAATCGTCGTTCTCATTAACTACATAATATTTGTCGTCGCACACCTTGAATTTCTGAAGCTCCTTCATTGACGCGATATCGATGACCGTGAAATATAACTCATCCCTTTCCCTCGTAAGCAAAAGCAGCTTCGTTTCATCGGGATTCACCATGATCTGATTGACCTCGACGCTCTGCTCAAGCGGAAATACCATAGTAAGCGAATCTGCATCGATTCCCGTATCGTAATTCTGATGCCATGAGGTAAGATTCCCGTTCGTGTTCGTTTCATCTCTTACGTTTCGGTAAGAAACGCTGTAGATACCGTATCCGCCGGGGATAAGGGACGTATCCACGAACTCCTCTTCGTATCCTTCAAGATATCCGAGTCTGTTTCCGATGCTGAAGAAGCATCTGTCGCTCGTATATACGTTCGTGCCCCGCAAATAGAATTCTCTTCCGATGATCCCCGTACCAATTCCAATACTGTCTCCGCGTTCGCTTCGCGAAACGGATATCTCAAACGCAGGAAGGTCTTTGGGTACCGGTATCCTGAAGAATTCGTTGAATCTTTCCCAGACCTCCATTTCGTTTTTCTGAGAGTCCGGGCTCAGACCTTCATAACTGTTCCCCTGCCAGAGCGTGCCCGGCAGATCGAAGGATACTCTGATGGGATAGTATTCATAATAATCCTGCAGACGGATCATTCTTTTCTTTTCCTCGCCCGGCTTGGTCTCATCGTAGAGCTCGCGGAACGCTTTGCTTATTCCGCTCTGCTCCTCGGCGGGAATCGCTAAGTTTACTCCGTATTTTATATCCAATTCAAGTATAACGCCGTACTGACGTCTTTCCGAGTCTCGGTACTGCTTCTTTGCTGAAAAAGAGTATTCCGTTTCGCAGGTCGGTATCTTCCCTACCTTATACTTCGTATCCCAGAACAGATGGTAATCATACTCCGCTCTTGTGAATACCGTGGCGCCCTCGGCGTAGGATCTGTCGCCGTAGAGCACGTTTTCCTTTACGGTGACGTTCGCTCTTTCTCTCAGCGCGTCGGCGCTTATCATACAGAATCCCCCGCAGGACAGAACAGTAAGCAACAGTACGATAGCTATGACTTTCTTCATTTGCCGTCCTCCCCCGATATCTCGTCAAGGGCGCGGCTGACTCTGTCGGCGCGGTAATTGTAGGTTTCTTTGATATAGCTCATAAGCGTTTTGCCCTGCTCCTCAAGCTCGGAGACACCTATATCCCCCACTATCCTTCCGCAGCGTATCAGAACTGCTCTGCCGATGAATTCCGACACCTCTTCGATCAGGTGTGTAGAAAGTATGACCGTTTCATTCGGCTCTAAGATCCCGAGAAGCACTTTATAAAAATCCTCGCGGTTGAATATGTCGTTGCCCGCAAAGGGCTCATCCATAAGGATGTAGTCCGCGCCCTGGCACAGCGCCAGAATGACCTCAAACTGATTCTTCTGTCCCATTGAAAAGAAGCGGAGCGGCTTGTGCATCGGAAGCTCGAAAAACTCCATAAGTCCTTTAAATCTTTTTTCGGAAAAACCCTCAAAATGCTCGCTGTAAAACTCTCTGTGTCCTGCGGGAGTGAGATTCGGAAAAAAGGAATGCTCGCTGGTCGCATAGGATATCTTTGCAATATTCTTAGGACTGATCCTCTGACCGTCCAGAGTTATATCGCCTTCAAAAGAATGAAATCCCAGGATAGATTTCATAAGCGTAGTTTTTCCCGCGCCGTTTTCCCCGAAGAGACCGACGATCTCGCCTCTCGGAAATGAAACGGAAACGTCTGAAAGCGCTTTTTTGAATACGTATTTTTTTGTAACGTTTTTGATCTCAAGCATCAGAGTGACCTCCATAATTCTCCCCATACGTCGTGGGGCAAGCATATTTTTGGCGTAGCGAGAACGTATATTATAAAGAACAGAAATGCTGCTGCGATCGCTAATGCGACGGTTGCGGCTACGGAAAGCAGTGGAACTGTCAAGGCGCGTCTGTGCCGCTCGAAGACGCTTGGCAGACGCTTCATGGTGTATATGCTTTTGCTTCCGCGGCGGTAGTCCGCGTAATTATATATAATGTAGCCGAGGATAAACATTATCAGAAGAAAATACATACCGTGAAACAGCTCAAGCATAGAGTGAAAATGCCCTATCGTTGCGTCCGCATTCAGCGTGAGTTCGCCGCCCAAATACATATAAAGCCGCTGTCTCGCCTCTGCATAATTAACAATAAATGCGAAAAAGCTGATGATAAATGCAGATATATTTCCAAATATAAACAAATTCTTCTGCGGGTTCGGATCCATTCCCGGCGGCAGATTTCTTTTAAGAAACTCTTTCACTTCCATCTTCCTCCTCTTCCTCGTCCTCTCTCATAAAGACCGTAAATACGATCTCTGCGCCTATCATCAAAGCTATGACAGATACGCTTGCTATTCTAAAAATATCGCCTATCTCCGATCTGAAATATACGATAACGTACATCGCCATAGCGATGACCGTCGCTTCAAATTTGCCTCTTCTGAATTTATACGGAAACTGCGCGGCTGTAAATCCCAGACATATCGCCAGCAACACGTTCCTTATCCACAATGCCATGTCTTCAAGAGGGAGAAGGCCGTGCAAAAGCTGATTTCTGTAAAAAGCAAGGAAGAGAGTCTGATCGCTCACCGTTTCCTGCGGCGCTGAAGCAACGTAGTATTTACAAAGAAAATACGCGAGAACGATCTGCGACGCCGCGAGTGTAACGTATATCAGCGTGTTATAGATCCCTTGATATATGAAGGTGAGCTTTTCGCTGACAGAAAGCCTTTGAATGGTGTAGCCTGCATTTGCCTGATGTCCCGTAAGACACAGAAAAACCGTAATGACAATAAATCCTGCGGCAAGCCACTCTCCAAACGCGCCTCTCGCCAGCATTTTTTCAAGAGTCGCCATTCCCGAGCCTACTGCCTCGTAAGCCTTCAACGCTTTGTCAAGCTCCATTCTGAAAAAGAACGCCTGCGCCGCGCTGATCAGCAGTATTACGCCGATAATTTTGTATATCGAGCTTCTTGCGAAAAGTCCGAAAACGGATAAATGCTTTTTCATTATAATCACCTCATTCCCAATAATTTTCTATAAGAGCCAATGCTTCTTCTTTAGTAAGCCCCATACCTTTGAGTGAATTCACTACTGCCACAGCGTCGTTTTTAAGAAGCTCTCCTCTCACACTTGCGACTGCGCTCTCATCAAAGACCATATAACTCTTGGCTCCGGAACGGGACTCCATAAGTCCATCATCCTCAAGTATCTTATACGCCTTCTGTATTGTGTTCGGGTTTATTCCGAGAAGCGCGGACAATACCCGCCTCGACGGGACCTCGTCGCCGTTCTTGACTGCGCCCGAGACTATTCCGCTCTTTATATGCTTCACGATCTGCAGATATATGGGTACGCCTTCCTGCGAGATGAAATTATCAAATGATATCATTACGCCCTCAGTCCTTTCCGTTTAAACTGTATCACTCGAGTAACACAGTGACTGTATTATAACACTAATACAGTTAATTGTCAATAGCTTTTCAAAAATTTTTTCAAATAAGAAGCCTTCTCCAGTGGGAGAAGGCTTTCATTTCTGCTCACACATATAAACACCAATTTATCAGTCATATAGTGTGACATAGCCATTTTTTATTAAATTCAGTCTGTGATAACGCTCTCGTCCGTGATCTCCGCCATGACCTGTTCTATGGACTTTCCTTCCGCGAGCGCCGATTTTCTGGCGGCGTTCACAGCCTGAATAGTCTTGATCCTTTTACCGTCAAGAGAGTAGCCCTTCATAGCGATAAGCGTCACTACCCACGCAAACATCGGTACGATACAGAACAGCGCGATGACCACCAGGTTCATACCCTCCGAATAAGGCGTTACTTTAGTCGGAAGATCGTTTATACCGACGCACATTAGAGCGACGGAGACCACTGCCGCCGCAAGAGATGACACCAGCTTATCGACAAGGGAGAAAAGAGTTCCCATAATACCCGGGATGAACTTTCCCGAGCGGTAGGTCTCGTAGTCCGCGCAATCGGCGACCATGGGGATCGGCATATCCGCTGTTGAGTAATACGCTCCGTAGCCAATACCGAAGAACAGAACGAATGCAACCGTATAAAGGTTTATCGAGAGTCCGTTTTCTCCGAACATGCTCAGATTCACCGCGGGATTGCCCGGTTGCCAGAGCGCAAGCAGCGCAAGAACGCCAACGTAGCATATCAGAGCAACGCTGACGTACTTCATAAGCGACGCTTTCTGACCGTGCTTCTGAGATGTTCTGACCGTCAGCAGGAAAAATGGAGCTGAGAAAACGTATCCGAGAGCCATAAATACCATATTGAAGCTATCGTAATTTCCCATCATGCATCCGTAAAGCATGATGAGCACCGTCATATTCTGGGCAATAGCAAGCGCGAGCTTACATCCGCCGCCCGCCACCATAAGTCTCTGCAAAGGCTTGTTGCTCTTAATTATGGAGACGTATTCGGATATCTTTACAGCCTCCTGCTGACCGCCGATACCGAAATATTTTTCATTATCCTTTTCGGCAATACCGATAATAGCAAGAACGGTAAGTAAAATCGAGATGACTATTCCGATAGGCGTCATTATAGCGTACCATTTGGCGTTGTAATCTCCCGCAAAGGAGTCCCAAGCCATGACCATTCCCACGATCTGCATGAGTCCCATTCCCACAAGAGATCCTACGGTATTGAATACCGTAAACAGCGGGCGCTGGTTTGGATCGTTCGTAAGTACCGCCTGAGCGCTTCTGGTAACTGACGTCTGGAAGGTATAGCCTATTACCCAGACCATATAAAGGACAACGAACAGAACGTATCTGAGCCACATCATAGTATCCGGAACAAGTGGGGTAAAGACATACAGAAGCAGTACGCTCACCGCCATGATGCCGTTTCCGATCATCATAAATGGGCGGAATTTACCGATTTTCGTATTGG
>SVSQ01000006.1 GCA_015064245.1 Oscillospiraceae bacterium | reverse complement strand
CGAATCAAACTATCGGTACACTCGGCAAGGATTCGATTGCAAAGATCAAACACCTCTTCGTATTCCTTGATGCCTTTTCGAGAATACTCACACACCAACGAATCGGCAAGGCTTTGCATGATCTTATAATCGCGCGGGAATTTTTTGTTTGCTTCGCGGAGAAGCTCTGTACGTTCAGTGCCTTTCCCTTGATAGCCCAATTCAGCCGCATCGCTCAAATATTTCTTTATTTCCTCATTGTTCTTCTCGACATCGATTCCGAGCAAAACATCAGACGAAACATCAAATATATGACAGAGTGCGGGGAGTTGGGAAATGTCTGGGGCGGTCCTATCGCATTCCCATTGAGAAATCGCACGCGAAGTGATCCCCAGATTCTCTGCAAGCTGTTCCTGCGTAATATCCTTCTCGCGGCGCAGGCGTTTTATGGTTGAACCAATAGACATAATATTGTCCTCCAAAAAGTATTCAAAAGCGCTTTTGTGATTTTATTATATCAGATTTCAGGAATTATTCCACGAAGTGTTTGTTGAGGAAAAGTATAGTTTTGCTTTGATTTTCAAAGATATTATAGCACAAAAACTTAAATATATCAAGTTGCATTTTCTGCTTTCCCGACGCTCGCGTCTATGGCTAGGGCAAGCATAGCGCGTGGACGTCCACACACAATCGGGCAGAAGCCCGAACCCACTATCCGCAGAGGGATGGTGCATATAAGGCTCCCTTGTGCAAAGGGAGGCTTGGGTAAGCTATTGCCGACAGAAAAACACCGCCAAGGATTTTCTTGGTGGTGTTCGTGTTTTCTCCGCTAAAGATTCATAGCAGAGCCCCCGCGCTTTTTTATATTGAATCTTTCTTATGCTTGCACAAATGACTTAAAATGCAACTTTCGCACTTCGGGGCGCGGGCATCGCAGGTGATCCGTCCGAACCAGACCAGACGGTGGCAAAGGTCCGTCTGCTCCTCTGTCGGAACGAGGGGAGTAAGTATTTTTTCCACCTTGACCGCATCTTTCAGCGTTTCGGGGTAAAATCCAAGCCGTCCGCAGATGCGGATACAGTGCGTGTCCGCGACTATTCCGCCAAGACCGTACAGGTCGCCTCGGATAAGGTTGGCGATCTTTCTGCCGACTCCCGGCATCGCGGTCAAAGCCTCCATATCAGACGGCACCAGCCCGCCGTACTCCGTCACGATTATCCTCGACATCTCCTTTATGTTCTGAGCCTTTACGCGGTAAAGTCCGCAGGGACGGACAAGCTCCGTCAGCTCCCCGATCTCCGCCTCCGCCATCGCTTCCGCGGTCGGGTAACGCTTGAACAGTCCGCGGCAGACTGCGTTTACACGCTCATCCTTGCACTGCGCCGACAGTCTCGCCATAACCGCCAGCTTCCAAGGGTCGCCTTCAAATTCGAGGGCGCAGTCGCTACGTACGTTTTGCTTGAGTATTTCGATAACTTCCCGCATTTTGTCTTTATTCTTCATATTTACATATTTACCTCAAAATATTCACTAGAAAAGCCTTCTCCAGTGGGAGAAGGTGGCTTGCCGAAGGCAAGACGGATGAGGTGTTCGTAGCATTTGGACTTTTTTACACCTCATCCGTCACTCACGTTGCTCGTGACACCCGATGTTTGCATAGCAAACTCGCTTGATAACGAAGTTATCTTGTTCTCACCACTGGAGAAGGCTCTTATTTCCACAAAATCAAATATCCTCCCGGCTCTCGTAATACTCCGCAGAATGCTCTATATCCCTTTTGATCTGGGCTTTGAGGTCGGCGAGGTTGGCGAATTTTTCCTCGGGACGGTTAAAGCGGCGGAATTCCACCTCGACTATCATTCCGTACAGATCCAGGCTCTCGCCGATAATATGCGTCTCGCAGGTGATATTGTCCTCGTTTTTATTGACCGTAGGGCGTACGCCTATATTGGTAACGGACGGATAACTGACTCCGTTCACCTTGAAAACGCTGTCGTACACTCCGAAACGGGGCGAAACCCGCATCTTCGGCAGGCTCTGATTGACCGTTGGAACGCTGATGGTCCTGCCGATCTTATTGCCGTTTATAACTACTCCTTTGAGAGTGAATGGGCGGCCGAGCAGTTTATTTGCTGTCTCGACGTCGCCGTTCTGTATTAGCTTTTTAATGACCGTTGAGCTCACCTTTACTGTCTCGCCGTAAATATTCGCCATTACGGGTGATTTCACCGTCAGCGCAACGCCGAAGAGATCGCACTCGTGGCGAAGCACCTCAACGTCCCCTGCCCTGTCCTTACCGAAACGGAAATCCTCGCCGCAGACAATATGCGCGACGTTCATTTCCTCCGCTAAATACTTTACGAACTCTCGGGGCGTCATACGCTTCAGGTCCTCGTACTCCTCGCAGAACGCGAATTTGATACCGTACTCTCCGCAGAGGTTGAGGCGCTTTTCCACCGTCTCGATGTACGGGAAGGTAAGCGGCGCTGAGAACGTCCATATTGCCGGGACCAGTCCGCTCTTATCGTTGACGACTGTGTCGATGAGCGAACGGTGACCGATATGCACTCCGTCAAAGCATCCGAGCGCGCAGATGTATTTTTTTGATGGATCGATCCCTATCGTTTGTGTGATCTTGCCGGTTTTGTTCAGAATGAAGAACATAAGGTTTTATCCTTTCGGGGGGATATATAGATTTTTTTATGAATTTTGTTGTTTTACGCCACTGGGATATTTTGCGTATTTTTTATAATTTTTTCTATTAAAGTTACTTTTTATTTAGTAAATGCCCATTTCTTTCCTTTTCTTTCGAGAAAGAAAAAGAAAGAAGTAGGCGAAAGAAAGAAAAAGAAAGACCGTGGTAGAATTTTGACGGCTCGCCAAAAATTCGCTCAAAAGCAGGAGCGAATTTTAAGGTACATGAAATACTGCCGAGTTGCTCCCGCAACTACCTAAAGCAGGAAAATGATTTATTTGCACAGCTTGTTATTTAAAATTCCACTACAGCTGGCGAATATTTCGGGCTTTTTTCGTTAGAAAAAAGTTTCGACCGTGTCGAAAAGAAATATTCGAGGGGCGACACAAACCTATGTTCGCACAAATTAAACAGTGTCGCCTATTTACATTCAAACCAACTGGAGCCGAGCTGGAGATCGACGGTAAGAGGGACGGTAAGGGAGACGACCTTTTCCATCTCGCGGCGAAGTATCTCAGAAGCGCGGGGCGCGTCGGAACGGCTGGACTCTACGATAAGCTCATCGTGGATCTGAAGGATCAAGCGAGCGTCGAGGTTCTCGGCTTTCAGCGCGCGGCTGACGTTTATCATAGCAAGCTTGATAATATCGGCGGACGATCCCTGGATAGGGCTGTTCATCGCAACGCGCTCACCGAAGGCGCGGAGCATAGCTTTGGCAGAGGTAAGCTCGGGAATATAGCGGCGTCTGCCGAAGATGGTCTCAACGTATCCAAGCGCCTTCGCGCTTTCGACGGCGGCGCTCAGATAAGCGTCTATACCCGTGTACTTTGCAAAATAATTTTTTATATACTCACCCGCAACCTTACGGGTAACGCCGATATCCTGCGCCAGTGAGAACTCGCCTATACCGTAAACGATACCGAAATTCACAGCCTTAGCCCGTTTTCTCATCTCGGAAGTGACCATGGAAAGCGGAACTCCGAAGACCTGCGACGCGGTGACCGCGTGAACGTCCTCGCCTGAGACGAAGGCGTCCGTCATGACCTGATCGCGGGCGATATGGGCAAGCAGACGAAGCTCGATTTGGCTGTAGTCCGCGTCTATGAGCACGCGGTCCTCGCCCGACGCGACGAAGAAACGTCTCATCTCTCTGCCAAGCTCGGTACGGACGGGAATATTCTGCAAATTCGGCTCGGAAGATGAAAGTCTGCCCGTAACAGCCGTAGTCTGACTGAACACGGTATGCACTCTTCCCTCTCCGTCCGCCGCCTTCAGAAGACCTTCGGCGTAAGTGGAGCGCAGTTTTGCAACGGCGCGGTATTCAAGTATCTCTCCGATTATCTCGTGCTCGGGACGAAGCTTTTCAAGTATCTCCGCGCCCGTTGAGTAACCCGTCTTGGTCTTTTTACCCGCGGGGAGCTTCAGCTCTTCAAAAAGAACCTCGCCAAGCTGCTTCGGGGAATTGATATTGAACTCCCGTCCCGCCAGCATATATATCCGCTTTGCCTGCTCCGTCTCCATCTCCTTCAGCTTTTCAAGGAACTCGGTCAGAGCGGCGGTGTCGAGCTTGAAGCCCGTATACTCCATATCCGCAAGAACGGCGGCAAGGGGAAGCTCTATCTCCTTATAAAGCTTCGCCATACCCGTTTCATCAAGCTTTTTCGCAAAGACTCCGCGAAGATAGGCGATCGCCGCCGCTTCTCCGCATACTCCCTCGCCAAGCGCAGATATCGAGCCCTGACCGTAGATCTCCCACATCTCTTCAAGATCATATCCGTTTCTGGCGGGATCTATTACGTAGGCGCTGAGAACCACGTCGTCCTCAAAATTCACCTGATCGGGTGTTACTCCTTCTCTCAAAAACAGAGAAAGATACTTTTTGCTGTCGAAAGCCGTCAGGGCTATACCGCTCTCCGCTAACGCGGACGCAAGCTCTGAAAGCGCCTTGAACTCGGCTTTGTAGCACGTATCGGTACCGCAGAACGCCGCCTCGCCCTCGCCCGCGGCGAAAGCAAAGGAGCGCCCGCGCATTTTTTTCAGCTCCGTAAGAGGTATATTCTCGATTGCGGGCGCGCTCAAGCGCGGCGGCGCAATATTTTCCGTATCCGTTTTATTTTCGGACGCCGCGCTGTCTCCGCCTTCGGCGGAGGCTTTGCTTTCGCCGCGGCGCTCGGTCTGCTCGGCGCTTTCACCGCGGGTGTCCGCCGCGGATGCATCGGTATCAGAAAGTCCGAATTTCTTTATATGAGAGGTAAATTCCAGCTCCTTAAGCAGGAGATACATCTCTCCCCTTTTCATTCCTTCAAAAGCAAGTGTCTCTATATTTTCGATGACGGGGGCATCTCGAACGATGGTAGCCAGCATTTTCGAAAGGTAAGCGGAGTCCTTTCCGTCCGCCATCTTCTGCTTTGCCGACTTACCCAGCCCTGCGTTATCGAGATCGGCGTAAACGTTATCGATATTCTCAAACCTTGCGATAAGCTTCAAAGCCGTGACCTCGCCTATTCCCGGCACTCCCGGGATATTATCCGACGAGTCGCCCATCAGCGCCTTGACGTCCACGAAGGACTCCGGCTGAACGCCGTACTTCTCCACGAACCTCGCTCTGTCGTAAGGAACGGTATCGTTATTGGTAGCCAGAAGGACCGTTGTGACGTCGTCGATAAGCTGGAGCGAGTCGCGGTCGCCCGTCAGGACGTAGCTCTGCACCCCTGCGTCCGCCGCCATCTTTGAAACGGTTCCGAGTATGTCGTCTGCCTCGTAGCCAGCCAGCTCCAGGACGTGGAGTCCCATGCACTCCGAAAGACGCTTCGAATACGGAAGCTGTACCGCCAGCTCCTCCGGCATCTTCCTTCTGCCCGCCTTGTACTGATCGTACTGCTTATGTCTGAAGGTCGGCTGCGGCAGGTCGAAGGCTATCGCCGCGTAATCCGGCTTTACCTCGCTTATCTGCTTCTGCAGTATTCCCAGCATTCCGAACAACGCGTTTGTATGCAGTCCCGCTGAATTCGTCAGCGGTCTTACTCCGTAAAACGCTCTGTTCAATATGCTGTTTCCGTCAATTACCAATAGTTTTTTCATAATGTTACCTTTCCTGAAAAGGAATCTTGCATGCTTGCGGCAAGCTGTATGCCTGCGGCAAGCCGCAAAGAACTTCATTTACACCGACACCAGAAGGCATCGGTGTAAATGAATTACTACGTAATTTTCTTCGAAAAAGTGGGTTCACACTTTTCAAAATAGAACACGGACTCTCTCCGAAGGCGGGTGGCGTCCCGCAGCGAATAGTTTATTTAAGTAAAATTGTTACTTTATTCTTACACCGAGCCTTGCGAATATTCCGTCTTTTTCCGCGAGGAAAAAGCGCTGACATTGTCGGCGAGAGATATTCAAAGTGACACCAAACCATGTTCGCACAAATTTAAGGTGTCACAAGGTGTCACAAAAGCTCCGTAAAGATACAAACCTCGGAGCATTCCTGCACCTCCATCTCCAGATAAAGCAGGAACGGGCAGGGATCATCAGTAAGAAGCTTAAAATTCATAATATAGGAGTAGCGGTCGCCGTCCCAGGAGACGGGTACGCTCTCGATCTTTGCGCTTTCAAGTCCAAGAACTGCCGCCGCAATTCCGATCTGCGACAGCACTCCCTTTTCAGGGTTATCAAGCGTGATCCTGACGTATTTACGGCTGCTCAGCCAGCCAAGCTCCCCGTAATTCTGAAGCGAGGAAATACAGCCGCGGCTGAGAAGCGCAAAACGCGTCAAGTTCTGCCCGCTCTGGGTATTCTGCGCACCCTGAACGGAGCAGGTAAAGACCGGATAAAGATCGTACTTTCGTATCATACGCTGAAAGCCCGAAAGCGAGCCTTCAGCCAAGGTCTCATAAGGCAGAATGCAGTAACCCGCTCTGCCGTAATAGACCTCCTCGCATACCGCGACGAAGCTTCCCGGATAGACCACCGAGGAGTTCGGAACCACTCGGCTGAATATCTCGTACGCCTCATCGGAAAAGGCGTTGCGGACGTAGGCGATCTTGCTGTTTACAGGCAAAGCGTCGCGGTCGAAAAAGTCGGACGCGCCGAGCTTACGCCCCGCCTCCTCTGCCGCAGCGCATACTGACGCGCAGAAGTAACTGAGTGAGACCGTTTCGGCGGACTTCTGAAAGCCGTCCAGAAACCCAGAGGTCAGCTTCGGAGTCTCCGACGAGACTCCTCCCGCCCGAAGCGGCGCGGTCAAGGCTTGGTAATCCGCTATAAAGCTTTCTTCCGTCAGCTCGCGGACTTCCCTCACGCCGCCGTCCGTGAAGAACAGACTGTACGCTAGATCGTCGATGAATGAAAACCGACATTCCGTGACTGAGGATATAAGTTCCGCGAAATGCGCCGCGGTTTCAAATGCAGGGGTGAGATTTGAGTTTTGATTCATAAAGGAATTTTATTTGTGTAAATGGGTTGTTTTACGCCTGCAGGCGAAATAGTTTATTTGTGTAAATATTTTTGTTTTACGCCACCGTGGCGTATTGCGGATATTTTTTATTTTCTTTAAAGTTACTTTTTTCTTTAGTAAATGCCCATTTCTTTCCTTTTCTTTCGAGAAAGAAAAGGAAAGAAGTAGGCGAAAGAAAGAAAAAGAAAGACCGTGGTAGATTTGGTACGGCTCGCCGAACCCCCTCGCGTAACACACTCCGTGTGCTCGGGGGTTGGGTACAATAGCTCCGCAAAGATGGATACCAGCAGATGTTCGCACAAGGTACACGGTATCCCTGCTACCGCAACTACATAAAGCAGGAAAATGAGTGAGTTTTTCTTGTTTGTGGGTAGTAAATGTTCGCTCTTGTTGAAAATGGATGCACAGACGATTTCCGAAGGAAACACCTAAATATTTCTTTTACTGCGATGGCTCTTGCTATCGCAGTAAAAGAAGTTTTTGCGGGTTTGCCGAAGGCATACAAAGCTTTCTTTCAAAAAGCGACCGTATTCCCCCTTAAAACGTAGATTCGAGCATATCGAAGCTGGATTTGAGGAAGGATTTAAGCTCATCGGCAGTGAGCTTTCTGCTACTGAGAAGAGTAAGAGTATAAAGATGCTTGGCAACGGACTCGGAAGGATTTTCGGCAAGCTTTCTGATGAGAGAGTTACCCGAGTTAAGGATCAAGGTCTCCTCGATCATCGAACCCATAGCCGCGCCTTCGCCGCCCATGGCGTACATTTTCATCATATCGTCGAAGCGACGGGACTGCTCCGAAACGTTCAGAACAGCGGGAACGGAAGCGTCCTTCAGGCTCTCAAACTTGACCGTCAGCTTCTCATTTCCCGAGACCTTCTTGAACAGCTCCTCGAGCTCCTTACTCTCCATCTGCTCGCCGTCGCCCTTCAGAGCGGAGGCGATCTCGGAGTCGATACGGGTGAACTTGACGTTTTTGTCCTGCTCAAGCAGCTGGACGAACTGAGTATCGATTATTTTATCAAGCACGACCACCTCGATCTCAGCGGAGTCGAACATCGCCAGATACTGAGCCTGGGCGGTCTTATCCGTAGTATAGTAAACGGTATTTTCGTGCTTTTCCTTAGCCTTTTCAAGGTACTCCTCGGGAGTCACCATCTTGCCGTCCGTCTTCTCAAAGAGAATGGCGGTCTTTGCCTTATCGTAGAACTTTCTGTCGCGCAGGCAAGCGTACTCGACGAACAGCTTGATGTCCGACCAGAGCTTTTCGTACTTCTCGCGGTCGGTGTTCATAAAGGAATTCAGCTTATCCGTCACCTTCTTTGCGATGTGAGCGGTGATCTTGCTGACGTAGCCGTTGCTCTGCAGATAGCTTCTTGATACGTTCAAAGGCATATCGGGGCAGTCGAGGACGCCCTTCAGCATCAGCATATATTCGGGAATGACTTCCTTGATGTTGTCCGCCACGAAGACCTGATTGTAGTACAGCTTGACCTGACCTTCCATATTGTCGAACTCGTGGTTCAGCTTCGGGAAATACAGTATTCCCTTGAAGTTCAGCGGGTAATCGGCGTTGATATGGATATGGAACAGAGGCTCGCGGTAGTCCCCGAACACCTTGCGGTAGAACTCCGTGTATTCCTCCTCGGTGCATTCAGAGGGGTTCTTGAGCCAAAGGGGCGACACGTCGTTTATGGGCTTCGGGGTAACGTCCTCGGCTTCCTCGCCCTCTTTTTTATCCTTAGCCGCTTCCTCGGCTTTCTTGTCAAGCTCCGCGCTCTCGTAGTAGATCTCAACGGGCATGAACGCGCAGTACTTGTCCAGTATCTCCTTCAGCTTGTAGTCGGAGAGGTACTCCTCGTTATCGGAGTTGATGTGCATAACGATGTCCGTTCCTCTGCCTTCTCTTTCGGCGGGGGAGAACTCGTAGCTACCCGCGTCCTCGCAGGTCCACTTGACCGCGGGAGCGCCGGTGAACGAACGGCTGATGACGTCAACCGTGTCAGCGACCATGAACGCCGAATAGAATCCCAGACCGAAATGTCCGATGATACCGCCGCCGCTCGCGTCCTTGCCCTCGTACTTCTCGATGAAGTCCAGCGCGCCGGAAAGAGCGATCTGACATATATACTTCTTGATCTCCTCCGCGGTCATTCCGATACCGTTGTCGGAGACCGTGAGCGTTTTGAGCTCCTTGTCCGCGCGTACCGTTATTCTGTACGGCTCCGCGCTCTCCTCGGCTTCCGAAAGCGAAACGAGGCGCTTATGCTTCGTCACCGCGTCGCAAGCGTTGGACACTATCTCGCGCAAAAATATCTCCTTCTCCGAATAAAGCCACTGCTTTATTACCGGAAATATGTTCTCTGTACTGACGGATACCCCGCCTTTTTCATTTCTGATCTCTTCCATTGTTGTATTTTCCTTTCTTGAGAGAGAATACGGTCGCTTTTTGAAAAAAGCTCCGCAAAAACTTCTCTTACATCGACACCGCGAGGGCATCGATGTAAGAGAATTATTTAAGTGTTTTCTTCGAAAAAAGTCCGTACACCCTTTTCAAAAAAGAGCATACATCACCTCACCCACAAGCGAAGAAAACCTACCTGTTTCCCTGCTTTAGGGTGTTGCGGTAGCAGTGATACCATGTACCTTGTGCGAACATCTGTTGGTATCACCGCTTTGGCGGAGCTATTGTACCCAACCCCCGAGCACACGGAGTGTGTTACGCGAGGGGGTTCGGCGAGCCGCTGAAAATCTACCACGGGCTTTCTTTCTTCTTTCTGGAGCGTCTTTCTTCTTTCTTTCCCGAAAGAAAGGAAGAAAGATGCGGAATCATTTACAAAAAGAATAATTCAAGAAAAATAAAAAAATTTACTCAAATAAAAATCCTTACGGTATGACCGCAAAAATTATTACACGCCCACAGGCGTCTTATATAATTATACCACCATTTTTCCATTTTTTCAAGTTTTTATTTCATATTTAATTATAATTTCACATTTTGAACACTTTTCGCCTTATATTTCTCATTCTAAAAAATTTTACAAACTGATTTTCACAGTAAAAAAAGCCCTTTGATCTAACCCCTAACCCGCCGTTTGCTTTTTCGGGAGCTCTTTCGGCAAGACGTAACGGTAAAAAAGTAATAAAATTTAAAATTCTTATTGAAAATTGAGCGGAACTGTGCTATAATGACTATAACTCTTAATATATAATAAAACTACTTTTTGGGAAGGACTTGTTTAATCATGAACGTAACAGAACTCATTAAAAATATAGCAGACGGAGCTCTCGACGCGAGATTCGCCTATCTTTACGGAAACGATAATGTTTCACTCCAGCGCGCAAGATACACCGAAGCCGCTGAGGAATTCAAAGCTCTCTACGGAGACCTCGAGGTATCACTCTTCTCCGTTCCCGGCAGAAGCGAGATCTCCGGTAACCATACCGACCATAACCAGGGCTGCGTCCTTGCAGCCGCCCTCGACCTCGATATCATCGCAGTCGCTTCCAAGACCGATGACGGCGTTGTCCGCATAAAGTCCAAAGGCTTCCCCGAGGACGTCATAAACGTAAGCAACCTCGATCCCGACGCTTACGAGAATTACGGCTCCGCGGCTATCATCGCGGGCATCTGCGACGGCTTCGGCAAGAGAGGCTACGCTTACGGCGGCTTCTGCGCTTACACCACGTCAAACGTGCTCAAGGGCTCGGGTATATCCTCTTCCGCAGCTTTCGAGGTTCAGGTCTGCAACGTGATGAACCATTTCTACAACGGCGGCGCAATCGACTCCCCCACTCTCGCAAAGATCTCCCAGTACGCAGAGAACACCTTCTTCGGTAAGCCCTGCGGACTTATGGACCAGACCGCTTGCGCAGTCGGCGGCTTCGTCGCTATCGACTTTGCCGATCCCACAAAGCCTCTTATCGAAAAGCTCGATTTCGACCTCTCCAAAGCCGGCTACTGCCTCTGCATCGTAAACACGGGCGGTAACCACGCCGATCTGAATGAGGATTACGCTTCCGTCCCCGCCGAAATGAAGGCGGTGGCAAAGGAGTTCGGCGCGCCCGTTCTCCGCGGTCTCACCTACGACGATATCCTTTCCAAGTTACCCGCGCTCCGCCAAACCCTCGGCGACCGCGCTATTATGAGAGCTCTCCACTTCATCGAGGAGAACGACCGCGTCGCGGCTCAGAAGGCTGCACTCAAAGCGGGCGACCTCGAAGGCTTCTTTGCAGGAGTTCTCGCTTCCGGAGACTCTTCCTTCAAGCAGCTCCAGAACGTCTTCACCGTCAAGAACGTTTCCGAGCAGGGACTTTCCCTCGCTCTTGCCCTCTGCAAGCACTTCCTTACCGGCAAGGGCGGCGCTTGGCGTGTTCACGGCGGCGGATTTGCAGGAACCGTTCAGGCATTCGTGCCTCTGCAGTATAAGGCTGAGTTCAAGGCGTATATGGACGCCGCGTTCGGCGAAGGCGCTTGCGCTGTACTGAACATTCGTCCCGAAGGGGCTATCAAGGTCTGAGCCTATGGCGAAAAACAGACATAATAAGCAGGATAAGCCCAAAAAAGCGTCTGTGATGAAGACGCTGAAATCACTCCCCTACGAAAAGACTAAATTCAAGTGGAAGTCCGCGCTCAAATATCTCGGAGTCGGCTTTCTGCTCTACGCCGTTCTGAAGGTGCTCCTGCTCCTGGATCTGCGGATCTTCTTCGTGGTCTACGAGATACTGGCGGGTATTCCCATTATCGCCTACGTTATCGTGGTCCGCGGACGTATGGGTAAAACACCCACTCCCGAAGAGCTCCCCGATGAATGGTCTCCCGCCGAAAAGCAGTCCTTCATCGACGAGGAAAACGCTCTCAAAAAGAAAGGGCGTCCGCTCCTTATGGTCGCGCTTCCACTCCTCATCGCTATCATGATGGCTTTTATCACCGAATATTTCTTCCCTATTTACTTCGGGTGAGAAAGGAGAAACGGTCGCTTTTTGAAAGGAGAGAACGGTCGCTTTTTGAAAAAAGCTCCGCAAAAACTTCTTTTACGCCGATACCCAAAGGCATCGGCGCAAAAGAATTATTGAGTGTTTCCTTCGGAAAGAGTCCGCGCTCCCCTTTTCAACAAGAGCGCACATCATCTCACCCACAAACGAAAATTTCTACACCAACCTACCCAGCACACCCCGAAAATGCGAAGCGTGGGCGAGCATTTTTGTAGAAATGACCGCAATAACATCATTTTTACAACCCAAAATTCGCTCCTGCTTTTGAGCGAATTTTCAGCGAGCCGCTAAAAATCTACCACGGTCTTTCTTTCTTCTTTTTGCAGAATGCGAAGCATTCACGCATTTCTTCTTCTTTCTTTCTCGAAAGAAGGAAGAAAAACGCGAAATCTATATAAAAAGAACTTTTAAAAGAAAAATAAAAATTATCCGCAATACGTCACGGTGGCGTAAAATTTTAAAAATTACACAAACAAATTATGACTTCAATAATAACTCCCCAAGTGTGGTCGCTTTCCTCAGGCTCAAAAGCTAACTGCACCCTTATCACCACGGGAAAAACAAATATACTTATCGACCTCGGCGTATCCTGCCGTACGGCAAACACCATGCTCCGCTCCATCGGCTTGGAGCTTTCGGACATCGACGCCGTTTTCATAACCCACGAGCATTCCGACCACATCGCAGGACTTGAGACGTTTTTCAAGAAATATGACATTCCGGTCCACATGACCGAGCCGTCGATTTTGGCTTATTCGCGGGGCAAGGGCTTCCCTTACCGTGACCGTCCGATCCCTCACGATACCGCCTTTTCGGCGGTTGTGGGTGAGCTGAACGTCACTTCTCTGCCCGTTCGACACGATAGCGCCGCTTGCGTTGCGTACAAGATCACGGGCGGCGGAATATCCCTCGGGATCTGTACCGACGTCGGCTGTCCTACGGACGAGCTTCTCGATTTCTTCTCGGACTGCCGAGACGTCATCACCGAGTGCAATCACGACATCATCATGCTGAAGCTGGGGCTTTACCCCGAGGAGCTTAAATACCGCATCCTGTCCGATTGGGGACATACCTCAAACGACGACTGCGCCGCTTTTACCGTCAAGCTCGTCGGGCGCGGAGTCCGAAACGTCATGCTTGCGCACATCAGTCCCGAAAACAATACCCCTGATCTTGCGCTCTATACCGTTCGCAAAGCTCTCGACGCCGCTTCCCTTTCTCCCACTTCCCTCGTCTGCGCCCCCCGCGCTGAACTTCTACGCTTTGTGTAGGGATGTTCGGGCGTTCCAAAAGGAGAATACGGTCGCTTTTGAAAGAAAGCCTTGTATGCCTTCGGCAAACCCGCAAAACTTTTCTTACGCCGACACCCGTAGGCATCGGCGCAAGAAAATAATTAAGAGTTTTCTTCGAAAAAAGTCCGTGTTTCCTCTTTTAAAAAGAGCGTACATTTCCTACCCATAACGAAGAAATTCCCTCAAATTCGGTAGGGGACGGCGCCTCGACGTCCCGTGTGCAAACTTTAACCAAATATCAATCGATACACCCGTAGGGGCGAACTGTGTTCGCCCGGCGGGCGTTAAAAGAACACCCCTACGAAAAACAACAAAACTTAAATAATTATCTGCCCGCAGGTGCTCACCTGCCGACCGTCTCCCCCTTAACCTATGTTAAACATCAAAATTATATGTGTAGGCACGCTGAGGGAAAATTATCTCCGCGATGCCTGTAAAGAATACGAAAAGCGTCTGGGCGCTTACTGTAAGCTCACTACGGTAGAGCTGAAGGACGATAAAAAACTGTTGCCCGCCCTCGCGGACAAGAGTTATAAGATCGCGCTGTGCATCGAAGGCAAGGAGCTTTCCTCGCCCGATTTTGCCGCTCTGTGCGCCAAAGCCGCGACCGCAGGTCAAGGTACTATCAGTCTGGTTATCGGCGGCGCAGACGGGCTTCCCGAGGACGTTAAAGCCGCCTGCGACTTCCGTCTCTCCTTCTCCCCCATGACCTTCCCCCACCAGCTCATGCGCGTCATTCTCCTTGAACAGCTCTACAGAGCCTTGAACATCAATAGTAACGGAAATTACCATCACTAAGAAGGATGCTCGTGCGAACATAAGAGAGAACGCGCTTTTCGAGAAAAGCTGCGCAAAAGCTTCTCTGACATCAACACCGCAAGGGCATTGATGTCAGAGAATATCTGGTAATTTTCCTTCGGAAAAATTGTCTCTCTCTTTATATTTGCGCGTACATCCACCCCCTATTGATGCTAAACTCCCTTATTTCCATTCAATTTGCTTACTTATTGTGTTGCGGGAGCAACTCGGCAGTATTTTGCACCTTAAAATTCGCTCGTGCTTTTTGAGCGAATTTTCTGCGAGCCTTTCCGTACTACCACGGTCTTTCCTTTTCTTTCGCCGCATTCGAAGAATGCAAAACTTCCTTTCTTTTTCTTTCTCGAAAGAAAAGGAAATGAATGGGCATCTACTATACATAAAGAATATAAAAAATTATAAAATTTACTCAAACAATAAATCTTAATCCAAATTTCAAACAATGAACACTTTTATCGCAGATAAATCCGATATCGTAATCATCGGCGCAGGTCACGCAGGCACAGAAGCCGCGCTGGCAAGCGCAAGAATGGGACTGAAAACAATACTTTTTACGTTAAATCTGGACCAGATAGCAAACCTGCCCTGTAACCCGTCAATCGGCGGAACGGGAAAGGGACACCTGGTATTCGAGATAGACGCCCTCGGAGGCGAGATGGGCGTGGCGGCTGATAAGGTCACCATGCAGAGCAGAACGCTCAACCTGGGCAAAGGCCCCGCGGTACACTCAAAGCGTATCCAGGCGGACAGAATGCTCTACCATTCAATAATGAAGCAGACGCTGGAGAACACCGAGAACCTCAAGGTGGTGCAAGGCGAGGTAGTGGACGTCGACGTCAGAGACGGCAAGGTCTGCGGCGTGACCACCAAGCTGGGCGCGTACTACGAGACCAAGGCGGCTGTCATCTGCTCGGGAACTTACCTTGAAGGCAGAGTCATCGTCGGCGACACGGCGTACAGCTCGGGCCCCGACGGTATGCTCCCCTCTTCGGGCTTAAATCACTGTCTGGAAGCGCTCGGCGTCAAGCTCATGCGTTTCAAGACCGGCACACCGCCCCGCATACACCGCGCCAGCATCGATTTTTCGAAGCTTGAGCGTCAGGACGGCGAGACGGACGTAATTCCCTACTCCTACAAAACGGACGCCGAGAAGCTTAATTCTGCCCCTCAGACGCCCTGTTATATCGCATACACCAACGAAAAAACACATCAGATAATCCGCGACAACCTTCACCGCTCTCCCCTATATTCAGGCGTGATCAAGGGTACGGGCCCCCGCTACTGCCCCAGCATCGAGGACAAGGTGGTAAGGTTTTCCGACAAGCCAAGGCACCAGCTCTTTGCCGAGCCGATGGGATTCGATACCGAGGAGATCTATCTCCAGGGATTTTCTTCCTCTCTGCCCGCCGAGGTACAGCTCCAGATGCTTCACTCGCTCGTCGGCTTTGAAAACGCGCAGGTAATGCGCTTCGCGTACGCCATCGAGTACGACTGCGCCGACCCGTCACAGCTCCTGCCCACACTTGAATTCAAGACCATATCGGGGCTCTACGGAGCGGGACAGTTCAACGGCACGTCGGGCTACGAGGAAGCAGCGGCGCAAGGTCTCATCGCAGGCATCAACGCGGCTCTGAAGATCAAAGGCGAGGCTCCCCTCACGCTCAGCCGCGACTCGTCATATATCGGCACGCTCATCGACGACATCGTCACCAAGGGAACGAACGAGCCCTACCGCATCATGACCTCACGAAGCGAGTATCGGCTACTTCTCCGTCAGGACAACGCCGCTTTCAGACTTATGGAAGAGGGAAGACGGACGGGACTTCTGCCCCTTGAACGCTACGAGCGTCTCAAGGAGATGGAGACCGAGATCGAAGAGGAGATCGCACGTCTCAAAAAGAAGACGGTCTCGCCGAGCGAAAAGCTCAACGCCATTCTCGAAGAGAACGGCACAACTCCGATAACCACGGGCGTAAAGCTCGCGGAGCTCATCAAGCGCCCCCAGCTCAGCTACGAAAAGCTGCGGGAGATCGACGATCATTACCTCACTCTCGACAGAACGGTACGCACGGAAGCGGAGATCCGCGTAAAGTATGACGGCTACATTAACCGACAGCTCGAGGACGCGGACAAGATGGCTCGGCTGGAGACAAAGCTCCTGCCGCCCGACGTTGATTACTCCAAGATCGACGGTCTGCGCCTGGAAGCGAGACAAAAGCTGAACAAGGTAAAGCCGCTGAATATCGGTCAGGCATCAAGAATAAGCGGCGTTTCACCCGCGGACATATCGGTGCTTCTGATATGGCTGAAGCTCAACAATATTTAAACGCCATAGCAATTTTTGTCTACTACAATTTATGACTACATTCGACAATATTTTTCTAAACACGCTCAAACTCAACGGCATGGAAGAGTACACAGAACGTTCGGAAGTTTTCCACAACCTGTTCAAATCCCTCGTTGAGACCAATAAATTATACAATCTTACTGCGGTAACGGACGAAAACGGCGTTTGCGCCCTGCATTTTTGCGATAGTCTGTTTGCCGAAAAGTATATAAAGGACGGCGCGGCGATGCTGGATATCGGCTGCGGAGCGGGATTTCCGTCTCTGCCCATAGCGATAGCACGTCCCGACGTGACAATTCTTGCGGTGGACAGCACCGCGAAAAAGACGGAATTTTCACGCAAATTCGCCGCCGAAAACAACCTTAGCAATTTCACTTCGCTTGCCGCAAGAGCCGAAGAGCTGGCAAAGACCGATAAGCGGGAAAGCTTCGATCTGGTGACCGCGAGAGCTGTCGCAAGACTGAACGTGCTGGCTGAGCTGGCGCTGCCTTTTGTAAAAGTCGGGGGGTATTTCCTGGCGATGAAGGGTTCTGCAGGCGAAGATGAATATAAAGAAGCGGCAAAGGGCATAGCAGAACTTGGCGGAAAGCTTGAAAAGATCGAAAAACGCGATCTGATACTGCCCGACGGAAAGCAGGGAAGAACCCTGATCCTGATAAGAAAAGTCAGAGAAACCGCCCAAAAGTACCCGAGAATGTACGCAAAGATAGTAAAAAAGCCGCTTTAAGGAGACCGCGGGCGTCTTTTGCAAAAAAATGCTGAAAGACCGCATCGCAAGTCCCCAAAAATGTCCGAATAATTCATATATCGGGCGCATAATATTATACAGAAGGCAAAAACTCCAAGAGATCACGCCGAAATGTGTAATATTATGAATTTTCTTCTGCCAACTGTCGTTTAAAGCCAAAGAATGTTTCGCAGCCGTAAAACTTCACGGCAAAACGCAGTACATATCACTAAAACGTCGATTCGTTTTTCACAATAATCCGTTCCTTTTCCTCCCTCTGAGGTTCGGTTTATGCACGAAAATCGATTCCGGCGTTTTGTTTTTTGTCGCAAAATGCGCCACAGAGCTACGGGATAACTAATGTTTCACGTGAAACATTCAGATTAACACCTCAAAAACCATAATTCGACGGCGCGTTTCGCTTGAAAGCGGCGTCTTTTCGTGTTAAAATCATATCAAGGAAACAAACAAGTACATAAACCCGCCATTTCCCGATATTTTTGAAAACAAAGAAGAAAGGACGCGCAAAACAATGACAAAAACTAAAGAAAGAGAAAACCAAATCGAAAAAGAGAGAAGAGTAGTATTCATTCCCGTGGAATCCATAATGCCAAACCGATGTCAACCCAGAACCCGCTTCGAGCAGGAGAGTCTGGAGCGTTTATCCAGCAGCATCAAGGAATACGGCATAATCCAGCCTTTAACAGTGAGAGAAAACCCCGAAAAATCCAATTATTCATCATTTCAGTACGAGCTTATAGCAGGGGAGAGACGTCTCCGAGCCGCAAAGCAGATCGGAATCAAGGAAGTTCCGTGTATAATCATAGAATCAGATACCAAAAAATCCGCAGAACTTGCTATAATCGAGAATCTACACCGTGACGACCTCAACATTTTTGAAGAAGCGGCGGCGATCGCTTCATTGATAGCACTACATAAGCTCACACAGGAACAGATCGCCATTCAATTATCCCTCACACAAGCGTCGATCGCAAACAAACTTAGGCTCTTAAAGCTATCCGAGCCCGAAAAAGCGATCATATTATCGAATAATCTAACCGAACGACACGCAAGAGCCTTACTGCGCGTGAAGTCAGCAGATGAACGCCAGCGCATACTATCACACGTTGTGACCCATTCGCTGAACGTAAAACAAACCGAAGAGTACATAGACAGACTTATAGCGCCCACAGAAACAAAAAGCGAAGCCAAAATATACAACTATCAGGACTTGATCTCAGGCATAAACAGAGCAGTCGAATCCACAAGAAGCAGCGGGCTTACCGTCAGGACACTCCAAACCGAAACGGATTCCGACATAATCTACACCGTTCAGATACCAAAACTCACAATTTAACCCAAATACCCGAATGTTTCACGTGAAACATTCGGGTATTTGTTACGCAAGCACCTTGTTTCACGTGAAACATCACGAAAATTAACACTTTATTATAAAAATAAATGCATAAACCGTTGACAAATCCGCGCAATACTGTTATAATAAATATGAAGACTTAAGAAAGGACACGCAGTATGATTATATCCTTTACTAATCAAAAAGGCGGAGTAGGAAAGACAACTTCTGCGGTAAACATCGCCGCAACCATCGCCGCTCTCGACAAAAAGGTTCTTCTTGTGGACATTGACCCGCAGGGTAACGCCTCTACGGGCGTTGGTTACATGGACAGAAGCGGACTCAAGTCCAGCTACCATGTCATAACCGAAAATCTCCCCGCAGAAGACGCGATATACTCGA
Organism: Oscillospiraceae bacterium; assembly: GCA_015064245.1. GTDB lineage: Bacteria > Bacillota > Clostridia > Oscillospirales > CAG-272 > SIG673. The sequence continues at coordinate 29,396 of SVSQ01000006.1, read as the reverse complement.
CCGAGTTCAAAAACCTGGATCTGATGCCCGCAACCATCGATCTTGCAGGCGCAGAACTGGAAATTGCAGACCTGGAATCCAGAGAACGCATCTTAAAACGCGCTCTGCAGCCCATAAAAGACAAATATGACTTCATTTTTATAGATTGCCCTCCCACTTTGGGACTCATCACCATCAACGCATTAGTAGCCTCCGATTCGATAATCATCCCGTTACCTTGCGAATTTTACGCTCTCGAAGGCTTAGTTCAGCTTACAAACACCCTCGAAAGCATCAAAGCGTACCACAATCCCAGCCTTAAGACGCTCGGCGTGCTCATAACCATGTATAACAGCCGCCTCAACCTGACACAGTCCATAATGAACGACCTTCGCGCTCATTACGGCTACCTGCTTTTCAAAACACCGGTCGTCAGAAACGTACGCCTCGCCGAGGCTCCGTCGTACGGAACCCCCATTCTCTACCTCGACAAATTTTCCAAGGGCGCACAGAACTACATAGCCGTCTCCAAAGAGATACTCGAGCGTATCGAGGACAGCGAATAACCCCTATATAATATAATGAAGAAAACAAAATAAATCACATATATGCTAAAAGAGAGGAAAAGCCATGATTAACAAAGGACAAGCCAAAGGTCTCAGCGCACTTTTCCAGGCTCAGGGCGTCAAACCGCAAGAGAACGAATCGCCCAAAACACTCCGAATCTCGGAGATCGAACCAAGAAAAGATCAACCGAGACGTAATTTCGACGAAAACGCGCTAAATCAGTTAGCGGAATCCATCAAATCCAACGGCGTGCTTCAGCCTATACTGGTCGTCAAGCAGGACAACGGATTCTACTCCATAATCGCGGGCGAACGCCGCTGGAGAGCATCCAAGATCGCCGGACTTAAAGAAATCCCCGTCATCATCCTCGAAGCAGACGAGAAGACCATCGCCGAGATAGCTCTCATCGAGAACCTCCAGAGAGAAGATCTGAACCCCATCGAAGAAGCAGCGGCGTACCGTTCGCTTATGAATGACCACAGCATGACACAGGAAGAGCTCTCGCAGAGAGTAGGCAAGAGCCGCAGCGCTATCGCAAACGCTATCAGACTCCTCGATCTACCAGAATCCGTCTGCGACATGGTCATCGACGGCAAGCTTTCCGCAGGTCACGCCCGCGCTTTGCTCGGCCTCACCAACTCCGAGGATGTTCCGCGCGCCGCTGAAGCAATTGTTTCACGTGAACTTTCCGTTCGCGCTACTGAAGCCCTCGTCAAGACCTTGAACACTCAGGCAGCTATGCAGAAGCAGGAAGCCCCCGTCGAAGTAGAGAAGATCAAAGTCAACTACGTCGCCGAGCTCGAGAAGAGAGTAGAGGACGTTATTGGCAGAAAGGTCAAGATCACCGGAAAAGGTCAAACAAAACGAATCGAGATATCTTTCTCATCCAACGAAGACCTCGAAGAACTTTTGAAAATGTTGTGTGGAGACGAATTTTTTGAAGATATCTAAAGATTTTTAATCAAATCGCCCCCAGAAAAGCTACGCAGAGATGATTTTTTCAAAGATATCAAACTCTGCATATATAAAAAACAACAAAAACATTTAACAGAGATACATACAAAAACCGAAAGGACAAAAGAAAATGTTAGACATCAGAACCATCCGTGAAAATCCGGATGAAGTTAAAGCAAGACTTGCAACAAGAAACAAGGATTACAGCGCAGAGATCGACAGAATAATCGAGCTCGACGAGACACGCCGCACCCTGATCTCCGCAACCGAAGTAATAAAAGCAAAGAAAAACGAGGTTTCCAAGCAGATTCCCATGCTTAAAAAGCAGAATCAGGACGTCGCTCCCATATTCGAGGAGATGAAAAAACTCACCGACGAGATGAAAGAGGACGAGGACAAGCTCGCCGAGACCGAAAAAGAGCTGGAAATGCTTCTCCTCACCGTTCCTAACCTGCCCAACGCAACCATTCCCGTTGGCAAGGACGACAGCGACAACGAGGAGATCCGCCGTTGGGGTGAGCCCAGAAAGTTTGAATTCGAGCCCAAAGCTCACTGGGAGCTTGGTCAGAGACTAGGAATCCTCGATCCCGAGACCGCAGGAAAGGTCACCGGCACGCGCTTCCACTTCTACAAAGGACTCGGCGCACGTCTCGAGAGAGCGATCATTTCCTTCTTCCTCGACACCCACACGCAGTTCGGCTACACCGAAGTCTTCCCGCCTTACATGGTAAACAGAAACTCCATGCAGGGTACCGGTCAGCTTCCTAAGTTCGAAGAGGACGCTTTCAAGGTCGCAAACACCGATTATTTCCTCATTCCCACCGCTGAAGTTCCCGTTACGAACATGTATAAGAACGATATTCTCAACGCCGCTGACCTTCCCATCAAGTATTGCGCGTACTCCGCTTGCTTCAGAGCCGAGGCAGGCTCCGCAGGCCGCGACACAAGAGGTCTGATCAGGCAGCATCAGTTCAACAAGGTCGAGCTCGTTAAGTTCGCAGACCCCGATAAATCCTACGAAGAGCTCGAATCCCTCACTCTCGATGCCCAGAGAGTGCTCCAGCTCCTCGGACTTCCTCACAGAGTCGTCTGCCTCTCCACCGGCGACATCGGATTCAGCTCCGCGAAGACCTACGATATCGAGGTTTGGATGCCTTCTTACAACAGATATGTTGAGATCAGCTCCTGCTCCAACTTCGAGGACTACCAGGCTCGCCGCGCGAACATCCGTTTCAAGACCGACGCAAAATCAAAGGCTCGTTACGTTCACACCTTGAACGGTTCCGGAGTTGCAGTCGGCAGAACCGTCGCAGCTATCATGGAAAACTTCCAGAGAGACGACGGCGGAATCGACGTTCCCGAGGTTCTTCAGAAGTACATGGGCACAGACGTTATCAGATAATAAACCTCAAGGACGGGCATAAATCAAACGCCCGTCCTTTTATCTCAATGTTTCACGTGAAACATTTTTGGACATTTTGTTTTACAGCTTTTTTGATGTTTTACAAGAGATTTCAACACTTAAACTTCAGGGTGTTTCACGTGAAACAATATTTAGAAAGGAGAACGTTAATGCCAAATATAAAAGATATACTGATCTACAACGGCGACTTCAACCTTAAAGTGATGCTTTGGTCGCTTTTTATCGGAATTTCCATCGCCATTGTGATCTCTTACGTCGTCAAAATCAAGTTCGGAGCATTCATCCGCTTCATTCTTGATAAAAAAGCAAACTCCCCGGAAACGGCGATCAGTCTGGATGAATTTAATTATTCCGGTAAGTTATTTATAAAATTCCGCCTCAAGGACCACAACAACTATAAAAATATGCTCGTCGCGGTCACAGAAGAGGGTAAATATTACACCAACTGCCGTTATTTCGACACCGCACCCGCTTTCAAGCAGTACGTTTTCAAGACTAAAAAAAGTATGTACGAGGATCCGCAGGATAACGAACAGAGCCAATGCGCCCAGTCCTCTGAAACCTCTGAGACTGCCGAGAAATCCGCGCCTGTTTCTGAGTACGATCCCGGCTACAAGCAACGAGTTAATTTCAACGTTGAGACCGCAAAATTCTACATACCCGACGAGCTTCATGACCGCGCCGCATCCATTTACTTCGGTAAACCCACAAATCTCATCGCCGTTCTGGCTTGCATAATCGCTTTCGGCGTTCTGATCTCCTTCGCTGACAATCTCACCGAGATGCTGGTGGATTTCATGCAGGAATTCATCGACAAGCTGAATCAAAACGACAATATCGTCTGACAAAAGGTCAAGACCGAGCTGTGTAAAAGATCACAGCTCGGTTTAATTTTGCTTATGCGCATCAGTATTTTTTCTAACTACAAACACGTCTTCATCAACAGAACGCTGGCAAATCGCAGTATTTAAATTTTTAAGTTTTCCACAGAGTTTTCCACAATACCAACAGCCAAACCCACAGTTTCCACCATATTTTCACATAGTTTTCCACAAAATCACGGACTTTTCCACAGAGTTTTCCACAATCCAGATAGATTCCCACCGCGTTTTCCACCGATTTAGTCAATTTTTCCCACAACGATCAAAAACAAAAAATCCCACCTGATTTCAGTCCGGTGGGATTTTTATTTGTCTTAAATTACTTTATAAATTACTTTACGAGCTCGCCGAAGCATTTGCCGAATCCGCAAACTGCGTTAGACTCATCTGTATCGATGTGCATAGCCAGCTTGAACTTGGGGCTTACGCGGATAACTACGTCGCCAAGTGTAGCTGTTCTCTGGCTCTCGACCTTAACGCTTACGATCTGACCGTTCTCAACGCCGTAAGCTGCAGCGTCCTCGGGAGTCATGTGGATGTGACGCTTTGCAACGATAACACCCTTCTCGATAACTACCTCGCCTGCAGGGCCGACCAGCTTGAGTCCGGGAGTACCTTCGAGGTCGCCGCTCTCCTTGAGAGGAGCGTCAACGCCGAGTGTACGAGCGTCCGTGTAAGAAACCTCTACCTGTGTAGCGGGACGAACGGGACCGAGGATGATAACGTTGGGGATCTCCTTCTTGGGGCCTACAACGGTAACTCTTTCCTCGCAAGCGAACTGACCGGGCTGGCTGAGGTCCTTCTTATGTGTAAGCTTTGCGCCTTCTCCGAAGAGCACTGCCAGATCAGCCTCAGAGAGATGGACGTGTCTTGCGGATGTTTCAACTAAGATCTTTTCCATTTTGTTAAATTCCTTTCAGTTATGTATATTTTATATTATTTTTATTATACTATATTTTGATCAAAAAGTAAAGGCTTTTTTGAAATTTTTTCAATATTTAAACAATTGTCATTTTTTGACATTTTTATCCTGCGCCAAGATCGGATCTTAGCGGGACCGCGCGGGCAGACCGCCGTTTCGGAGATCGTCCGCGGAAGGCAGATCAAACGTTTCGGCGCGCAGGAGAGAGGAGCAACAGATATGTGTAACGACAACGACAACGAAAAAGAGATCATCGACGGGGGAGGGGAGAGCGCGACCGACGGCAACGTTCTGACCGAAAGCGGCGGAAAGTGCATCAAGACCATAACGATCTGCGGGCAGATCGAGGGGCACAGCGTTCTTCCGTCCGACCAAAAATCGACGAAATACGAGCGTCTTATCCCGCAGATAGTGGAGATAGAGGAGAGCGACGATATCGGCGGACTGCTGATAGTTCTGAACACCGTCGGCGGCGACGTCGAAGCCGGGCTTGCGATCGCAGAGCTGGTCTCGGGTATGAAAAAGCCCACCGCTTCTCTCGTTCTCGGCGGCGGGCATTCTATCGGTATTCCTCTCGCTGTGTCGGCTGACCGTTCGTTTATCGTTCCGAGCGCTACTATGACCTTGCATCCCGTCCGTGTGACCGGCGTGGTTCTGAGCGCACCTCAGACCTACGTTTATTTCACCCGTATGCAGGATCGCATTATGGATTTCGTCTGCTCACACAGCCGTCTTTCGCCCGAACGCTTCAAGGAGCTTATGCTTTCCACCGGCGAGATGACCACCGATCTCGGCAGTATCCTCGACGGTCCCCGCGCCGTCTCCGAAGGTCTCATCGACTCCCTCGGCACTATCTCCTCCGCTCTTGATTTCTTGAAAGAGAAGATACATTCTCGCTGAAAAAGAGTACGGTCGCTTTTTGAAAAGGAATACGGTCGCTTTTCGAGAAAAGCTCCGCAAAAGCTTCTTTTACTGCGATAGCAAGAGCCATCGCAGTAAAAGAAACATTTAGGTGTTTCCTTCGGAAATCGTCCGCGCTCCCCTCTTCACCAAGAGCGCACATTTCCTACCCACAAACGAAATAATATCCATTTTACGTCACATATACTGACTTATGGTGTTGCGGGAGCAGTGATACCGTGTGCCTTGTGCGAACATATACGGGTATCACCCTCGAATATTTCTTTTCGACATAGTCGAAACTTTTTTCTAACGAAAAAAGCCCGAAATATTCGCCAGCCTTGGCGGAGCTATTGTACCCAACCCCCGAGCACACGGAGTGTGTTACGCGAGGGGGTTCGGCGAGCCGCTAAAAATCTACCACGGTCTTTCTTTCTTCTTTTTGCGAGCATTTTTCTTCTTTCTTTCTCGAAAGAAGGAAGAAAAACGCGAAATCTATATTAAAAGACTTATTAGAAAAATAAAAAATTATCCGCAATACGCCACGGTGGCGTAAAACAAACAAATTTACTCAAAAAAACTCTTTCTCAAAACTTTCTTACAGAAAGTTTTATTATCAAATTCATATCATCAGGCTGAACCTTTGCTTCGTGCGCAGCCTTATTTCTGCGTTCAGCGCCGCACTTTTTGCATCTGCTGACGATGACGTAACCCTTTTTCGCGTCGATCTCAGCGAAGATCGGCTCCAGAACTCCGCCGCAATCCGAGGCGCGGTCGCCGGGATTTACGTCAAGATGGAGCGAATGAAGACAGAAGGGACAGTGGTTGCGCGAGGTATATCCCAGAGGAAGGACCTCTTTACCGCAATTGACGCAGGTGAACCCGCTGTCGTTTTTTGTAAAAAGCTTATTCATTTTAGCAAATCGACCTTTCAAAGCTGTTTTTTGAATATATTTTTCACCTTTCGATCTAACCCGCAAGCAAGGTTTTCCAATATTAACAGTTTAGTCAAAAAATTATCATTTTGTTGATATAATTATTTGCTACTATATTTAAGCATATCCTCGCGGACACACTCGCCGCCGAAATATGCCGAATAATATCATACATCGAAAGGGTTTTTATAACATGAAAAACAAGATTTTCGCGCTTCTCGCGCTTGTAATGGCGCTGGCGGTTCTCTGCACTATGAGCGTTGCGATTTTCGCTGACGACACAGCTGACGCTCCCGATTCTTCCGCAGAAGACACCGCTACCGGCGAAACGACCGGAGATACAACCGGATCCGCAGACGACGCTACTGATTCCTCTACTGATTCCGCAACTGATTCCTCTACCGAAACCGAGGAAAAAGAAGAAGAGACCAAAGAGCCTACTTGGTGGGACAACTACAACCAGATCATCGGTTGGATCGTTGCAGCTATCATCTTCGTTGCAATCGTTATTGTTTCCATTTGGTGGATCAAGTCCGGTTTCAGACCTACAAAGAAGAACTAAGTTTTTATACATTAGCTTATACGTTACGCCCCGTTCATTTGAACGGGGTTTTTTGTTTGCAGAGGGAAGTGGTTTTTGATTTATATGTAATGTTTTATTTTGTGTAAGACGGGTATTTTGAGTAAATTTTATAATTTTTCTTTAAAAGTTCTTTTTTATATAGATTTCGCATTTTTCTTCCTTCTTTCGAGAAAGAAAGAAGAAAAACGGCTCGCAAAAAGAAGAAAGAAAGACCGTGGTAGATTTTTAGCGGCTCGCCGAAAATCCTCGCGTAACACACTCCGTGTGCTCGGATTTTGGGTACATAAAATACTGCCGAGTTGCTACCGCAACACCCTAAAGCAGGAAAATAATTTATGTCGCAGTTTGTTACTTATATCTACACCAAATCTCTGCGAATATTTCGGGCTTTTTTCGTTAGAAAAAAGTTTCGACATTGTCGAAAAGAAATATTCGAGGGGCGACACAAAGCTATGTTCGCACAAATTAAACAGTGTCGCCTATTTACCAACGCAGAAATTATGAAAGATAGAAGAAGTGACTTCTTCGGAAACGGAGCGACCGTCGATCTCACCGAGGGCGGCGAGAGCGGATTCGAGATCCATACCGCAGACGTCAGAGCCGAGACCGCTATCGAAAGCGGCAAGAGCGCGGCTGACGGCGTCTTTAGCGGCGCACACGGCGGAAAATTGACGCGCGTTGCACACGACGGCGACCGAAGCGTAATCAGTATATCCGTCGGCAAAAAGGCTTTCACAGGCTTTTTTTAGGTCATCTACGCCGTTTCCGTCGCGGGCGCTGATCCTGACGGTCTTAATAAAGCCGTTTTCGGAGCCCAGCTCCGCTTTGAAACGGGCGAGAAGCTCGTCCTCGGTGAAACGCTCCTCGGAATCGGACTTATTTATCGCCGCAATGACGCTTTTACCCGCTTTCATCTCACCCGCAATCAAGGAAATCAGCTTTTCGTCCTCGCCGTCAAGGGGGCGGGAGACGTCGAACACCGCTATCATCAGCTCGCTTTCGCGGGCTTTTTCTATTGCTTTTTCAATACCGATCTTCTCAACGGCGTCGCCGCTCTGACGGATACCCGCAGTATCTGCAAGACGCAGAATAATGCGCCCGCAGTTGACCTTTTCTTCGATAACGTCGCGTGTCGTACCGGGAATATCGGTGACGATGGCTCTGTTTTCGCCCAGCAGGGCGTTGAGGAGAGAGGACTTGCCCGCGTTAGGCTTACCGAGCAGAACCGTACGCACGCCCTCAGCCACCGCCTTACCCTCGCGGTAGGTGGACGCCGTCTTTTCAAGCTCGGCGTAAATGCTTTCAAGGGACGCGCGGAAATCCTCGTCGCTGACCTCCTCAAGATCCTCTTCGGGGTAGTCAAGTCCGACGTAGACGGAGCTGAGCAGATGGAGCACCTTGCCGTAGATCTCCTCGGTGCGGCGTTTGAGAACGCCCGCGGCGTGAGAAGCGCAAAGATTCAGCTTCTCCTCGCTTTCCGCTTCGATAAGTCCTATTACCGCTTCCGCCCCCGAAAGGTCGATCTTGCCGTTCAAAAAGGCTCTCTGGGTGAATTCTCCCGCCTGAGCCTGGACTGCTCCGCACATGAACGCGGTCTTCAGTACCCTTTCCGTGAGCAGGACTCCGCCGTGACAGCTTATCTCCACCGTATCCTCACCCGTAAATGAGTTCGGCGCGCGGAAGACCGTCGCGATACCGTCGTCGATCATCCTGCCCTCGCTGTATATCTTACCGTAGACGGCTCGTCCGCCGCTTATTTCGGTGAGTTTCTTCTTGCCTGCAGGTCTGAACATCTTACCCGCAACCTCGATCGCTCCCTCACCCGATATTCTTATTACCGCGATACCGCCCTTGCCAAACGCCGTCGATATCGCCGCTATGCATTGATTTTTCATAGTTTGTACCTTTCCGAAGGGGAGTACGCGCTTTCTTGAAAGAAAGCTGCGCAAAGAACTTCATTTACGCCGACACCCGCAGGCATCGGCGTAAATGAATTACTACGTAATTTTCTTCGAAAAAGAGATTTCCCTCTTTTGAAGAGTGCATACATCATCTAACCCACAAACAATAGAATCCACCTATTTCCCTGCTTTGGGGTGTTGCGGGAGCAACTCGGCAGTATTTCATGTACCCAAAATCCGAGCACACGGAGTGTGTTACGCGAGGATTTTCGTGGTATGATTGCACCCGTTTCTTTCTTCTTTCTTTGGTTCGTTTCTTTCTTCTTTCTTCGGAAAGAAAGAGGAAAGAAATGAATAAAAAAAAGAAATTTTAAAAATTAAACAAAATACCCGTCTTAAACAAAACATTAAAACCAAATATTTGCAATTAAAACAACACCCTCTTGTATTTTTCAAAAGGGTGTTTGTTTACTTATTCTTCGTTTACTTCAACTTCAGCAGGAGCGGCGTTCTTCACATCGTTCTTTTCGCGGCGGCGATAGTTGTTACCGCCAACGTAGTGGATAACTACCTTACGGTTCTCGTCGCTGCCGACGGAAGCCGTCGTAACTCCGCTGTCGTTCTGAAGCGTGGAGTGAATGATCCTGCGCTCGTAAGGAGTCATAGGATCGAGAGCAATATTGCGGCGGTACTTCTTTACCTTCTCAGCGGTACGCTTTGCAAGGGCTCTGAGAGTATCCTCGCGGCGCGCTCTGTAGCCTTCGATATCGACTGTGATCTTAGCGCACTCCTCGCCGTTTGCCTCAAGTCTCTGATTGAGAGCGAGATTCGAGAGGTACTGTATAGCGTCCAGAGTTTCGCCGTGGCGTCCGATGAGGATGCCTGCGTCGCTTCCGTCGATCTTGATGATCTTGCCGCCCTCCGAGTTGAGCTCTCTTGCGATGTCGGCTCTTGCGCCGCCTATCTGCATAACTTTCATAAGGTTGTTGATGTAATCAACCGCCGTCTGCTCAGGTCCGAACTCTATAAAAACTCTTACCTTCGCGGGAGCTTCTCCGAAACCCAAAAATCCCTTCTTAGGAGCTTCGATTATCTCATATTCAATTCTTGACGCGTCCACGCCCAGCTTCGCTGCGCCGTCCGCGATAGCCGCTTCTACTGTGCGGCCTGTTCCGATCTCTTCCTTTAACATAGAATATTTCCGTTACCTTTCTTGTATTGTATATTTGCCTTTTCATAAGAAAATAATGATGAACCAAAAATCACCGTAGGGGCGAACTGTGTTCGCCCGAAAGGCGTTTTATTTTTTATCGGGCGAACACAGTTTGCCCCTACGTTAATCAGATTTTTCAAATGAGAAGCCTTGATCTTAATCCTTAACCTTACCGCTCGGCTTATCGGAATAATCCTTCATCGGCACGGGAGTGATGAAGTCAGACTTTACTCCCTCGGGCTTCTTTTCGGTATCAACTACCTTTGCGTTGTACTCGTCGTCATCTATATGATGGAGAGAGCGTACGCGGGGACGGTCGGGATCTTTTTTGAGGTTGATCTTGTTCTGCTTCTTTTTCTTGCCGTTGAGCTCACGCTCCGCTTCCTTGTAGTCCTCTTCTGTGAACTTCGGGAAGGGCTTTACCTTGACCATTATGAACTGCTGGAGCAGGCTGAGAAGGTTCTGATATATCCAGTAAACACCGATAACGGCGGGAACACCGAAGGTGATACTCGTGGAAAGCGCGGGAAGCACGAGATCCATGATCGTCATAGAAAGCTTGACGTCGGGAGTCTGCTGCTGCATCTGAGGAGACTGGTAGGAGAGCTTCTTGGTAAGCTTTGACGTGATGAATACAGTAATAAACGTGATTATTGGGATAATGATGAGAATATCGATACCGAACTTAGGAGTCTGCGAAAGATCGAGCCCGAAAACCGTGAAAGAGGGGAGATTTCCTTCCAGAGCAGCCACACCCTCAATGCCGGTGAATTCGGAAAACTTGTCTCTCATCGTATTCAGCGCCGCAATCTGGTCTTTTCCTACGGCGGGGTTGATCTCCGCTGCTTTGGTAAGGATCGCGTCAACTGTCTCCTTGCCGAGACCGCAGAGGTAACGCAGAGGGCTTCTTACGACGTTGTAGATGCACATGATGATGGGAAGCTGAACGATAAGCGGCAGACAGCCCGCAAGCTGATTGTAGCCCTCGCTCTGATAGAGCTTCTGTATCTCTTCGTTCTTTTTCTGCTGCGCGGCTTGGCTCTTCTGATTTTGGTATCTCTTGACTATAGCCGCTTCCTTTGGACGGAGCTTTGCCTGTTTTATTGAATTATTGTGCTGCTTGATTCCCAGCGGAAGAAGTATTACCTTGATTATTACCGCGAAGAATATCAATGCTACAAGATAGTTGCCCGTTATTTCATAAAATACGTTCAGCAACCATCCAAGCGGTATGTTGATTATATCCATTTTTATCATCCTTTCAAGAGGAGTGCGCGTTTTCTTGAAAGAAAGCTGCGCCCTACTTTCTTTTCAAAGAAAGTAGGCAAAGAAACTTCTGTACTGTTTAATTTTCTGTAAAATTATTTATTCGCCTGCAGGCGCGTGCCTGCCTTAGGAAAGAGTTCGCACGCCCCTTTTAAAACGGTGCGTACATATCTCTACCCTCGAGCATTTAGATTTTCTCCGATTATCGGTAGGGGTCGGCGCCCTCGACGACCCGCAAGCGCCGGCCTGCCGACTTACACCAGATACATTTCATTGATGTAATAAAAAATCTCGTATCTTTTATACTTTTTCAAAAGAATTTTTAAATCAAAAACCTCAGTTTTTGGAATAAACTTTCTTTTTCTGCGAGGAACGTTATCCACACCGCATCTGCATAGCGGATTACACCGCAGAAGCCTGTACGCTCCGAGAAGCAAACCGATTATAACTCCCCACTCGTTTATGGCTTTGTAAGCGTAAGCGGAGCAGGTGGGAGTAAATCTGCAGGTGGGCGAGCTTTTCATTCCCGAAAGATATTTTCTGTAAAACACGATAGGGAAGAGAAATAACTTCCTTATCAGCTCGATCAGCTCGCGCGCGGCTCTCATCGCTCAAATATACTTTTGCCCTGCGGCTCTTCGCAGTACAGCATTTCAAGCTTTCCGAACTGCTTTATCATCTCAGCGTATATCTCGCCGGATTTCGCCTTTACCGCCGCTTCCTTTGCGGAAATGACCACCAGCCAGCCTTTTTTCACACCGTAGACCTTTTCGACCTCGGCGTAAGCCGCTCTCAGTATCCTTTTAACTCTCGAGCGTACGACTGCGTTTCCCAGCTTCTTCGTGACTGTAAGACCTACCCTGTTGACGTACTTTTTCTGCGGATTGGCTTTTTTCAGAGCGAACGCCCTTCTGTCCTTGAGAATGTAGACAGCGGTGTATCTTCCGCCCGCCTTTTTTCCCCCGACGTAAGTCTTCTTATATAAGTGGTTTTCTGTTATCGCTATATTTTTCATATAACAAAAATTTCCCATTTACGAAAAAAAGATGAAACCGGAGCTTTTCAAGACCTGCGTTCATCTTCTTTAAATCAGTATTCAGTATTGTTGCTTGCAAAATTTCAGATTTCAGATTTTTGAAGAAAAACACGCAAGTGAAAACACGCAGAATGTCCCACTTGCGTGACCATCATTTTACAATCGGTGTAAGAAAGAATTAGTATGTGAGTCTTTCTCTTCCTTTTGCACGTCTTCTCTTCAGAACCTTTCTTCCGTTTGCGGTTTTCATACGCTTACGAAAGCCGTGTTCCTTTTTTCTCTGGCGCTTCTTCGGCTGGTATGTTCTAAGCATATCAAACACCTCCGTTTCCTTAATAATTCTGTTTTACGCATAAGTCTGCATCGTAATTTTCATTATAACTAATCAATCCCCGATTGTCAAGCAGTTTTTTATTATTTTACATTTTTTTAACAATTAAATTTTACACCGACCGTGTCGAAAATAAAAAATTTACAAAATTCTGTTTCAATATTTATAAATATATGATATAATTAAAAGGAATAATTATATTTATTTTAATTATACACTAAATATTAAGATAAAATATCTGACTTAAAAATACAGGAAGAAAGGATATCCATACAAAATGCAGGAACTTGACGAAATTTGGAGCCTTGCTCTCGAATATCTCAAAACCAAATATTCCGACGCTTTTATGACCGCTTTCATCAAAGATCTGCGTCTGGCTCTGCTTACGGACACAAAGGCTGTCATCTTCGTCCCTAGCGATCTGAAGCGTAAGATCCTTGAATCAAACCACTCCGCCACCATATCCGAGTCTATAGAGAACATCATGGGCTGTCCGGTAAGTCTGGAATTCACATCCGATCTCGCGTCGATCGAGGACTCTCAGAAGAGAGAGGACGAGTATATAAAAGAGGACGCCGAGCAGAAGGATATGTTCATGAAAACGCCGGTAAAGCCTACCGTTGACATCGTAACTCCGGTCAAGCCCGTTCCTCCGTCACACAAACAGGAGTTTCCTTTTGAAGAGGAGTCGTTTTCCGCCGAGAAGCAGCCGTCCTCGGGAGTTATCAGCCCCGAAAACGAGCATTCGTCTGAGTACACCTTCGATAACTTCATCGTAGGAGCGTCCAATAAATTCGTTTACGCCGCGTGTACTTCGGTAGCCAAGAACCCCGCTCATTCGTACAACCCCCTGTTCGTTTACGGACCAAGCGGTCTCGGAAAGACTCACCTTCTGTACGCTATCACAAACGAGATACATAAAAATCATCCGAACTACAATATCATCTACATCAAAGGTGAGGATTTCACCAACGAGATGATCGCCAGCATCGCTCACGGACATCCGGACCAGTTCCGTGAGAAATACAGAAAGGCGGACGTTCTGCTGATCGACGACATTCACTTCATCGCAGGTAAGGATTCCACTCAGGAGGAATTTTTCCATACGTTCAACGACCTTTACGAGCATAAGAAGCAGATAATCCTGACTTCCGACCGTCCGGCAAGAGATATACAGAAGCTGGAGGAGCGTCTCCGTACGAGATTCGAGTGGGGACTTTCCGCTGATATTCAGCCCCCGGACTTTGAGCTTCGTATAGCGATCATGAAAAAAAAGGCTGAAGGACTCGGAAAGGAATTTTCAAACGAGGTGCTTACCTTCCTCGCCGAGAAGCTGACCAATAACGTTCGTCAGATAGAGGGAGCAATAAAGAGGATCATCGCTTACAGTCTTCTCACGGGAGAGGAGATAACCATTCCGCTGGTTCAGAAGTGCATCGCCGACCTTTTGGTCAATAACGGCTCCGTAAACGTAACGCCCGAAAAGATAGTCAAGAAGGTTGCTATCAAGTACGGTGTTTCTACCGATGATATTTACAGTAAGAAGAAGTCCGGCGTTATTTCCAACGCCAGACATATCAGTATCTATCTTATGAGAAGGCTCGCAGATCTTTCCTATCCTCAGATCGGTAAGATCCTCAACCGCGACCATACTACCGTTCTCGCTTCCTTCCGTATCATAGATACCGAAATTAAAAATAACTCCACTCTCGAAATCGAAATCAACGAACTCATCAAGGAAATTAAGTCTTAGGTGACACTGATTTGTTTGAGCGAACATAGGTGTGTGTCACCCCTCGAAGCTTTCTTTTCGACGAGGTCGAAACTTTTTTCTAACGAAAAAAGACCGAAATCTTCGAAAATGTTTAGTGGAGATTTAAGTAACAGACTCCGTAAATAAATTATTTACCCGCTTTAGGGTGTTGCGGTAGCAGTGATACCGTGTACCTTGTGCGAACATCTGCGGGTATCCCCCTCGAATATTTCTTTTCGACACAGTCGAAACTTTTCTTCGAAAAGCCCGAAATATTCGGCAGACCGTTGCGGAAGCTTTTGTACCCAACCCCCGAGCACACGAAGTGTGTTACGCGAGGGGGTTCGGCGAGCCGTTAAAAATCTACCACGGTCTTTCTTTCTTCTTTTTGCGAGCATTTTTCTTCTTTCTTTCTCGAAAGAAGGAAGAAAAACGCGAAATCTTTAACATAAAGAATCTTTAATAGAAAAATAAAAATTATCCTCAATACACCACGGTGGCTTAAAACAAATTTACAAAAAAATTCTCTTGAGGTTTGACCGCAAAACCATTTACACAAATACCCCCCATCCCTTCCCCAACAAAACCATAACCAAAACAGCACTTATAAACATAAAACCCACATATTTTTCTACAAAAAACGAGAGTATTACCCACAGCGTTTTTTGCAGACAGCAAAAGGGCTGAGCGTACTTTTCCACAATTTACACACGCCCTACTGCTACTACCGCTACGACTACTACTACTAAAAAAATCCAATTTATTTAAATTCGATCTAAAATTTATCGTTTTCGATATTTTTCAAAATTCTGAAATTTCTAAATTTCAAATTTGAATTTCAGTCGAGAAAAATTTATTTTAAAAATTTTAAAATTTAAAATAAGAATATATACGTGCCGAAAATAAAAAGAAAGGAAAAGTAAAAAATGAAAATACTCGTCGACAAAAATATACTTACAGAAGCCGTCGCTCCTCTTATGGGCGCGGTATCAAATAAGAACACTCTCGCCGCAGTTGAAGGTATCCTTATAACTACAAACGGCGACGACGCATGCACACTTACTTCCTTCGACCTTGAAAAGGGATTCAGAGTCAAGATCCCCGCGAAGGTCGTCGTTCCGGGAAGCTACGTTATCAACGGAGCGCGCTTCAATCAGATCATCAGAACCATGCCCGAGGGCGAGATGGAGGTCTCCGTAAATAACAGTAACATAATCACCATCAAGTCAGGTCATTCGGAGTTCGAGCTCAGCGCTATCAACGGCTCCGACTTCCCGACTCTTCCCGAGTTCAGAAGCGATATGAAGTTCAACGTCAATCAGGGCGTTCTCCGTTCTATGATAGTCAAGACTTCATTTGCGGTGGCTCAGAACGAGAACAGAGCGGCTCTTAATGGCGCTTACTTCGTCTTCAGCGAAAACAGACTTCAGATCGTCGCTTGCGACGGAAACCGTCTGGCTGTAAGAGAGCAGGTTTGCGACGTTACCTCCGTTACAGACGCGAAGCCCGAGGTCAGCTTCATTCTTCCCGGTAAGACTCTTACCGAGCTTCTCAAGATGCTCAAGGAGGAGGAAAACGATATTCAGATCACCGTTACCAGAAGAAACGCAGTATTTGAAGCGGGCGGAGTCCTGTTCTTCTCCCGTCTTATAGACGGTGAGTATCTGGACTACAATAAGTTCATTCCTACTACCTGCAAGATCGTAGCTGAGCTTGAGACGGAGACTCTCATTCGCAGTCTTGAAAGAGCTTTCCTCGTTTCTGAGGACAGAACTCTCGGTCAGACCAAGAGCTACGTTAAATTCAGCTTTACTCCCGAAGAGCTTCTTATCTCCTCTGTTTCCGCTAACGGAAGAGTTTCCGATAAGCTTGATGTCGAGGGTGTTAAGAGTAGTATTGACATCGGATTCAACTGCCGTTATCTCCTTGACGCTCTCCGCGCTTGCGATACCGAGAAGGTTCACTGCGAGATGAATACTCCTCTTTCCTGTATGGTCATCAAGCCCTGCGAGCAGAACGAAGACGAGGATTTCTTATATCTCGTCCTGCCTATTCGTATGAAGGACTAAAAAATTTACACTATGTTTTGGAGAAGGAATTACGGTCGCTTTTGAAAAAGCTCCGCAAAACTTCTGTGACATTGACACCGCGAGGGCATCAATGTCACAGAATATTCGGGTGTTTCCTTCGGAAAGAGTCCGTGTTTCCCTTTCCAACAAGAGCGTACATTTCTTACCCACAAACAAGAAAAATTTTACTCAAATAAAAACTCTTGCGGTATTACCGCAAAAAAAATCATAATGTACTGTAAAAAATTAACCTATCAGAATTACCGAAATATAGAAAGCGCCGAAATAAACCTTGACGGCGGAGTAAACGTTCTTTACGGCAATAACGCTCAGGGTAAGACTAATCTTCTTGAAGGTATCTACTATTTCGCCTGCGGAAAGAGCTTTCGATCTGCGACGGATAAGGAGCTTATCCGTATGGGAAGCGAATACGGCTCAGTCTCTATCGACTTTTCAGACGGACAGCGCGATCGCTGTCACGAGGTACGTTTTTTTAGGAACGACAGAAAGATATGTCTTAAAGAAGGGATAAAAATATCCCGTATGAGCGATTTTATAGGGGTTTTCAGAGCGGTTCTGTTTTCGCCCGAGCATTTATCTATAGTTAAAGAAGGTCCTGCCGAGCGGAGAAATTTTTGCGATATTGCAATATCTCAGCTTTATCCCGCGTATATGGCGTCGCTTTCAAAGTATAAGAAGCTGCTGCAGCACAGAAACGCAGTTTTGAAGGACGAGGAAGGTCCGACGTCCGACGGAATGATAGAGGTGCTGTCCGCGGAGCTTGCAAGAGAAGCGGCGTTTATAGCCGCGTACCGCGAAAAATACGTCTGTAAGCTTTCTTCTTACGTTTCGGATATTATTTCCGATATGACGTGCGGAAGAGAGAAGGCGGAGCTTTTTTACCCGCTTGCCGCCGATGAAAGCGAGTATATGCGTCTGCTGACCTCGAACGTTCGTAAGGAGCGTTACGCAGGGACGACGCTGTACGGTATCCATAAGGACGATGTAAAGGTCACACTGAACGGAAACGATTCGCGCGTCTACGCGTCGCAAGGTCAACAGCGAAGCATAGCTCTGGCGATGAAACTTGCAGAGGGAGAGATTTCGAAGGACGATACGGGCGAGTACCCGGTCTTCCTGTTCGACGATATTCTCTCGGAGCTGGATAAGACCAGAAAAGAATACATTCTTTCAAAGCTCGGTTCACGCCAAGTCATCATCACCTGCTGCGAAGATATCCCCATGGGTAAAATCTTCACCGTAAGTAACGGCAGTATTTGTATGTGAAAAAGGAATATAGTCGCTTTTCGAGAGAAAGCCTTGTATGCCTTCGGCAAACCCGCAAAAGCTTCTGTGACATTGACACCGCGAGGGCATCAATGTCACAGAATATTCGGGTGTTTCCTTCGGAAATCGTCCGTGCACCCCATTTCAAATAGTGCGTACATCATCTCACCCATAAACATTAAAATTTACACCTTAAACTACACCGCACACCCCGAAAATGCGAAGCGTTTGCGTGACACTGCTGGTTTTGTGCGAACATCTACGGATATCCCCGCCTTGGTGAAAGTAAAAGTTCCATGCTCTGTAAAGAAATTATTTCCTATCTTGGGTAGTTGCGGTAGCAACTCGGCAGTATTTCATGTGCGAAAAACCGCGAGCCCGCTTATGCGAGCGCGTTTTCAGCGTGCCGTACCAAATCTACCACGGGCTTTCTTTCTTCTTTTTGCAGAATGCGTAGCATTCACGCATTTCTTCTTCTTTCTTTCTCGAAAGAAGGAAGAAAAACGCGAAATCTATATAAAAAGAAATTTAATAGAAAAATTATAAACTTTACTCAAATAACCGTCTTAATAAAAAACAAAAACTTTACTCAAACAAAACCTCTTGCGGTTTGACCGCAAAAATAATTACACGCCACAGTGGCGTAAAAAAAAAAACTATGTATATATCTATCGGAACAGAAAAAACAGTAAAAATCAAGGATATAGTAGGAATCTTCGATATGGACGTAGCGTCCTCAACCAAGACCACGCGCGACTTTCTGAAGAACGCGGAGAAAAAAGGTCTGGTGGAAAGCACGGGTTACGATATTCCGAAATCCTTCGTCGTAATGGCGGACGGGAGAATATATCTTTCCCAGTATGCTGCAAAAGTACTCAAAAGAAGAACGGAAATTACGATAAGATAAAACAAAAAGGCTATGTCACATTAAATAACTGATAAATTGGAGTTTATGCGTGAGTTTCATCTTATAAATGTAGGGACCGGCGTCCTCGACGGTCCGCATAAACAAAGCGTAAATCTTACGGACCGTCGAGGACGCCGGTCCCTACAAACATTAATGGGATTTGTATAAAAAAGTTTGCAAACACACCTACAAATCAAAATTTGAAATTATCATCCATATAGTGTGACAGAGCGTAAAAAAATAAGGAATACGGGTTCATATCAGAGCCGGTATTCCTTTTTATTTTGTAAATAGAAATCGGTGTTTGAGGGAGGTAACGGCTTAACCGAATATAAGCTCTTCGGTTCGTTCCATTATAAGATCGAAATTACCTTTAAGCTTTTTCTCCGCCTTGAGCCAGGGCGCGTAACCGACGTCTGAACCGTGGATATCGCTTCCGAGGGCGCAGACGTGACCGTATTCTATCCAGCTTTTAAGCTGCTTAGGCATGAAAAGACTGCAAAGGGAATCAACGTTAAGCTGAAGCGGGATCTCGTAGTCCAGCAGACGGTCAATATCATCGGGATGATATCTGTCGGCGTGAGCGATCACAGGACGGATATCCTTGCGCTCAAGGAGCTCTTCAACGCTCTCGAAATGACTCTCCGTCCAATGGGTGAAGGGCATTTCAAGGAGCAGAACGTTAGTGCCTTCAAGACAAAGCTTTTCAAGGTCCGGAAGACGGGCGATGCCCTCGCAGATAAGTACCTCGGCGCCGAGAAGAATCCTTGGCGCTTTTTCAGGGTCACGCATATTTTTGGGCAGATATTCCATCAGAGCGGCGTACGAGGCGTCGCGGCGCTCAAGGTAATCGCGGACATTTCTGACCTCGGGGTAAAAATGCGACGTGGCGCATATCGTATCGATCCCCGCTTCTGCCGCCAACTCGAGCTGAGCGCAGGAGGTGGAGCGGTGTCTGCTGCCGTGATCGCATCCGGGAAGAATGTGGGAGTGAAAATCAATTTTCATGAATATGACTATATCTTTCTGCAAACAATTAGCGTTTTGAGGCGGTATGCCGTAGGCATATCTGAGCCACACTTTACGGCTCAGAAGCCACAAAAGGCGTCGTTTGAAAACTTATTTTCAAACTTTAAGTTCATTGTGAAAATATTATTTTTCTTCTTCGTCGAGGGTGTATTTGTGCTCGTAAGCGGACTCGCGGGAGTAGTGCGAGCGGTATCCGCCGTATTTATAACCGTACTTAGAGCCGTATCTGTATTTATACTTATATTTGTACTTGTTGTAAGAATACTTGGAGCTCTTGAGATTAACGTCGTTGAGAACTATACCGCAGATCTTTGCTCCTGCTGCAGTGAGCGCTTCCTCAGCCTGCTTTGCCTCGGTGTAGAGAGTGCTGTCGGAACGAACGAGAAGGATAGCTCCGTCAACCATGGGCGCTATGATCTGCGCGTCGGCAACAACGTTGATAGGCGGAGCGTCGAAGAAGATATAATCGTAGCTCTTTTTCAGCTTTGCGACAGCGTTCTTGAACGCTTCGGAGGAAAGAAGCTCAGAGGGGTTCGGAGGGATATCTCCCGCGGTTATGAAGGAGATGGGGAGATCCTCGAAGGTGCGGACGTGACATTCGTTTATACCTGTAAGAAGGTTACTGAGTCCGTTCTTTGAGCTGATGTCCAGAAGACGGCTGACGTTAGGACGTCTCATATCGCAGTCCACCAGCAGGACATTCTTGCCCAGCATAGCGAAGCTTATTGCGGTGTTAAGGATAGTGATAGACTTACCTTCAGAGGGGTTGGGGCTGGTGATAACGAAGGTTTTACAGTTGTCCGTTCCGTCGGAAGCGATACTGAGAAGAAGCTTGGTTCTGAGACTGACGTAGGCTTCTTTTACCGCGTAAGGTGAATCGGGAGTTAAGATACGCTTTCTGTTCAAACGAAGCGTCTGGCGCGCGATCTCCTTCTGATCGGGCTTTTTACCGTTGAGCTTTTTTGCAAGATTGTCTATTGCCTGAGAAAAGCCGGATTTCTTTTTGGAAGCCGCCGTTTTTGCCGTATTAGATTTATTGTTAGATGCCATTTTAAGACTGTTCCTTTCTTTTACCGATCGGTCTGTTTTACAGCTCGATAAGTCAGATGCTGTCAGTATCCTTGTCTAAGCTTATGACTTTATGGTGCTCTATCTTCCAGGGAGTGTATTTTTGCTCTTCTGTGACGATTATTGATGGCATTGAGCCGAGAACGGGAAGCTTAGTAAATTTTTCGATATCCTCAACCTCGTGGATGGTCGTATCCATAAGCATATTGAGAATGTAGATGGCAGACAGGATCAAAGCGCCGAGTAAAAATCCGATGACGCAGTTTTTGAGAACGTTGGGCGCTACGGGAGCGTTTTCTACCTTAGCAAAATCCAGATTCATAACTCCGCCGATAGGGAATATAGTCTCGAGCATTGAGGGCGCGACGGTAGCGAATGCGTTCGCGATATCAGCAGAGAAGACGGGATCGGTGGTCGTGATGGTGATCTTCAAAAGCTGAGTGTCGCTCAAAGTGGAGACCTTGAGGAATTTTTTAAGATCCTTGGGTGTGAGCTCTTTAACAGCATAAGCCGGCTTTTTGTTTAGCTCCTCTATTACCGACGCGCATACCGTGTCGCTCTGAAGGATATGGGTGTAGGTCTCGGCAAGGTACTGAGCCGCGACAACCTCACTGCTGGATACGTTGTTTCCGGAGCTGACGGTTCTGTTGAAGACCGAAAGCGTGGAGTAGGACTGATACGTGGGAGTGATTGCGACCTTTGTGAATATTCCAACGCCTGCCGCTGCGATTATACCTGCTAAAATTATCCAGATTGCTTTTGATAGCAAGAGGGTGATAATGTCTAAAATCGATATTGTTTGGTCATATCCGGAAGTTGTATTTTCGTTTTCCATTGATTTGAATCTCCTTTCAAAAACAATATTATAATTATAGCATAATATGCGGTATATGTCAATAGATTTTGCTTTTTTTACAGTTTTTCGTTTATTTTACAGCTCCTCGCCCCAGCCCATAAGACCGAGCCATTTAGCCATAAGGGGAGCCCAGCTTTGAACGTGAGGAACGGTTCTGCCGCCCTCGTCCGCAAGACCGAGACCGTGAGCGCCGAAGGGATAAACGTGAAGCTCCACGGGAACGTTCAGCTTTTTAAGGGCTTTGACGTAATCGTAGGTGTTGAGAATGTTGACGCAGGTATCTGCCGCTGTGTGCCAAATGTATGCGGGGGGAGTCTTTTCGTCGGCGATGAGTGAAGGCGTAACGGAGTCTCTGAGCTCCTCAAGCTTATCGCCGAGAAGGTGGATGAACGAGCCGTTATGACCGTTGAAATCAATGACGGGATAACAGAGGATCTGCGCGTTTGGGGTTGCGTCAACGGCGTCAAGTCCGTCTACTCCTTCGCCTTCGATAGGCTCTCTGTATGTAGAGGTCAGCGCCGCAAGATGACCGCCTGCGGAGGAGCCCATTATTGCTATTTTATTTGGATCGATGCCGAATTTTTCTGCGTTCTTACGGACGTAACGAACCGCTCTGCGGGCGTCCAGAAGCGGATAGGGGAAGCGGTTGGGATCGACGCGGTAATCGACTACGAAGGCGTCAAGTCCGAGCTTGTTTAGATATTTTGCGTACCCCTCACCCTCGTGAGGCGCGCGCTTGCAGTAGCCGCCGCCGGGGCAGATTACAACTGTTCCATTACCTTTTTTATTTTCAGCAGGATAATATGTGAGCATGGGGATCTCGCCGCCGATATAACCGGGAACATCGTTTTCCCAGAGCTTTATGATCTGTTTTTCCATTTTTAAAAATTCCTTTCGAAATTGAATTTTTGTATTTCATAATAATTTTACCACAATATTGTTTAAAATGCAATACTTTTATGTGATATAGTATTTCAAATTTTGAATTATAGGTGCGCTGCAAGTTTAGTGCTAACATCTCCCAGCGCACCCACTCGAATATTTCTTTTCGACATAGTCGAAACTTTTCTTCGAAAAGCCCGAAATATTCGCCAGCCTTTGCGGAAACCTATGTACCCAAAATTCGCTCCTGCTTTTGAGCGAATTTTCCGCGAGCCGTTAAAAATCTACCACGGTCTTTCTTTTTCTTTCTCGAAAGAAAAGGAAAGAAATGGGCATTAACTAAATAAAAGTATAATTAAAGTAAAATACAAAATATACTCAAAATATCCATCTTACACCAAATTAACCCAATTTTGAAATTAAACTCCCCGCGAGCACCGCACCTATAAACCCAAATTTACTTAACGATCATATCCCAAAAGCCCTTGACATTTACCGCCGTTTTGTTATAATATATATAGTTATATAGCGTATATAGCGATTTTCGAAATACGGAAAGGAAATATGGTAATATGGTCAAGGATGTTTTCAAAAAAGCAGACTGGATATGGTGCGCGCCTGAGGCGCAGGCAGATGAATACGGCGAGTTTTATTCCTCGTTCGATTGCGACGGAGAGAAAATTATAAAGCTGAAGATATCCGCCGACAGTAACTACGCGGTCTATATCAACGGCGAGCTTGCGGTCTTCGGACAATACGCAGATTTTCCTTACGATAAAATATACGATGAGGTCGATATCAGCAAATACTGCAAAAAGGGAAATAATCACGTAGCTGTAGTGGTCTGGTATTTCGGAATAACCACTACGTCGGTCTATTATAAAGGCGAAGCGTCCCTTATCTTCGAGATAGTAAACGGCGATAGAGTCTTGTGCTTCAGCGGAGAGCATACCCCTTCCCGTCTCAGCCGTACGTACGGTCAGCACGCCCGCAAGATAATAACCGGTCAGATGGGACTTTCTTTCAGCTACGATATGACGAAGGAGGATCTTTGGAAGACCGGAGAGCTTGAGGGCTTTGCAAGCAGCGTTATAGTTTCAAAGCACCCATCCTGCAGAATACGTCCCTGCGAGAAACTGGTCCTTGAAGAAAAAGTTTTTGGAAAAGAGATAAAGCGGATATCTGAAAACGATATCATCTTTGAGCTCGGCAGCGAGCAGGTAGGTTTTGTAAGCCTCGATATCACATCGGACACCGAGCAGGATATAATGGTCGTCTACGGCGAGCATATCGCGGACGGCAACGTGCGTTATATAATCGGAAGCCGAGATTTCAGCTTCAAGATCCGTCTTCGCAAGGGTGAGAACAGGTATCTTAACCCGTTTCGTCGTTTAGGGGCGAGATATCTGGAGATAAAATCGGAAAAGCCGATAACCGTAAACGAGGCGGCGATAGCTCCGACCATGTATCCCGTAACTCTCAAATCTAAGCCGAAGCTGAACGAATACCGCTCGAAGATCTACGATATCTGCGTAAATACTCTGCGTCTCTGTATGCACGAGCATTACGAGGATTGCCCATGGAGAGAGCAGGCGCTTTACTGCATGGACAGCCGAAATCAGATGCTCTGCGGATACTACGCCTTCGGTGAATATAAATTCCCGCGCTCCTGCCTTGAGCTCATATCGAAGGACGACCGCAAGGACAGACTTCTCTCCATCTGCTATCCTATAAACAACGATTTCTGTATCCCGTCATTTTCCATGCACTATATAACCGAGTGCAGAGAATACCTGCAGTATTCGGGCGACAAAGCCTTTATCGAGGAGATATATCCGAAGCTGGAGAGCGTGCTTTCCGCCTTCCTCGAAAGACGTGAAAACGGACTGATGCCCATATTTGAAGGTAAGCAGTACTGGAACTTCTACGAGTGGAGCTTCGGTTTGGACGGCTACGGCAAAGGCTACGAGCTGCCGAAATTCGATCTGCTGATCAACGCGCTCATATCAATAGCCCTTGAAAATATGGGCAAGATAGGAGATATGCTGGGCAAGCCAAACGGTTACCGCGATATGATACCCGAGATCAACCGACGTATCAGAGAGGAATTCTGGGATGAGAAAAAGGGACTGTTCGCCGACTGCCCCGACAAGGCAAGATACAGCGTTCTCGGCAACTCTCTCGCTATACTTTGCGGAGCGGCAGAGGATAGAAAGGGCGTTTGCGACCGAATGCTTAATCTGGTTGGCATTACGGACATCTCCCTTAGTATGCGTTGCTTCAAGTACGACGCTATGCTTCTGGCGGATAAAGAAAAGTACGCGGACTATATTCTCTCGGAGATCGACGAGAACTACCGCCCCATGCTGGAGCTCGGGAACGGTACGGTCTGGGAGACGGACGCAGGCGAGAAGGACTTCGGTAAGGCGGGAAGCCTTTGCCACGGCTGGAGCGCTATGCCGATCTACTACTACAATATTTTAAACTAACGGAGAAAAGATTTTGATGATAACGTTTGAAAATATAAAAAACAACGAGGATATACGCGGATATATAACCGCCGCGGACGATTCGCTCTGCGCGCTGGGATATACGGAGCATAGCTTTGCTCACGTTACGAAGGTGGCGGAAACTGCGGCGTATATTCTGGAGACGATGGGCTATTCCGAAAGAGAGACGGAGCTTGCGCGTATCGCGGGCTTTCTCCACGATATCGGAAATCTCGTCAACAGAGTCGACCACTCGCAAAGCGGGGCGGTAATGGCGTTCAGGATACTGGATAACCTGAAGATGCCCGCCTCGGAGATAGCCGAGATCGTTTCGGCGATCGGAAATCACGATGAGGGCACGGGCGTGGCGGTGAACGCTATCGCGGCGGCGCTGATAATCGCGGATAAGTCCGACGTGCGCCGCTCGAGAGTCAGAAATACCGACCTTCTTGAGTTCGATATCCACGACAGAGTCAATTATTCGGTAATAAAGTCCGAGGTCAAGATCAATACCGATAAAACGCTGATAAAGCTGAAGCTTCAGATTGATACTCGCATCAGCTCGGTAATGGACTATTTTGAGATATTTATCGGACGTATGAAGATGTGCAGGAACGCGGCTAAAAAGCTGGGACTGGATTTCAAATTGATAATAAACGAGCAGCAGCTGCTGTAAAATCCCGTTTTGGGGTTAGATGATCGGTGAGATTAAAGGAAGGAGGAAAGCAGAATGCCGAGATTCGGTATAGGTGATTTTGAGATAAAGAACGGACTCGTTCTCGCCCCCATGGCAGGGATCACGGATAAGACATTCCGCTCGATCGCGAAGGAGTACGGCGCGGATCTTACAGTCAGCGAAATGATATCCGCCAAGGGCGTCTACTATAAGGATAAAAAGACGAAGCTGCTTTCCGAAAGAGCGGCGAACGAGGACGTTTACGCGATACAGATATTCGGCTCGGATCCCGAGATAATGGCGTTTGCCGCGAAGGTCTTTGAGGAGGAGCAGAAAAGCGGACTTATCATCGATATAAATATGGGCTGCCCGATGCCGAAAATAACGGGAAACGGCGAGGGCTCCGCCCTAATGAAAGATCCAAAGCTCTGCGGAAGGATCGTAAAGGCGGTGTCGGAAGCGGTAAAGGCTCCCGTAACGGTGAAGATCAGAGCGGGCTGGGATCAGTCGTCACTTAACGCGGCGGAGGTCGCGGCGGAGTGCGAGGCAAACGGCGCTAAGGCGGTGTGCGTTCACGGAAGGACCAGAGAACAGCTTTACCGTCCGCCGGTAGATAAAAGCATTATAAAGGAAGTCAAAAGAACGCTTAAGATCCCCGTCATAGCCAACGGCGGATGCTACAGCGGAAGGGACGCCGCGGAGCTTTTGGCGGAGACGGGGTGCGATGGAGTGGCTCTGGCGCAGGGCGCTATGGGCAATCCGTTCATATTTGAAGAGTGTATCGAGGAGTTTAACGGAAGAGCGTACCGTAAGCCGGAAAAGGATGAGATAATAGCGATGGCGTCGCGGCACGTCCGTATGCTCTGCCTTGATAAGGGGGAGTATATCGGAGTCCGTGAATCGAGAAAGCACCTTGGGTGGTACATAAAGGGCTTTGCAGGCTCAGCGGAAGCGAGAAAAATGATAAATCTCGCGGAAAAAGAGGAGGAGCTGCAGGAAATACTGCAGAAATTGGCGGCGCTGTAACGGCTCGATCGGCGGTGTCCGACCGTAAAACGCTAAATGAAACGGAAAACGGGCGGGGTAATTGTAAATTGAATATTATCAAGTTGAAAATAAATATCAACGCTCTTGATTTTTTTGCTCGGTTGTGATATAATATTTTTTAATGTGAATTCTATTACATTTGCACGAAAGGACGCAAAAATAATGAAAAAAAGACTTTTGGCTCTGCTGCTCATAGCTTGCACACTCGTTATGACGCTGGCAGGCTGCTCCACACAGCTCTATAAGTACGATTCTTACGATGAGTACATAATTCTCGGAAGCCTTGAAGGCGTTGAGATCAACCAGTCGGATATCGACGACAGCATCATGAACGCTTACAACGCGCTCTTCACTTCAAGCGACGCTACAGAGAAGGAATATACCTCCGCTGATACAGACGTAACCGTTATCAACGGCGATACGGTAACTATCGACTACGTCGGTACTATGGACGGCGTTGCGTTCGAGGGCGGTACGGCAAACGACCAGACTCTCGTTATCGGCTCCGGAAGCTTCATCGACGGCTTCGAGGACGGACTCAAGGGACACGGCGCAGGCGAGAAGGTAGTTCTCGACCTCACGTTCCCCAACCCCTATCCGAACAATCCCGATTACGCAGGCAAGCCCGCTCAGTTCACGGTCACTATTGATAAGATCAAGAGAACAGAGTATCCCGAGTACAACGATGAAAACGTTAAGAAGTATTCAGACGGCGAGTATGAGACGGTAGCGGCTTTCGAGGAAGGCGAGACTCCCGATATCATCAAGAATCTCCTCTGGAATTCTTACTACACCACTTGTAAGATCAAGAAGTACCCTGAGAAAGAGCTCAAAGAGTACTATGAATCTTCCATCGAAAGCGTAAAGAGCACAGCGGCTATGTTCGGTATGACTCTTTCCGGATTCGTTACAGCTTATTACGGCTACAGCGACGTTAAGTCATTCTACCAGAGCACAGCATCCAGCGCTCAGAGCGCAGTTAAGAACGACCTCATCGTTCTCGCGCTCGTAGAGAAGATGCCCGAGCTCAAGCTCAGCGAGGCTGATTACGAGGTTGCTCTCAAGGAGCTCTACGACGAGCAGGTAGAGGTCAACGGCTACGGCGGAACGTATAAGGACTTCCTCAAGGAATACGAGGATATCTCTCTTGAGATCTCCGTTTACTCCAAGCTGATCATGGAAAAGCTGGAGGAGACAAAGGTGATCGTTGACGACGTTACGAAGAACGGCTTCGTAAGCGACAGAAACGGTATGCGTTACTACGTAGACGGCGAATACCTCAAGGGTTGGACAAAGCTCGACGTTGACGGTCAGGGCGAAAAGGATTACTACTTCGATAAGGAAACAGGTTACGCTCCCGCGGTTTGCGCTCTCCTCGCTCCTAAGGACGGCGGAGCTGAAAAGTTCCTTGAGTTTACTGAAAAGGGACA
This sequence comes from Oscillospiraceae bacterium, assembly GCA_015064245.1. Taxonomy (GTDB): domain Bacteria; phylum Bacillota; class Clostridia; order Oscillospirales; family CAG-272; genus SIG673. Next base: position 1,012 of record SVSQ01000006.1, on the reverse strand, counting down.
GTATGTCGGTCTTTACAGCGGCATCTTCAAGGACGGCGTAGGCACACGTTACTTTGTTGACGGCGAAATGAAGAAGGGCGTTATCTCTCTCGAGCTCAACGAAACGGTTGATGGCGAGGAAAGCTATTACTTCGATAATACAACAGGTTATATGGCTATCAGCGTAGCAGTCGGTCCCGACGGAAAGTACCATGACTTCGGCGATGACGGTATCGATAAGGGCGTCGTTCCGGACGGTCTCGTAGGCGATGTGAACGGTATCCGTTACTTCAAGGACGGCGCGTACATCACAGGATGGATCGAGGATAAGATCGACGCAGATAAAGACGGTAACTTTGAAAAGTACTACTTCGACAAGACAACAGGCTTTATGTGCGCAAACAGCGCGTTCGAGATCGACGGCAAGTATTACACCTTCGATAAGGAAGGCGTATATCTCGGAATAAGCCACGGACTCGTTAAGGACGACAAGGGAACACGTCTCTTCAAGGAAGGCGCTCTCCAGCTCGGTCTCCAGGAGTACACCACCGATAACGACGTTAAGAATACGTACTTCTTCAAGCCCGAAGAAGGTTACGCTATGATCGAAGGCTGGTACACAGAGGAAAATAACGGCGAGATGGTAAATAAGTTCTATTTCGACGAAAACGGCTATAAGGTTGTTAATAAGACCGTTAAGATCGACGGCAAGGACGTTAAGTTCGACGAGAACGGAAACGTTACGGAATAATAACTTTAGAATCAAAACACACCCGAGAGGAATGGGTGATGTCCTTATCGGAGAAATTTTATAAGGGGTATGGGCATAGCCCGATGCATTTGTTAAACAAATGCGAAACTTGCAATAAAAACAGAAGAGAGAGTAACGCGGTTACAAAATTCCGCGAAGCTCTCTCTCTTTTTCTGCTTTTTTAGTGATATTCTTTGCTTTCGCAAAGAGTGATATTATTGCTACCGCAATAGTGATATTGAAGCCTTGCGGCTTCAGTGGTATTCTATTCGCCCTGAAACT
>SVSQ01000005.1 GCA_015064245.1 Oscillospiraceae bacterium | reverse complement strand
GTCCTCGACGGTCCGCATAAACAAAGCGTAAATCTTACGGACCGTCGAGGACGCCGGTCCCTACATTTATAAGAGGAAACTCACGCATAAACTCCAATTTATCAGTTATTTAATGTGACATAGCCTTGGCTTAAAAAGTCTTATAGAAAGGAGAACGGGAAATGAATATCGAAAGCTATTTCAGGGAGAACGTTCTGAGCGTATCCCAGGTCACGGGTTACGTCAAGGAGCTTATCGAAGGCGTTCCCGTTTTCTCGGGAATGAGCGTTCGGGGCGAGATATCCAACTTCGTGAACCATAGGAGCGGACATCTGTATTTCTCATTAAAGGACGAGGGCGCGGTGCTCCGCGGAATAATGTTCGCCCGCGACGCAAAAGGACTGGATTTCAAGATCGGGGACGGTATGAAGGTGGTCGCCAATGGCAGACTAACCGTCTACGCGGCAAGCGGTCAGTATCAGATGGTGGTAAGCGAGATGCGCCCCGACGGAAAGGGCGCGCTCTACGAGGCTTACGAACGTCTGAAGCAAAAGCTGGAAGCGGAAGGGCTGTTTTCCGACAGATATAAAAGAGAGATACCCCGTTTTCCGAAGAGGATAGGCGTCATCACCTCTCCCACGGGCGCGGCGGTCAGAGATATGATAAACGTGACACGCAGGCGTTGGCCTGCGGCGGAGATAGTCCTGTATCCCGCGCTGGTGCAAGGCGATGGAGCGGTAGCGTCCCTTATAAGCGGAATAGAGTATTTCAGGCAGAATCCGCCCGATACGGTCATCATAGGCAGAGGCGGCGGATCGATAGAAGACCTGTGGGCGTTCAACAGCGAGGAGCTGGCGAGGACGATTGCGTTTTCGGGACTTCCAGTAATATCGGCGGTGGGGCACGAGACGGATTTTACTATCTGCGATTTCGTCTCGTCTGTAAGAGCGCCAACCCCTTCGGCGGCGGCGGAGATCGCCGTTCCCGACAGAGACGCGGTGCTCAGAGAGTTTACGGGATTTGAAAACAGACTGAAGCTTTTGACGGATAACAAGCTCAGAGCCTTGAAGGACCGTCTTGCGCGAATAGAGAGCAAGCGCGTCGTCAGCTCGCCTTACGGATTTATAGACGAAAAAAGGATCATGCTGGCAAGCATCAGCGACAAGCTTGAAAAGCGTAACGCGCTGAAGCTCGCCGCGGCAAAGGGTGATTTTGCGGCGCTGGCGGGCAAGCTCAACGCTCTCAGCCCCTTGGCGGTGCTGACCAGAGGCTACAGCGCGGTCTACGGAGATACGGGAGAAGTTCTCACCTCGGTTTCGTCGGTCAAGGAAGGCGACGCCGTACGGGTGGTTATGAAGGACGGCGAGATAAGGGCGCAGGCGAAGGAGATCGTTTCAAAGGTAAGATAGGAAAAGGCGCGTAAGCCGCGGGATAGATTTTCAAACACGCCTTGGCGTAAGAAAGGAAAGGTCATATAATGGCTGAAAATAAAAAGGAGATAGCCTTCGAGGAGGCTATCGAAAGACTTGAAAAAATAGTTGCTACGCTGGAAAACGGAAAAGCGCCTCTGGACGAGTCGCTGAAAGCCTTTGAAGAGGGCGTGGCGCTTGTGAACATCTGCAAAAAGCAGCTGGACGAGGCTGAACAGAAGGTAAAGATCCTGACGGAGCAGGGCGGCAAAAAAGATGAAGAAGATTTTGACTGTACTGAGCAGTAACGCAGCTCTCACCGAAAAGACGATAGAGAGAATAATTTCAGAGGTCTCGGAAAAGACAGCGAAGGAATTCAGGGTTCTGCCAGAGTCGATGCTGTATTCGGCGAACGGCGGCGGGAAAAGGATACGCCCGACGCTGACCATAGAGTTCTGCAAGCTGTTTTCGGGAGACGTAAATGCGGCGCTCCCGCTTGCGGCGGCGGTGGAGCTGGTCCATACCTATTCGCTGATCCACGACGATCTGCCTTGTATGGATAACGATGACACCCGAAGAGGAAAGCCAACCAATCATAAGGTATTCGGAGAGGCGACGGCGCTTCTGGCAGGCGACGGACTTCTGACGCTGGCGTTCTCGGTCATCTGCTCTTCGGCGGAGCTTACTCCCGAGGCGAAGGTCAGAGCCGTTAAGATGCTGGCGGATCACGCGGGAGCAAACGGAATGATCGGCGGTCAGCAGATCGACCTGATCGGAGAGAATAAAAGGCTGACGAAGGATCAGCACAAACAGATGAACCTGCTGAAAACGGGAGCGCTCATAAAGTGCGCGGCGTTGCTCGGCTGTATCGCGGCAGGGGCGGACGAAAAAGCCTTTGAAGCCGCGGAAAGCTACGCGGAAAACGTCGGTATCGCTTTCCAGGTCACGGACGACATACTCGATATGGGCGAAGAGGATCAGAAGACCACTTATCTCAGCTTTATGACCAAGGAAGAAGCGTCGGCGTACGCGAAGGAGCTTACGCAAAGGGCGATCGATTCCGTAAAGGATATCGAGGGAAGCGAGACTCTTGTGGAGCTGGCAGGATTTCTGGCGGCAAGAGAGGTCTGAATAAGATGCGCGCAGACTTGTTTTTGTATGAAAAGGGTTACTGCGAGAGCAGGACGAAAGCGGCAGCCGCTTGCAAAGAGGGAAGGCTGTTCGTAAACGGAAGGAATATAACGAAAAGCTCCTTCGAGATAAACGAAGGGGATACGGTAGAGCTGAAGGACGGCGGGCTGAAATACGTAGGCAGAGGCGGGCTCAAGATGGAAGGCGCGATAAAGCTCTTCGGTCTTGACGTCGGCGGAGCGGTATGCGTGGACATCGGCGCGTCAACGGGCGGATTTACTGACTGCCTTCTTCAGAACGGAGCAAGGAAGGTCTACGCCGTGGATTGCGGAACGGGACAGCTGCATCCGTCGCTTCTGAAGGACGAAAGAGTTGTAAATATAGAAAATTTCAACGCCCGTAACCTTGACGCGGAAGCGCTTGGCGAGAGATGCGACCTTGCGGTTATGGACGTCAGCTTCATATCGCAGACGCTCATTCACGGCGCGGTGAAGAAGGTACTTAAATACGGGGGCGTCTTTGTGACGCTGATAAAGCCGCAGTTCGAGGCGGGAAAATCCGCGCTCGGCAAGGGCGGAATAGTCAAGGACGAAAAGGCGCGTCAAAACGCCTGCAAGGCGGTGATACTCAGCGCGGAGAGCTGCGGATTTGCGCTGAAAGGACTTGCGCTCTCACCCATAAGCGGGGGAGACGGAAACGTGGAATATCTGGGAATGTTCGTTCTCTCCGATGAAGAGAAGGGGATAACGGATATTGACGCGGCGGTAAAAGCGGCGTCAAAGAAATGAGATAAAGGCGGTGAAAACCATTAAGAAAGTCTTTATATTTGTAGGAATGCATAAGGATGCGGACGAAAAGGTCCGCAAGGAGATAGTAAGGATAGCGGAGGAAAACGGCGGCTCTGCAGTAAGCACTCCGGAGGAAGCGGATTTTATCGCGGTGCTGGGCGGAGACGGAACGATAATGAGAGCGTCCCATATAGCCCGCAGGCTCGATAAGGCGGTCATCGGAATAAACCTTGGCAGAGTAGGTTATATGGCGGAGCTTCAAAGCGACGAGATACAGACGCTTTCCGAGGTGTTCAAGGGCAATTATACGGAAGAAAAGCGTATGATGCTTTCCGTTACGGTGAACGGAAAAAGAGAGTACGCTCTCAACGACGCCGTAATACACGCCCAAAGCACCCATATGTCGAAATTTCTGCTGAAATGCAACGAGAGCGAGGTGTCGCTTTACCGCGGAGACGGACTGATACTCGCCACTCCAACAGGCTCGACAGCGTATTCGCTTTCGGCGGGAGGTTCGGTGATAGAGCCGAGGCTCGAATGTATCTGCGTTACGCCGATATGTCCGCAGTCGCCCCTTGCAAGACCGCTGGTCTTTGCACCGGATAACGTGCTGACGGCGATAGTGGAGAGCTACGGCTGTATGCTGACAGTTGACGGACGCGAGCCCGAGACTTTGAAAAAGGGCGCGTGCGTTACGGTGAAAAAGAGCGATATCGGACTCAGGATGATAAAGCTCAAGGAAGAGGGCTTTTACAGAGTGCTCCGTAAAAAGAGCGATACGGTGCTGTAAGCCTACGGTAAAATAAGATTACAAAAACTCTTAAAAGAGTATAAAAATAAAAAGACGCGTTAAAGGAACGGAGAGACAAAATGAAACAAAACAGACAAAGCGCAATACTCGACATTATATCGAAAAACACGATCGAAACACAGGAGCAGCTCATCGATAAGCTGAACGAAGAGGGATACAACGTTACCCAGGCGACGGTATCAAGAGACATAAGAGAGCTCAGACTCACAAAGGTCTCCTGCGGATTCGGCGTATATAAGTACGTGGTATCAAATCAGGAAACACACGTACATTCCGTCAAGTATCTCAACATACTCAAGGAGACCATAACCAACGTAGAGCACGCGGGAAATCTGGTCGTTGTAAAGACCTACGGCGGCATGGCGCAGGCAGCTGCGGCGGCTCTTGACAGCATGGGCTGGACAGAGATAATCGGCAGCATCGCAGGCGACGACACGATCATTCTCGTGCTTCGCTCGGCAGACGCGTCCAGAACCTTCTCGGTAGAGCTTTCAGGACTTCTCAGCATCAAATAAAGCCTTTTTGCGTATAAAAACGAAAACAAATATTTACTTATAAAGGTGGGCAGACGCGGTGATAAGTGAGCTGCATATTGAAAATATAGCCGTCATCAAAAAACTGACGGTGAACTTCTCGGACGGCTTTTCCGTACTTACGGGTGAGACCGGTGCGGGAAAATCAATAATAATAGACTCGGTAAATCTGCTTTTGGGTGCGAGAAGCGCGAGAGAACTGATACGAAACGGAGAGAGCCAGGCTCTCGTTTCCGCTTGCTTTACGGAGCTTTCGGAAAGAACGCTGAGCGGACTTGCGGAGCTTGACATACGTCCCGAGGAGGACGGCGCGCTGTATATCCAGCGTACTCTCAGCGCGGACGGAAGGGCGCAATCGAAGGTCAACGGCAGAAGCGTTCCCGCGGCTACTCTCAAGGAGATCGGTAAACTGCTGATAACCATTCACGGTCAGCACGACAGTCAGGATCTCCTCGCTCCGGAAAAGCATATAGATTATCTGGACGCCTCGGCGCACACTGAAGAGCTTCTGTCGGATTATCAAAGCTGTTATCAGGAGCTTTTGCGTATCAGAAAAGAGCTTCGCAATACTGCCAAGAGCGAGCAGGAGATAGCGGACAGAACCGACACCCTTACCTTCCAGATCGGCGAGATAGACTCGGCTAAGCTCAAGGCGGGCGAGGAAGAGGCGTTGCTCACCAAACGGGAAAAGATCAAGAATATCGAGAAGATATCAAGGTATTCAACGGAGATATTCGCCTCGCTCAAGGGCGGAGAAGGGGGAGCGTTATCCGCTTCCGATCAGATAGCAAGAGCTTTGCAGGCGGCTGAAAAGCTGGAGGACGTTCTTCCGGATCAGCAGAAGATAATGGAGCGGCTTGAGTTCTGCCGTTACGAGCTTCAGGACATAGCGGAAGCCGCGGAAGCGCTCACGGACGGCGAGACTGGGGATCCCGAGGCAGAGCTTGACCGTATCGAGACCAGACTCGATCTTATCGCTCGGCTCGAAAAGCGTTACGGTGAGAGTATCCCAAAAGTGCTGGAATACAGAGAAAAAGCGGCAAAAGAGCTTTCGGAGCTGAAGAATAACGACAAAGCGGTGCGTAAGCTGAAGCAGGAGCTTGCCTCAAAGATAAAAGAGGCGCAGGAAAAGGCGGAGAAGCTTACGGAAAGACGTACGGAGTACGCCGAAAAGCTTTCGCAGGAGATAACGGATCAGCTTCATTATCTCGATCTTGAAAAAGCGTCATTCTGCGTTTCAGTGACTCCGATGACCTCGGAAAACGGAACCAAGCGTTTTTCTGCAAACGGATGCGATACGGTCGAATTTCTTATAACCGCAAACCCGGGCGAGCCCCTCAAGCCTCTTTCAAAGGTGGCGTCGGGAGGCGAGCTTTCAAGAGTCATGCTGGCGCTCAAGAGCGTGCTGGCGGACGGCGACGGAGTGCAGACGGTGATATTTGACGAGATCGATACGGGCGTTTCGGGCAAGACCTCACAGAAGATAGGTATAAAGCTCAGAGCCCTCGGAAAAGGCTGTCAGGTGTTCAGCATAACTCACTCGGCGCAGGTTGCGGCAGCGGGCGACAGCCACTTCAAGATAGCGAAAACAGAGGTCGACGGCAGAGCCGAGACCTCTGTTAAGGAGCTTTCAAAAGCGGAAAGAGTGGACGAGCTTTCAAGGATCATGGGCGGTATCGAGATCACAGAGACACTCAGAAAAACTGCGGAAGAGATGCTGGAAAACGCAGGAAATTATGAGTATTAAAAAGTCATAAAGTAAAAAAATATATAATATAAATAAACAGGAGACAAAAATAATGGGACTTTACAAAGAATTTTTAGACAGAGGACTTATCGCGCAGGCGACAGATCCCGAAGCAGTCGAAAAGCTTCTCGATAACGAGAAGGTCACGTTCTATATCGGCTTTGACCCCACAGCAGACAGCCTGCACGTCGGTCACTTCCTTCAGATGAAGATAATGGCGCATATGCAGCAGCACGGACATCACCCCATCGCTATATTCGGCGGAGGTACGGGTATGATCGGAGACCCCTCGGGAAAGAGCGATATGCGTAAGATGCTCACAAAGGAGACTATCGCGCACAATATCGATTGCTTCAAGAAGCAGATGGGCAAGTTCATCGATACGTCAGACGGAAAGGCTACCTTCGTAAACAACGGAGATTGGCTTCTCAACCTTAACTACGTCGACTTCCTCCGCGAGGTTGGCGTTCACTTCTCCGTGAACCGTATGCTTGCGGCAGAGTGCTACAAGAGCCGTCTTGAAAAGGGACTTACCTTCCTTGAGCTGAACTACATGCTCATGCAGAGCTACGACTTCTACAAGCTCTACAAGGATTACGGCTGTAAGCTGGAGCTGGGCGGAGACGACCAGTGGTCCAACATCATCGGAGGCGTTGAACTCGTTCGCCGTAAGGAAGGGGCGGAGGTCTACGGTCTGACCTTCAATCTGCTCACAAACAGCGAGGGCAAGAAGATGGGTAAGACGGAGAAGGGCGCAGTTTGGCTCGATCCCGAAAAGACTCCTCCGTACGATTTCTTCCAGTACTGGAGAAACATCGGAGACGCAGACGTTATCAAGTGCATGAAGATGCTGACGTTCATGTCTCTCGAGGAGATCGCAGAGTACGAAAAGCTGGAAGGCTCCGATATCAACAAGGCTAAGGAGAAGCTGGCTTACGAGGTGACAAAGCTCATCCACGGCGAGGAGGAAGCAGGCAAGGCTCTTGAGGCGGCTAAGGCAGTCTTCGGCGCAGGCGCGGTCTCCGAGAATATGCCTACAACTGAGGTTACAGCAGATATGCTGACGGACGGAAAGGTCTCCGTTCTCGATCTGCTGGTAGCAGGCAAGCTGGCTCCTTCCAAGGGAGAGGGCAGACGTCTCGTTCAGCAGGGCGGCATCACGGTAAACGACGTTAAGGTCACCGAGATCGGCGCGGCTGTAAGCGAGGCTGAGCTCAGCGACGGAGTCGTCATCAAGAAGGGTAAAAAGGCGTTCCACAGATTCGTTCTGGCAAAATAAGCAGGCGATCGCCTGTCGGGAGGAGCAAGCTCCTCAGTACCGATTTGTCTAAACAATCAACTAAAATAAAACTGTTGCCGCGCTATGCGGCAGAACGGGATTTCTATGCACACCTTATTTTTGCGTTTTTTAAAGGAGATGCAAAATAAAGGACGTCTGAATTACGAGGCGGGATATCCGCTTTATAAAGTATCGACCTTCGGTATCGGCGGCAAGGCGAAGTATTACGTCCGCCCGAAAACCGAAGAGGCGCTGATAGAAACTGTAAGAGCCGCGCGTCAAGCTGAGATCGCTCATATAGTTATCGGAAACGCTTCAAACCTGCTTTTCGACGAAACGGGTTACTTCGGAGCGGTGATATCCACCGTTAAAATATCGGGAGTATTTTCGGTAGACGACGAGTCTATCGGCAAAAACCGACTTTTCGCCTTTTGCGGCGCCAAGCTACCCGTGCTTTCCGGAAGAGCGCTTCAATATGGATTTACGGGGTTTGAAGGACTTTGCTCCATTCCCGCGACCGTAGGCGGAGCGTTGCGATCAAACGCAGGTGCTTTCGGGAACGAGATCTCCGATCATCTGGAATACGTTAAAGTCTTTTCGGAGGAAAGAGACGAAGCCTTTCTGAAAAGCAAAGCGGAATGCGGATTTTCGTACAGAAGCAGCAGAGTTTCGGAAAATGGCGAGATCATCCTTTGCGCGTGCTTTTCCTGCGAGCAACGGGATAAGGCGCAGATAGCGGATAAGATGAAGCTTTGCAAATCAAAACGCTCGGCTTCACAGCCGACGGGCGTGAAGAGCGCGGGCTGTTATTTCAAATCCCCGTTTCCGTCGGAAATAACCGATCCGAGATACGGATCGGCGTCTGCGGGTGAGATCATCGACAGATGCGGACTAAAGGGACTGACCGTCGGAAAAGCGGCGGTTTCAGACGTCCACGGTAATTTTATCATAAATACCGCGGAGAAGGGTAGCGCATCCGACGTTCTGAAGCTCGCGGAAACGGTTAAAGAAACAGTTTACAAAAAAACGGGAATACTGCTTCGCGAAGAGGTGGTATTCGTCAGAAATCCGGGAAAAAGAGTTTGAAAAATTCAGCAATACGGGATGCCTCTGACGTCCTTTCCGCAAGCGCGGACAGCGGAAACGGCAAGGGCAGAAACGGAGTCTATGTAGAGCGCGTCACGGGTTTCAAGAGAATTTAAAAGAATATACGAAAGCTCGCTGCAGCCGGTTATTATAGCTTCGCAGCCAAGGGAGAGAAGCTCGTTTTCGACGCAGTCAAAAACGGCGCGCTCTCCCGCTTTTGTTTTGCGGATTATTTCGGAAAGGGCTTCCTTTGATCTTGAGCAGGGCTCGATACATTCAATGCCGAAATGCTTCAAGCGGCTTGAATAGATCCTGCTTCCGTAAGTTCCTTCGGTAGCCATGAGCCCGACGCGGGTAAGACCTTTTTCGGCGCAAACGGAGCATACGGCAGAGGGCATATCGAGGAGCAGAGTTCTTTTCAGAGCCGAGCGCTTCAGCTTGTCGAACCAGAAATGCGCGGTATTGCAGGGGAGGGCTATGACAGACGCGCCGTTCTTTTCAAGCGACCTCAGCGACTCTTTTAAGCTGAGATAAGGGGACGAGCCTCCGTTTTCGGTGATGAAAGCGCTGCGGTCTGGGCGGACGCAGTTGCCGTCGTATATTACAGGAATGTATTCGCAGTCGCGCTCAGCGGCGGTGGCAAGATGAAGAGCTTTCAGAAACGCGGTATCGGCAAGAGGTCCCATACCGCCGATGACGCCGAGTTTTTTTATATCAGACGATTTCAAAATATATTCTCCTTTTTCGATAGATTTTGGGAGTTAATAGTATTTGTTACTCTCTCTTCGTTTGAGGGTTAGATTACGAACGCATTTTCAAAAACGACCGAGTTCTCACTTAAAGGAGCCGTATATGAGATTTACCGAAAAACTCGCATATCCGATAAAGAACAGTCCGTTTTATTGCAGACCTTTGGCGCTGATCTGCGGACTGTTTCTTTGCGCGCTGTTTTTTACTACGGTATCGGTATGGCTGACGGCGGTGTTCCTTTTCGCGTTTGCTGGTTACGTCGTTTACAGAATATCAAGTGATAGTGTGATGAAAAAGGGGCGAAATCCGCTTCCGTATCTCATGATAACAGCAGTTTTGCTTGGGTGCGCGGCGACGATACCGAACGCTCTGAATTACAAAAAACTCAAAAGCCTTTCGGAAGAAGAGCACACGTTCAAATGCGTGATAACCGAGAACGTGTACTCGGAAGCATTTGGAGAGCTCTATAAAGCGAAGATAATATCGGTGGACGGGAGCGAATGCAGCGGAAGCGCGTACGTGACCTTTAACGAGCAGGTCAGCCTTTTGAACTACGATACGGTCACGATTACTGCGCTTCCGACGGACGCAAGAAAAGACGCGTCGGGAAGCGAGCTTTGGACGGTGAAGGCGGAGAATATATGCTTGGAGCTGGAGGCGTACGCGATCATTTCAGTTACAAACGAAAGTAAAAACGGTGTCGGATACTTGATATACAGGCTCAGAGAAGCTATGGGCAAACGGCTTGACGGCGCTCTGAACGCGCAGACCTCGGCTTACGCCAAAGCTCTGCTCATCGGAGAAAAGAGCGGACTTGACGACAGCTTCCGACGGGATATGTCGGCTTTGGGCGTTTCACACATACTTGCGGTCAGCGGAATGCATATGTCTATAATCGCCGGAATGGTGACCTTTTTCACAGAGCGTATGAAAACGAGGAGAAAGCTCAAATCCCTGATGATCATAGCGGGCGCGGCAGCGTTTTGCGGGATAGCTGGCTTTTCACCTTCTGTAGTCCGCGCGGCAATAATGCTGATGCTGGGAGTTCTTCCAACCTTTTTCGGCGGCAGGGGCGACAGCATAACCGCTCTGTTCTTCGCAGGCGCGCTGATATGCGCGAGCAGTCCGGAAACAGTTATCTCGTGTAGCTTTTTGCTGTCGTTTTCAGCGACTTTGGGAATTGTTACCTGCGCGTCGTACGTTTCGGGAAAGTCGCTGAGAAAATGGAATTCCTCGCCTGCGGGTGACATGAAAGCTCTTCACAAGATACTGAAAACGGCGTTTCTTGCGATTTCTGTCAGCCTTTCGGCGTCGCTGTTTACTGTTCCCGCGCTATCAATGTACTTTAATGAGACTTCGTTTTTCGCGGTGATAATGAACGTCGTCGCAGTGCCAACGGCGTTCGTTTCGATGAGCCTGACCATAGCGGTCATCACCCTTGCGGATATACCGGTCTTAGGGTACTTGGCGGTAAGCTCACTGCAGGGGATCTACGCGTTTCTAAAATGGTTAGCGGCGGAGCTGACGGGACGTATATCCGTCACAGTTTCACTCAGTTATCCATTTTTCTTTGCGATACTTGCGCTTCTTTTCGTGACGCTTCTGTTTTTGAGACTGAGAGGAACGCGAAATCCTCTTGCGTTGCTGGGAGTGTTCGTCGCTTGCGCGGCGGCATTTGCAATATGCGTCCAGATATACGGATTCGTGTACCGTGACAGAGCTGAGATAGTCTACGTGACAAATAAGACGTCTGAAGGAATAGTGGTGAACAGCGGAAGCGAGACCTTGTTCATCGATATTGGTAACGGTTCGAAATCCGTACCGACGGAAGCAATGGATATAGCGTCCTCGGAATACTGTGAAACGGGGATAGACGGCTTTATGCTTACCCACTATCACAGCAACCACATTTCAACTCTGAAGCGCTTTATGCGGACATACCGAATAAAAACGCTGTATCTTCCTTATCCCGAAACGGAAAAGGACAAGTCCTTTTATAACAGCATACTGCCGTATACCAACGACGTGAAGACGGTGATGTATTACAGAGGGCATCCGATATTCGTCGGAAAAGCGATGATAGAGACGTCCGAGCAAAGTCTGCTTGAACGCTCGGAGCATCCCGTGATGCTGATGAATATAAGGTTTGGGGATAGAGCGGTGACATATCTCGGCTCTTCCGTGACGGAATCGGAGCTTGCGCCGACGGCGGAAAGATTCCTTTCCGAAAGCGGAACGGTCATCTGCGGACGTCACGGTCCCGTAACCAAGGAATCTTACAAATTCTACCTTTTCAGAGCAGGCACTCAAGTGGTTCTCTCGCCTTATGAGGATACGGACGAAACTGTCGTTTTCGAGGGCGGAAAATACAGGTATCTGGGCGCTGATAAGGACGGCTTTGGATATTTCAGGCTGATATTCAGTTGAGCATACGGATACACAGATCGTCAAAGGCGAGTCCCACAGCTTTTGCGGCGGAGGGGAGTATGCTTTCCTCGGTCAAGCCGGGAACAGCGTTGGTCTCAAGAACGTACAAAAGGGAGGTCTCGGTATCGAAGATCATATCCGTGCGGCTGAAGCACTTCATACGCAGAGCGCGGTGGGCGTTCAGAGCGGTCTTCATGGCTTTATCGTAAATATTTTGCGGCAGGGGAGCAGGCGTAAGCTCCTTTGCCGCGTTTTTCGTGTATTTGGTGTTGTAGTCGAAAAAAACGCCGTCCTTCACTATCTCAGTAACGGCTAAAGGTCGGTCATCAAGCACGCTTACCGTCAGCTCGCGACCGAAGACCGCAGCTTCGATCAGTACGGTATCGCAGTATTTGAGAGCCGTTTCGACGGCTTTTTTCATTTCAAACGGGCGCATGACCAAGGTGGCTCCGATGCTCGAACCGCCGATCGCGGGTTTGACGAAGCAAGGATAACGGGGCGGAAGTGGCGAGGAAGAGTCCCCCTTTTTGCAGACGGTGAAATCGGGAGTGAGTATGCCGAAATAGGAGTATATCTGCTTTGAAAGTATTTTATCCATGGAGAGAGCCAGAGCCTCGGGGGAGCTTCCCGTATAGCTGATGCCGAGGCAGTCGAACAGGGCGGAAAGACGCCCGTTTTCTCCGATACCGCCGTGAAGGACGATGAATACTTTGTCGGCTTTTTCGCACAAAGCAAGGGCGGAGAGAGTTATATGTACGCCCTCTTCAATGGGAGAAGCATGAAAAAAGTAGAGCGCGGGTTCGATGGACGAAAAAAAAGAGTTATCGTTTACCTTATATTCCCGAGCAGGATCGATCAGCGCGACCTCGAAGCCTTTACGTATCAAAGCGGATGCGACGGCGATCCCGGAGCGTTCCGAGACATTACACTCGGGACTGTTTCCCCCCGCTAAAATCGTTATTTTCATATTTCTTATCATTCCTTTCGTTAAAAATGCGAGCACAGTGTTATTTTATGCGGATTATTGGAAATGGTGAATTGGAGATGATCGCGCAAACAGAAGGCTCTCCCACCCGGGAGAGCTGTCGCGTGAGCGACTGAGAGGGCAAATAATGTTTTGATCCTGCAATACCCTCTCCGCCACCTTCGGTGCCACCTCTCCCAAAGGGCGAGGCTTTGATTTCTGCGATCATCTCCTCGCTAAATGGCAATTTGTATATCTATTTGATCTGCGACACAAAAAAGCTTCGGCAAAATTCTGCCGAAGCTTTTTGATACTGGAATATGTTTAATTAAATGCGTGTGGGCTTAACCGTAAACGTAAAGGAAAATTCCTTTTCATTAAGTCTCCACTTTTCCATAAGCTGAGGACCGCAGGAGTTTGAACCGATACCGCTCTGCTTGTAATCAATGTAAACGAAGGTGTTTTCGCTGTTTTCAAGCTCGTAGTCGTGGCGGGCATCGGTGAGCTGCTCGGTGCTTACGTGACTTGCGCGGAAGGTAAAGCTGTTATCGCAAGCGAAACGGAGTCCGTGACTTGCCACGCTCTTTACGGTAGCGTAGATAGTTCCGACGTGAGAGCCGTTCTCCTGAGGATAAACGTAATGCTCTACCGTGTCGTTTACTTTACCGCCGTAAAGTCCCATTCTTGCGGCGAGATGCTTGTCGCAGTAGCTCTCCATGGGACCCATTCCGAAGTAGCTGTAATCCTCGAAATCCTTGTTGAGGGTGAGCTCAAAGCCGAATTTGGGCAGGAATACGACGCAGTTGTTTTTGACGTCTGCGGTAACGGTCAGTTTGCCGTTTCCGTCAACGGTGTATGTGATCGCAGTCTTGAGCACGGGCGCCTTGTAAGCCGCTCCGAGAGAGATCTCGGAAACAACGGATACAGTATTTCCTTCAGTCTTAGCTGAAATTCCGTAGCACTTGACAGAGAGGCGGTCGAGACCTTCCTTGATCCATTCGTTCTTGATATTTCTGTCATTATCCGTGGGCGCTCTCCAAACGGTGGGAAGCATGGGCTTTGCAAACATATCTCTTCCGTTATCGGTTATCTGAGCGAGAAGTCCGCAGGTCTTGCAGAATTTGTAGACAGTTTCGCCTGCGGTAACGTAGATAGCGGTGTCACATTCCTCGACTGCGGGAGCGTAGAATACCTTTTCAGTCTTTGCGGGCGCGATGGCAACGGGGAGAGCGTACTGATTGAAGCACACCTCGTAGCCTGCCTGAGCCCAAGGAGTAGCAGAGTTGTTTCTGAAAGACAGATTTACGTAAACGTTTCCGCTGAGACCGCTGAGATCGTAAGGAACTATGAGAGAGGTAACGCCTTCGGGCGCGGTGTCAAGAGCGGTGATCACGCCGTTCTGAACAGTTACTCCGTCTGCCTCGACGCTCCATACAAGATCGAGATCGTCAAGAGTAGTGAAGCGGCGGAGATTGTGTATTCTGAACTCTCCTGCGGCAAGATCAACAGCCTCGGCGTAAGCGGGACAGTAAGCCTGCTTTGCCTCAAGGAAGCCTGTGTGAGGTTTTCTGTTGGGATAAACGACGCCGTCGACGCAGAAGTTTCCGTCGTTGGGAACGTCTCCGAAGTCGCCGCCGTAGGTGTAGTGATAGCTTCCGTCCTTCTGCTTGATTCCGACGGAATGGTCGGTGAACTCCCAGATACAGCCGCCGAAGAAGCAGTCGTTTGCGTAGATAAGCTTCCAGTAGTCCTCGAAGTCGCCGGGGCCGTTACCCATAGCGTGACAGTATTCGCAGAGGAAGAGGGGATTTTTGAGTTTTTTGTCGAGATAGTATTTCTGGATTTCTCCGATTGCGGGATACATTCTGCTGTCAACGTCGGTGTATGACTCGTACTCCTCGGGCATAACTGCGGGAGTTTTGCCCTTTTCCATATCAAGAACGGCGTAGTAAGCAAATCTGCTTTCGTCCTCAGCGTGAACGAGGCGGGCGGGATCGCGCTTTTTGAAGAACTCACTCATAAGCTTATGGTTGAGTCCCGCGCCGGATTCGTTTCCGACGCTCCACATAAATACGCAGGTGCGGTTCTTGTCGCGCTCCAGCATACGCTGCGCGCGGTCGAGATAGCTCTCCGACCACTCGGGGCTGTTCGTCAGCATACTCCAGTTATTTATACGGCAGAAGCCGTGAGTCTCGATATCCGTTTCGTCGACGACGTAGAAGCCGAGACGGTCGCACATCTCATAGAATCTGGGATCGTTCGGATAGTGGGAGGTTCTTATGGTGTTTACGTTGTGACGCTTCATTATCATAAGATCCTCGTACATGTGGTCGTAAGGAGTTGCGTGACCGAGAATGTAGTGGCTGTCGTGGCGGTTTACGCCCTTAGCCTTGACCTTTTTGCCGTTGATGTAGATTACTCTGTCGATGATCTCAACTCTCTTGAAGCCGATATCCTGACGGATATATTCGCCCTTGCAGACGAAAACAAGGCTGTAAAGTGTGGGCGTCTCGTCGCTCCAGAGCTCGGGGGAGTCAAGCTCAAAGGTGAAAACGGGATTTTTAGCGTTCTTTTTGCTCTCAGCGATCAGAGAACCGTCGGGAGAGTAAAGCTTTGCGGTGACAGAAGCCTTTGCCGTGAGGCTGAGCTCAGCTTTGAGAGTACCGTTTTTCAGATCCTTGCCGAGAACGGGCTTAATGAACATATCCGTTACGCGTACTTTTTCGCGGAACAGCAGATAGACCTCTCTGAAAATACCGCTCATTCTCCACATATCCTGGTCTTCAAGGTACGAGCCGTCGCACCATTTGAAAACGAGGAGCTTAATTTCATTCTTGCCTGCAACTATGTGATCGGAGATGTTTATCTCGCTGGTCATGTGGCTGACCTGGCTGTAAGCGATGAAAGAGCCGTTTATCCAGAGGTAGAAGCAGGAGTCAACGCCCTCAAAGTTGAGGAAGGTCTCCTTTTCCGCGATCATCTCCTCGGTCACCGTAAAGAACCTTCTGTATAGACCGCATGGGTTCTGATCTGGAACGTGGGGGGGATCGACGGGATATGGGTAATTTACGTTAGTGTAGTTTGGAACGTCGTAGCCGCGGTCAAGCGCCATCTGCCAGTTCATGGGCACGTCCAGTTTGTCAAAGTCTGCGGGAAGCTCGGGGCAGTCCTCGCCCGAGACCTCGGAAACGCAGGGATACCATTTGAAATCCCAAGTTCCGTTCAGAGTTTTGAAGAAAGCGGAGGTCTCTCTGCGCAGATCTGCGGACGCCTCCTCGCTTTCAAAGGGAATGAAATAAGCTCTCGGCGCTTCGCAGCCGTAGTGAAGCACGTCGAGGGATTTATGGTAGTTTGGTAATTTGATCATAGTCGATAATTCCTTTACATATTATTTCTTAGCGTGAAGCTCTTCAAGAACGCTTGCTCTCTGGTGGTAGCAGCCCTTGTCTACGTTGTCGGGAGTGAGGTCCGTCTTGAGCCAATGTACCGCGTTCTTAATAACTGTGCGAACGTTTTCGTTATAGAAGCTTCTGCAAGCCTCGTGGCCGGGCTGGAAGTAGAACACCTTACCGACGCCTCTGTAGAATACGCATCCGGAGCGGAATACGTTGCCCTGCTCAAACCAGGAATTGAAGATCAGCTCGTCGGGCTGAGGGATACGGAAGGGCTCGCCGTACATCTCTTCAAACAGCTCGAAGCAGGTAGGCAGTCCCTTTGCGATAGGATGCTGAGGCATGATGTTCCATACTATCTCGGGCTGATCCTTGCCCCAGTACAGGTCGCCCGTAGCGCCTACGATCGCCTTGAAGGGCTTGGAATGGTGGCCTGAGTGGATGGGGAAGAAGCCCATTCCTTCGTTATAAACTCTGTTGCGGACTTTAGCAACGATATCGTCTCTGACCTCGCCGTGAGCCATATGTCCCCACCAGATGAGAACGTCGGTGTTGTTGAGAACCTCGTCCGTAAGGCCGTGCTCCGGCATATCCAGGGTTGCGAGGGTTACCTCAACATCGTCGCATTCCGAAAGGATGTTTTTGATCTCGCCGTGGATACCCTCCGGGTAGATCTCCGCGATCTTTGCTTCTGATTTTTCGTGTCTGTATTCGTTCCAGACTGTTACTCTGATTTTGTTTGCCATTGATTTTGACCCTTTCTGTGATTTGTTTTATTGTTCGTACTGAAATTATACCGTGGTATTATGATTCTTCGTTGTAAGATATATCAACGTCCAGCGCGTAGCTTCCCGAGGCGCTCTCGCCCGCGAAAACGATGAGATATATGCCGTCTCCGTCCATCGGCTGCGACGAGACCTTATTGTCGGTTATTACGTCTAAGATCTGAATATACTGCGGCTCAACATTTGAAATACCGAATTCGTCCGTTTTTACGGTGTAATTCTTTGAAAGACGAATGACTGCCGCCTCCATATTTCCCTTTTTAATGTCAAATTCAACGGAATAGCTCATCTTTGATGCGTTTCCGTCATAAACGTAGCAAACGTCGTAATAATTCAAATTTTTGAAGCTGACCTTGAGACGCGCGGTGTTAGTGTTTGAAAAATCGTTTTTGTACGTTCCGAGAGAATTATCGTACAGAGCAGAGGAATCGTACATCAAGGTGAAAAGCCCTGCGTCGAATTTGTTATATCCGTAATAATCGTCGTAAACGCCGAGAAAATCGGTGAAATCCAACGTGTTGAGCTCGGTGATCTCGCCGTTCGTGTCTTCAACGGTAAGCTCTTTTATCATTTTTTTGAAATAGTCGCCCGCGATTATTCCGGTGTAGTATCCGCAAAGTATCGCGAAGGCAAGTCCGATCACGGCGACAGCCCATACCCATTTGGGGAGCTTTGCGCTTGTTTCGGTGTCGTCGAAGCCGCGCGGCGGCTGATATCCGTTAAAACCGTTGTATCCGTCCATAAATGTGATGACTCCTTTCTTGAAGCGTGCAGCGGTTTGTAAAAGGGCATTTTACTCTTTTGTCTTTAGTTTTTCCTTTGTTCCGTCCGGACGCTGTATGACCGTGTTGTCAAGAATACCGCGAAGACTGCGGCGGTAGTCCTCGATATACTCTTTACGAAGGACCTGCTGCTCCGCTTTTTCTTCTTCCGTAAGTCCTTCGGACTTTGATTTTCTTGCAAGATAGTTTATTCTGTCAACTTTTTTCTGATCCAAGTATCATATCCTCGCATTCTTTTAAATGTTTACAATATCATTATACTTATTTTATTGTAGATTGTCAAGTTTTTATTGAACGATAGCGTCGTTTTTATCCTGATATTTTGAAAAATAATACTTCATAAGCTCGATCACGCTACTAAACTCCTTTTTGAAATACAATGAAGTAAATCTTATATGTCCCCATTTTTTAACGGAGCTTCGTTTGTTTAACGCAGTGACCAGCTTTTTATTTAAAATATAGTCTTCGGGGTTTTTGAGTATTATGCAGATCCAGTAGGTATTATCCATATAAGGAATAAAGTTGATATCATGTATATCCTCCCACTTGATGATGCCCACGGAACGGCGCGTAATATTCTCCTGTATTCCATATTCGTTTACTATTAAAACAGGAGTGTTGTTGAAGAGGTCCTTGAAATAACAGATAAAGCAAAAAGCGCAGATAGGAACGCACGGTATATCAAAGATAGCTAAAAGCAACGGTGGTTTTGATGAAGCTAAAACCGGACCACAAAAATATTCAAACGCAATAAAACCGAAAAGCAGGGTTGCAAATAACATGCCTGCAGACGCTGCTGCGGTAGTTGATTTCTTTCTCGGTATTATAATTTCTCTATCCATAAAATTCTCCCTTCGGTTTAATCATCAATTCCATTATAACACAAAAACGGCAGAGGAGCAATACCTCTGCCGAAATTTATTTTTTTGAAATCAATACGCAACCGCCCAGTAGACCATGTGCTTTGCAGGCTTTCCGCAGCATACGCACTTGTCCGAAAGGGCTTCCTCGACCAGCGGGATACATCTTGAGCCAACACCGGTCAGCTCCTTGACCTTGTCCTCGCATTCCTCTTCGCCGCACCACATAGCCTTGACGAAGCCTTCGCCGTTTTGCTTGATGGACTCGTTTATCTCGTCGATAGTCGTGCAGGAGTAGGTCTTCTTCTCTCTGTTTGCCAGCGCCTTTGCGTAGATACCGTCGCGAACCTCCCGGAGCTTAGCCGCAACTGCGGTCTCGAGCTCGTCCAGAGATACGACTGTCTTTTCTCTGTTGTGTCTGGTTACCAGTACGCAAACGTTGTTCTCAATGTCGCGGGGACCGATCTCAAGACGTACCGGAATACCCTTCATCTCGTATTCGGAGAACTTCCAGCCTGCGGAGTTGTCGCTGTCGTCCAGCTTTACTCTGAAGGACTTTGCGAGTCTGTTCTTGAGCTCGTTAGCCTTTTCAAGAACGCCTTCCTTGTGCTGTGCGATAGGAAGGATAACGACCTGAATGGGAGCGACTGCAGGGGGGAGGACCAGACCGTTATCGTCGCCGTGAGACATGATGATAGCGCCGATCATTCTCGTTGTAACGCCCCATGACGTCTGGTGGGGATAACACATCTTGTTTTCTTTATCTGTAAAGGTGATGTCGAACGCCTTTGCAAAGCCGTCTCCGAAGTAGTGCGACGTTCCTGCCTGAAGAGCCTTGCCGTCGTGCATAAGCGCCTCGATAGCGTAGGTAGCCTCAGCGCCCGCGAACTTGTCGCTCTCCGTCTTTCTTCCTTTGATAACCGGAATAGCAAGATCGGTCTCGAGGAAGTCTGCGTACTCGTTCAGCTGCTGAACGGTCTCGTCGATAGCCTCCTGAGCTGTCGCGTGCATTGTGTGACCCTCCTGCCAGAGAAACTCTCTGGAACGAAGGAAGGGACGGGTGGTCTTTTCCCAGCGTACGACGCTGCACCACTGGTTGTAAAGCTTGGGAAGATCTCTGTACGAATGGATTATATTGGCGAAATGCTCGCAGAACAATGTCTCCGAGGTAGGACGCACACAAAGTCTTTCGGTCAGAGGCTCGTGTCCGCCGTGTGTTACCCACGCGACTTCGGGAGCAAAGCCCTCAACGTGATCCTTTTCCTTCTGAAGCAGCGATTCGGGTATGAACATTGGCATGTAAACGTTCTCGTGTCCCGTTGCTTTAAATCTCTGGTCGAGATTCTTCTGTATGTTTTCCCATATCGCGTAGCCGTAAGGTCGTATGATCATACATCCTTTTACTGAACTGTAATCGATGAGGTCGGCCTTCTTGCAGATGTCGGTGTACCACTGAGCGAAGTTCTCGTCCATGGACGTGATCTGCGTGACCATTTTTTTATCCTGTGCCATATCTTTTGTGTTCCTTTCCCCTATCTCGGATGCGAGATAGAAATTTTTATTGTTGTCAATTAAATATTATAATATATTATTATTATTTTGTCAAGGGGAATTTTGTAAATAAGGATTTTGTGTTTTTATAAGAAGTTTTGTTTGAGTATATTTTTTACTTTGTCTTAAATTATTCTTTATATATAGATTCCGCATCTTTCTTCCTTCTTTTGAGAAAGAAAGAAGAAAGACGCTCGCAGAAAGAAGAAAGAAAAACCGTGGTAGCACGGAACGGCTCGCGGAAAATTCGCTCAAAAAGCACGAGCGAATTTTAAGGCACATAAAATACTGCCGAGTTGCTCCCGCAACACCCCAAAGCAGAAAGATAAGTTATATTGCAGTTTGTTATATCGTTTGTGGGTAAGCTGATGAGCGCACTTTTTGAAAGAGGGTGCACGGACTCTTTCCGAAGGAAATTTACCCAATATTCTGTGACATCGATGCCCTCGTGGTGTCGATGTCACAGAAGCTTTTGCGGGTTTGCCGAAGGCATACAGCTTGCCGTAGGCATGCAAGCTTTCCTTTCGAAAAGCGACCGTATTCCCTTTTTAAAACTCAGCGTTCACCCTCGCTGCCGCTTCGGCAACTTCGGCGTACATATAGAGAGAGCCGAGACAGACCAGCGGAACACCGCTTGCTAAACTGTCCACAAAAGCTAATTCGTATCCGGATTCAACTGTTTGAAACGGTGACGCTGTAACCCCAAACCCTTTATATACCTTCGCAAGCTCCCTGGAGTCGAGTGAACGCGGGTTATCGGGAGTGACTGTGAAGACCTTGTTTGCAAGAGGAGCGAGCTTTGCTGCCATTTCGGTATAGTCCTTATCAGCCATAACACCGGTCAGAATATTTACCTTGCGGTCTCCGAAATAGTATTTAAGCGTGCGCTGTGCCTCGGCGATACCCTCGGGATTGTGAGAGCCGTCGTACAGGACCAATGGCTTTTCGGAAAGCTTTTCAAATCGCGCGCTCCATTTTACCTCGGCAAGACCTTCTCTCACCGCTTCCTCGGGAACGGTAAGTCCTCTGCCTCTCAGCGCGTCGATAACCTCAAGCGCCTTTACGGCATTCTGCGGTTGATATAACCCCAAAAGGGAGATCTTGACGTCTTTGCGGTCCTTGTAATCGAAAACAGCGCCGTCAAGATCGCATTTTTTCAGATCGAGGGAACCGTATTCGCAGAATGAGAAAGGGCAGTCAAGCTCTTCCGCTTTTTCCTTTATAACGGAGAAAGCTGTTTTTTCGCCGTTTTTCTTTAACGCGGTCACACCGTAGTCTCTGCCGCCGTAAACCACGGGACAGCCCTTTTTGATGATCCCTGCCTTTTCAGCGGCGATCTTTTCCTCGGTGTCGCCGAGAAAAGCGGTATGGTCAAGGGAAATACCTGTGATAACCGAAACAAGAGGCTCTTCGATAATATTGGTGGAATCGAGTCTGCCGCCCATGCCGACCTCAAGCACCACTACGTCGCAATTCTCGCGTCTGAAATACTCGAAGGCGATAGCGGTTATAAGCTCAAATTCCGTGGGCTTGTCCTCCATGGAGTCGGCAAACGGGCGGACGTATTCGGTTATCTCGGCGAGCATTTCGTTTGAGATGCTGTTTCCGTTCACAGCCATACGCTCGTTGAAGTATCGGACGTAGGGTGAGGTAAAAAGCCCCGTTTTATAGCCCGACTTGCGGAGTACGATCTCGGTCATGGCGCAGGTGGAGCCCTTACCGTTAGTTCCCGTGACGTGAACGAACTTCATATTCTTCTGCGGATCGCCCAGCTTTTTGCAAAGCTCGGTTATCCTTTCAAGTCCGGGACGGGATCCCTTCCAGCTTACGGAATGAATATATTCAAGCGCTTCTTCGTAGGTCATTTTTAAGATTCCTTTCTTTTTGAACGGGTGCAGGTGAGCCGCGAAAGCTCGTTTTTGACGTGCTTATTCGTAAGCAGAAATAAAAATATCAACACTTCAAATATAACTACGGGAACGTAAGTTCCTATACGGGAATACAGCAGCCACCAAAAGCCTTTCTCTGCTCCGTAGTAAACGTATATGCCGATAGTTTTGATCACGATGCTGCCGACTGCGTGACCTGCAATATCCGATATTATCAAAACAAGAGGCGAAAACTTATTTTTTGCAAGTACGGAAAACGTTCCCGCGACAAAACCTATCGCGCCCGCTCCGAGAGTTATTATGGGATTGATCGCGTAACCTACCGCTAGACAACCGCAAAGATCGGAGCAGATGCCGACGGCAAAACCCGCGAATGGACCGAATATGATACCCGCCATGGTGACAGGCAGATTTTCGTAGCTGATCCTGAGCAGCTCGCCTATGTTGATAGCGAACATCTTACCCGTAACGCTTATGGCAACGAGTATCGCCGCAAAGACCATAGCGTGAATATTTGTGAATATCTTCAACGAAGATTTCATTTTCGTAATCATTCCTTTCATTGATAAAGCGTTTTGTGCCGGTTTGCCTGGCAAATCTGAGCCACGATATACGGTGCGGAAGATATAAAAGGCGTAATTTTGAAGATTCATTAAAATAAAACACCTCTGTTTCCTCGCATTCATAGCTTGGAAACAGAGGCGCAATACGTGTTTGAATGTATTAGCTCCGTGAAAAAACGGCGCCGTCTTTGTTTTTAGGCAGATGAAGCGGGATGCAGGACCGAAACCGCAAGACGCATCTTTTCGTTCAGCGGTCAACTCCCCGTCCCGCCAACACTTAACGCTTCAGCCCTTACTCTTCTTTATGATAATATTATTATATCACTAATCCGCGTTTTGTCAATAGGATTTACTTTATTTTATGCAAAATCTCCGTCGTCATACTTGCTGTCAGCTGAATGAGCCTCGTCGGCAAGCTTTGTGAGCTGCTTGATGATCTCGATCTCAGCGGGATCGTAAGGAAAACGTCCTCCGGGACGGTAAAGGTCGTGCTGCCACTTGGTGAAATCGATATTCTTTACAGCCTCGTAGCCCTTTTCCTCGTACTTTTTCCAAACGCCCTGAGAAGGCTCGTAGGTCTGATACTTGCCTGCTACGAATCCCCACTGGTAGCATCCGATCTTTTCAAGGAAGAAGAGGGGAAGCATCTCCTGGATGGTGTTACCGTTGACGCGGCTGAGCCACTCGGTGTTGAAGATAGGGCGGTCGTACTGCTTCAGCTGGTTGAGAATGAGGATATTATTGTAATAGTTGGAATAGCTGTGATAGCTGATGACGTCGGAATTGTCAAGGGCGAAGCACTCCATCTCCGTGGTGGGACGGCCGTTCTTCATTCCTCTCCAGACGTCCGCGCAAAGGGGCTGTATTGGATCGATCTCCCAGCCGATCTCAAAGAACTTTTTCAGGTGCGGAAGACTTTTCGTTCCTCTTCCGTTTCCGGGCTCGTTCATAAGGTTCCAGACGAGAACTCGTTCGTCATTTTTGTACTTTGTCATTATCTCGCGGACCATATCGTAATATTTCGGCGCGACCTCGGGATTATCGAGGATATTGTACCGCGTATCCGCTCCGTGCTGGTACCAGACCTTGAAATCCTTTCCGCCGTGATATCCAGGCTCCCAGAACTGCTCCCCGAAGGTTGCGGGAACGAACTCCGGTCCTCTTACCGAACACTCGTTGGAAAGAACTATCATAGAGGATATTCCGTGGCTGTGCGCGGTAGCAAGATATCTTTCAAGACGCTCCATAAATCCGTCGTGCTGCTTCTCCCATACCTCGTATTCGATGATGATACGGATGGAATTATAGCCGATAGATGCCATCAGAGCCAGCTCTTTGTCTGCGGTCTGCAGCTTTTCCTCAAAGCCGTACTCCTGCCACTGATCGATCCTGTTTGCGCAGTCGCTTCCCATGAAGTTGCATCCGCGTATCCACGGCTTGGAATTATACCATTTCCACGCCTTTTCGCTTGACCATCTTGCCATTTTGTGATACCTACCTTTATTTTTTGATTTTACGTTATATGACGGATAAATTGGTGTTTAGATGTGAGGAGCACTATAGATTTTCAGCAGATTTCGTAGGGGAGAGATGAGGTATTCCGAAAATATACACCTAATAACCATCTTACACAAATAAATTATTTCGCCGCGGGGCGTTCCCCGCTTCCCGAAAGAGAATGTATAAACTGCTCTGCGGCGCGTCCGGAAAAGCCGCCGTGCTTGACTGCCCACGCGTTCGCTCCGCTGATAAGGGTGTCCTGATCGAAGTCGGGATACGCCTTTTCCGCAAGGAAGAGCACCATATCTATGTACTCCTGGCGGTCGGGCTTAGCGTAATAGATCTGAAGACCGAAACGCTCGGAAAGCGATACCTTTTCGTTTGTGGTCTCGGCGCGGTGGAGATCGCCTCCGCCCTCGCGCTCCTCAAACGTCTCCTTGACCAGATGTCTTCGGTTGGAGGTTGCGTAGATTATGATATTTTCGGGCTTTTCCGCTACTCCGCCTTCGATTATTGCCTTCAGATACTTATATTCCGTCTCGAAGTTCTCGAAGGAAAGGTCGTCAAGATACAAAACGAATTTGTAGTTGCGGAGACTGAGATCGGAGATGATGCTCGGCAGGAAAGAGAACTGATGCTTCTGAATACCGATCATTCTCAGCCCGTCACCGTGGTACTTGTTGAGCAGAGCCTTGACGGAGGTGGATTTACCCGTACCGCTGTCGCCGTACAAAAGTGCGTTGTTGGCTTTTTTGCCCTCGATGAAGGCTTCCGTGTTTTCGCAAAGCAGCTTCTTGTGCCTTTCGTAACCGTAGATGCCGTCAAACGTGGCGTCGGAATATTTCATAACGGGGCAAAGCTCCCCTTTTTCTGTTACGGTATATCCTCTGTAAAGGGCGAAGATACCGCTTCCGCGCTCGGTGTAGAACTCCTTGAGAGTTTTCAGGATCTCTTCGGCATTATTGCTTTTTATAAGCTTGTCCGCAAGGGCGGAGATCAGCTTGCCCGCGCGGCAGTCCTCGTTGTTGACGTTCTCGCTTGAGGGGACGTAGACGTCCGCTTCGTCCGCCGTAACATATATGCTGTAGATCTTGACTGCGTCGGCAAGGGCGTATTTTTCGATACTGCCCAGCTCTCCGCTCTTGTTTTTTTCGCAGGCGAGAGAGAAGGTATTGGTATCCATAGCCAGCAGGTAAGCGGCGTAAAGGGCGCTGAGATTGCCGGTTATGCAGTATTTTTCCGCGATCGCGAGCATTTTGCCCGTAAGCTCATCGCTGATCTTATTTGAAGCAAGCGCTTCCAGTTCTTTTGTTTCCTTGTTTTTTTCAAAAACTATCATAGGTCGTTATTTCCGTTTCTGGGGATATTATTCTTCTTTAAATGTGTTTTCCTCTTTTTTTAGGAAAATGCCTTTTGTCTTTATAGCGTCGAAGAGCTTTCCTACTCCTATCACGCTCTCGTCCTGCTTCATGGGCTCTGCCGCTCTCTTCGGGACCATTATTTTGGTGAATCCGAGACGCTTCGCCTCGTTTATGCGTTGCTCAGCGACGGGGATCGAACGGCACTCTCCCGAAAGTCCGATCTCACCCACAGCGAGAAAATCGTTCGGAAGGATTCGGTCAAGTATTCCCGAAACGAGGGCGAGACAGATCGCAAGGTCCGCGGCGGGCTCGTTAAGCGTAAGTCCGCCCGTGACGTTTATATATACGTCGTGCTGGGAAAAATTGAGCCCCAGTCGCTTTTCAAGCACAGCCAGAAGCAGACATACTCTGTTGTAGTCCGCGCCGTTTGCCGCGCGCTTAGGGGCGGCGTAGACCGTCGGAGTTACCAAAGCCTGTATCTCCGTTATAATGGGGCGGGTTCCTTCCATAACGCAGACCGCGCAGCTTCCCGAAACGTTCTTAGGCCGCTCTTTAAGCAGAGCCTCGGAAGGGTTGGGGACTTGACAAAGCCCCTTGCCTGTCATTTCGAAAACGCCGATCTCGTTGGTCGAGCCGAAACGGTTCTTGACCGCTCGGATTATTCTGTATGCGTGCTGCTTTTCGCCCTCAAAGTACAGGACGGCGTCCACCATATGCTCAAGGACCTTAGGTCCGGCGATACCGCCCTCTTTGTTGACGTGTCCAACAAGGATTATGGAAAAGCCCTCGGCTTTCGCCTTGTTGATGAAGAGCATAGAGGACTCCCTTACCTGGGTAACGCTTCCGGGGGATGAAGCAGAGGTCTCCGCAAAGACCGTCTGTATTGAGTCGATTATCACCACAGCGGGCTGAATATCGTCGATCTCCGCCATGATGTTTCCGGCGTTGGTCTCGTTGAGAACGAAGAGCTCCGAGGCTGAAACGCCCAGCCTTTTGGCTCTGAGCTTGAGCTGTGAGCCGGATTCCTCTCCGGAAACGTACAGCACTCTCTGATGATTTCCGACAGTACCGCAGAGCTGCATAAGCAGAGTTGATTTACCTATACCCGGCTCACCCGAGAGCAGGACTGCCGAGCCGCTTACCAGTCCGCCGCCCAGCACTCTGTCGAATTCCGACATTCCGCTGCCCATTCTTATGTATTCGGGGGTGTCAAGCACGTCCAGCTTTGACGCCCGCGCTCTCTGCATCGCGATGACGGGAGAGACGGCGCGGCTTGTTTTTTCGGAAACGGTAGTCTCCTCAAGAGTGTTGAATTCGTCGCAACCGGGGCATTTTCCGTACCATTTCGTGCTTTTATATCCGCATTCCGTGCAGATATACATTGTTTTGTCGCCCTTCATTATTTATTACACTTCCTTTCCTTACACCGAATAGCACTTTGTGCGGCGTCCGAGACGTGACGAACGCTCGGTGACCGCAGATTTTTTCGCGCTATTGTTCGGAAATTCCTTTGAAAATGATCATAGCAGTCTTTTTTTGATAATCTTCCGTTTTCAGAGCTCCGAGCTCCTCGGGATTTGACAGAAATCCGCATTCCACCAGAACGCTGGGAGATACCGCGCGATAGAGAAGATATATGGATGAATCGGCTTTTTTCGTCGCTCTTTTGTTATACGGCTGTAAGATGACCGATGCGTTTTGTATATCCGAAGCCGCCTTTTTTGCCGTCTCGTTATCCGAGTAATAGACCTGCATTCCCTTGCAGCTCTGCATGGGAAACTTGTTGCAGTGTATGCTTATGGTCAAGGCGTCGGGGTAAGCGGAGGCGATGCTCAGCCTCTGCTTCAGATCCTGCATCTTCGCGCTGCCCTTGCCGTCCTCGGCGGTGAGCATTACGTCGGTCTCACGCGTCATGACCGTCTCGTAGCCCGAAACGATCAGCAGATCGCGCAGGATCTTTGCGATCTCAAGGTTTATATGCTTTTCAAGCGTTCCGTCTGCCCCTGATGCGCCGCCGTCCCGTCCGCCGTGGCCTGCATCGATCACTATTATCCTCGCCTCGTCCGCGGAAGCCGCGTCGGTCTTTTCTTCATTTTGTTGAAAAAGAATAGCGGTCAGCGTTATAATAAACGTCAGCAGCAGAGCAACCGCTAAAAATTCAAGTGTGCTTTTTACCGCGCTTTTTTTCAGTAACATAACAGTCTCCATTCCGCTGTTCTTATTGACAGCTATATAAACATTGAACGAATCTACTGAAAATATATTCTGCCCGCGGGATAAAAATACCTTTATCTTAGGTTAAGTAAACGATATAGCGCCTCTTTCGAGACGCTATTTTGCAACGCTTTATCTTGCTCCGGTGAATATTCCGAATTTCTCTTTGGTTCCGAGGTAATAACCGAGCCCCGTTACCAGTATAGCGGGAAGCGTGGCTAAAAACAGGAAATAAGGCATGACCGTTATTCCGAAATATTCTCCGATACCCGTATACATCGAGTTGATGAAAATTCCTATTATCTGGGCGATGGAATAGAGATTTGCCGCCCATTCGGGAGAGGTGAATTTCCCGTCCACCATAACGCTTCTGTCTATCGCCAGATATCCAACGGTGGATATGAGCGTCAAAACGAGATTTGGGATCGCCGCCACGAGCGCAACCTTTGCGCCCTTGAAGACGTCCTTTTTCATTCTGCCTGCTTCAATTCTTATCTTGTCTTTGGTTCCGATCTCCCAAAGAAGAATGTAGATAAGGAACCAATAGAAAGCCGCCGAGAATAATCCGAATATGATCCCGAGATTTTCATTTCCGGAAACGCTTGCGCAGCTGTTAAGTAAAAAACCGAATACCGTAAGCCCTATCTGGTGAACCACCAGCTTGACTATCAGCTCCGAATTTTTGCGTATGAACTCTTTCATTAAATAAACTCCTCAAATGATTCTTTGCGTATAATACGAGTTTTAAAAATCGCTATAATATAATTTTATTTGATAAAAGTTAACAATACAAGTATAAAAATAAAAGTTTACACTTTATCCATTAAAATATATATTTATGCTGATATGTTTTCATTTATACTTATTATTGAGTTCAAATTTTTATTTATCTGTGAGACGTTGGATTAACGTAAGCCTTCTCCAACGGGAGAAGGCGCGCGAGGAACGAGCGACGGATGAGGTGTTTTGTAGCATTTGAAGCTTTTTGACACCTCATCCACCATCTTCGATGGTCCCCCTTCTCCCACTGGAGAAGGCTTACATTCGTGCGTTCACCTCCCACATAAATACCAACTTATAAACATTCTACCGAAAGGACATAAATATTTTGAAATACGAATTTGTTGCCACCTGTCTCTTCGGACTTGAAAAATACGTAGGCGAAGAGATCGACGCTTTGGGTTACAAACGTACCGAGACGATCGACGGACGCGTGACCTTTGAAGGCGACGTTTCTGCTATAGCCAGATGCAATATGTGGCTCAGATGCGCCGAGAGGGTGTATATAAAAATGGGCTCCTTCAAGTGCGAGAGCTTTACCGACCTTTTCGACGGTACCCGCGCGCTTCCTTGGGAGAACTGGATAGGTAAGGACGACGCCTTTCCCGTCAAGGGACACTCGGTGCGTTCGCTTCTGACCAGTATTCCCGACTGTCAGTCCATAGTTAAAAAGGCGGTGGCAGACCGCCTCGGACAGGAGTACGGCATAAGCTGGTTCGAGGAAGAGGGAGTGAAATATCAGATCGATTTCTTTATTCTCAATAACGTAGCAACTCTGATGATAGATACCTCGGGAGATCCCCTTTATAAGCGCGGTTACCGCGCCGAAACGGGAGAGGCGCCCCTGCGCGAGACTCTTGCCTGCGCCCTTGCCAAAACGTCCCGTCCCCGCGAAAACGTCCTGTTCTGGGATCCCTTTTGCGGCTCAGGAACTATTCCGATAGAAGCGGCGCTTCTTATGACCAATACCGCGCCTGGAAGCTTCCGAAGTTTCGTTTCCGAGGACTTTTTCGATATTTCGCCGAAGGTATGGGCAGACGCCAGAGAGGAAGCGGCGTCCCTTCAAAAGCTTGATACGCCGTTTTCCGCGTACGCGTCCGACATCTCACCTCAAATGGTGGAAAAGGCTCAGATAAACGTGAAACGCGCGGGAATGGAGAAGTATATAAAGTGCTTCTGCAAGGACGCTCTTACCGTCGGAGCGGGCGGAATGAGAGGCTCTATAATCTGCAATCCCCCTTACGGAGAGCGTCTTATGACGCCCTATCAGGTTCATAAGCTTTATTCCGAAATGGGCAAGACCTTCTCAAAGCTCACTAACTGGCAGATCTACGTCCTTACATCCGACGAGCTTTTTGAAAAGTATTACGGCAAAAAAGCCGATAAGATCCGCAAGCTCTACAATGGTATGCTCAAGTGCAATTTGTATCAGTATTATAAAAAGGGGTAGTACGCGCTTTCTTGAAAAGGAGTACGCGCTTTCTTGAAAGAAAGCTGCGCAAAGAACTTCGTTTACGGCGATAGCAGGAAGCTATCGCCGTAAACGAACACTTTGAAAGTTTTTCTTCGAAAAAAGTCGTATGCCCTTTTCAAAATAGTGCGTACATATTTAAACCCTCAAACGAAAACTTCTACACCAACTTTAAGCGCAAAACATCCGTCGTAATTAAATAAATATTACTTAAAATTAACAAAATGTAAATTTTGGCTCCATCTATTGACAAAGTATAATTGTTATGATATAATCAAATGGTTAAAAAATACGTTTTTAACGCAAATCCTTACCGCGTACAGATGTGCGCGGTCAAAGTCCATAGGGAGGTGTAAATATGACAAACGCATACGAAGCTCTTTTCATCGTTGATATGAGCGAAGGCGAAGCATCTGTTAAGGCTAACGTTGAGAAGTTCAAGACTCTCATCGCTGAGAACGCAGAGGTTACAGCTGTAAACGAGTGGGGTAAACGCCATCTCGCATATCCTATTAACGACAAGAACGAGGGTTACTACGTTCTCGTAAACTTCAATGCTGCAGGTGATTTCCCCGCAGAGTTGGAGCGTGTCTTCGGTATTACCGAGGGTATTATGCGCTACATGGTCACAAGAGTCCAGGCGTAATCAAACAAGGAGGGAAACCAAATGGCATCTTTGAATCTTAATAAGGTAGTTCTTGCAGGTCATCTGACAGCAACACCGGAACTTCGCCAGACACCAAACGGCGTCAGCGTAACTTCATTTTCAATTGCTATTAACCGTCGTTTCTCAAGAAATACGGAGGGCGGACAGGCACAGGCGAACGTTGACTTCGTCAACTGCGTAGCTTGGAGAAACACCGCTGATTTCATCACCCGTTATTTCAAAAAAGGCAGTGCTATCTGCATCACGGGTAGCATTCAGACCAGAAACTGGACAGACCAGCAAGGCGCAAAGCGTTATTCCACAGAGGTTCTGGCAGAGGAGGCTCATTTCGTAGACTCCAACGGTCAGGGTGGAACAGGCTTTACAAATCAGGACTCCTTCGAGTCCGCACCTCAATTCTCGTCAGCTCCCGCAGCTGCTCCGCAGTTTGAGGATATGTCAAACGAGGACGATCTTCCCTTCTGATCAGGGGAGAAAGTACCGTCACAAGTCATTTTTATGAAAGGAGAATATTTTTCTCGTTAAACAGAGAAAAATGCGTACAATAAAATGGATAACAACGAAGTTGTAAACGCAGTTGAGGAAGTAGCAGAAGTTGAAGCTGCTCCCGCGCAGACAAAGGCAGCGCGTCCCGCTCCCGCTAACCGCGGCAAGCGCAGAAAGGTTTGCATTTTCTGTGCAGACAAGATCGATCACATCGATTACAAGGATCTTCCCAGACTCAAGAAGTGCGTAAGCGAGCGTTCCAAGATCCTGCCCCGTAGAGTTACCGGAACTTGCGCAAAGCACCAGCGTCAGGTTACTGTTGCTGTTAAGCGCGCTCGTACAGTTGCTCTTCTCGCATACATCAGCGACTAATTCAGGACAAAGCAAAGCCCATAGGTTCAACGCCTACGGGCTTTTTTGTTTTTTTACACGTTATTTTAAGCGCCGAGCAAGACGTCCATGACCAGCATAAAGCAGAATCCGACCAGCAGAGCGTAGGTCGCGCCGCGCTGATGACCGTGAGCGTGGGTTTCTGGGATCATCTCGTCGCTGATGACGTACAGCATGGTACCGCCTGCGAAGGCAAGCGCGAAGGGGAGTATAGCTGAGGCGATGCTGACCGCAAAATAACCGATAAGCGTACCGACGACTTCGACAAGTCCCGTTATCATCGCCAGAACGAAGGTCCTTTTCGGCGGAATACCCGCTGCGAGCATCGGGCCGATTATCACCATACCCTCGGGAACGTTCTGGAGGGCGATACCTACGGCTATCATTATAGCCTGAGATACGTTTTCGGAGCCGAATCCAACGCCTGCCGCAATACCTTCGGGGAGATTATGTATCGCAATAGCGGTCACGAACAAAAGTACCTTGCTGAGTCCCGCGTTGTTATGAGCTTCGGTAGTATCAGCCCCCGCCAGCTTGTGCAGATGTGGAACTAACTTGTCGATAAGGTTAAGGCTCAGCGCGCCGACGAATATTCCCGGTACGGTTATGAGCAGACCGAGCGCTCCGCCGTATTCGAGGGAGGGTAGGATCAGTCCGACTATCGCCGCCGCAAGCATTACTCCCGCCGCAAAGGATAAGACGATATCCGAAAAAGTGTGGGATATTTTTTTGAATATAAAACCGATGACCGCGCCGATGACCGTCGCGCCTCCGACGCCGAGCGCCGTTAAAAGTACAAGCTCCATAGATTTCGATTCCTTTGTTTTTGATATTTGATCTTACCCGCAAACGCGGCTTAAGGAAAAAGCTCCCGCAGAAGCTGCCGCAAGCAGCGTATTTACGGGAGCTTTTGATCTTAATAATTTTCTGCGTGGATCTCGAAATATGCCTGAGGATGAGCGCAGGTGGGGCAGATCTCGGGGGCGTTCGTACCGACTACGATGTGTCCGCAGTTGCGGCATTCCCAAACCTTGACCTCGCTCTTCTTGAAGACCTCTGCGGTCTCAATGTTCTTGAGCAGAGCGCGGTAACGCTCCTCGTGATGCTTCTCGATAGCCGCTACAAGGCGGAATTTAGCTGCAAGCTCGGGGAAGCCTTCCTTTTCAGCAGTCTCTGCAAAGCCTGCGTACATATCCGTCCATTCGTAGTTCTCGCCGTTTGCGGCGCTTACGAGGTTTTCAGCTGTGTCGCCGATACCGCTCAGCTCCTTGAACCACATCTTGGCGTGTTCCTTTTCGTTTTCAGCGGTCTTCAGGAAGAGCGCCGAGATCTGCTCGTAGCCTTCCTTTTTTGCTACAGATGCGAAATATGTGTATTTATTTCTTGCCTCTGATTCGCCCGAAAAAGCTGCTCTGAGATTCTTTTCGGTCTGAGTGCCTGCGTATTTTGTCTGTGCCATAAATTTTTACCTCCGTTGGATGTTTTGAATTTTCAGATCATTCTTGTATGGATGAAAATGTCACTTAATGAGTGACATTTGATTCTCCTATAATAATATACCACATAATTGGATTTTATTCAATAGTATTTTAAAAAAATTTTCGCTGTTTTTACGAATACGGCGAAGAAAAAGAGAGAATCGGGTGGCTGAGCGCCGTTTGAAACTCTCTCTTTGTCTTTTTGTAAAAATACTTACTCGCGTTTTGTGTGAGCTTTTCAGTCCTTTGGAGCTGTTTTATCAATGAATGCACGCTTGTTGTCGGCGCATTGAAGGGTGAACTCGAACTGACAGTATTTTCCGTATTCGCTTCGCGCCACGATGCTTTCTCCGTGAGCGTCTATTATGGTCTTTGCTATGTAAAGACCAAGTCCAACGCCCGTCTTGTCCAGACCTCTGCTTTTATCGCTTTTATAGAATCTTTCAAATATGAATGGCAGGTCTTCGCTCATTATGCCCTGCCCCTCGTTGTAGACGGAGACGTGTATCTTTTTGTCCTTTTGGGTTATGTCAAGACGGTATTTTCCGCCGTCTTTTGAAAATTTTACCGCGTTATCGCAAAGGTTGTAAAGTATCTGGTGTATGGCGTCCTTGTCGGCTACGACCTTCATTCGTTCCTCGTCGCAGTTGAATTCGACGTCAAGCTTCTTTTCGTCGATCTTCTGCTCGAAGGAAAGGACTATCTGCCTTGCCGTCTCGCATATATCAAAGACGGTGGGCTCGAACTTTCTGTCACCCGCCTGTATTCTCGAAAGATCGAGAAGCTGACGCACCAGTCTTGACAGACGCAGTACCTCGCTCTTTATCCTTTCAAGATACTCGTTTACGTTTTCCTGCGGTATGGCTCCCGATATTATAGCGTCGATGAAGCCTGAGATAGTGGTCATAGGAGTTTTAAGATCGTGAGAGACGTTAGCGAGGAAGGATGAACGCATATTTTCAAGATTCTGCAGTCCCGTTGCCATCTGGTTGAAGGCGGAGGCGAGCTCGGCGACCTCGTCGTTTCCGCGGACTGGGATTCTGATGTCGAAGTTACCCGTGGCGTAGCTTTTCGCCGCGCGGCTCATGTCCTTCAGCGGACCGATTACTCTTTCGCTTAGGAAGTACACCGCTACCAGCGCCGCAAGGAACACCCAAAGGCTGGTCAGCAGCATGGTTTTGATCATTGAACCGATCATCGCGTTAAGTCCGTCGGCAGAGGAGCAGGCGAACACCGCGCCCACAGCCTCGTCGCCCGCTTCCGTAAGTATAGGCGCTCCGCAGTACAGAAAACGGTCTGTAAGAGCCCCGTTCATATTGTCGTAGCCCTTTATCTCAATACCTGAGCGGAGTGATTCCAGCGCCTTGCCGTCGATCCCGGAAGAGGCGAAGGTCCCTGTTTCGTACTTGTTGCCCGAGAGCAGGATATTACCGTCGCGGTCGATGACGAAAATGCGGACGTTGTCCGATATTTCAGCGACATGCTGGATATATATAGCAAATTTGTCCTTTTCCGCGCTCATCGTCTGATTGAAGGCTTCGGCGGACTCAGGCTTCAGAATCGTTTCGATAAGGTGTGAAACGTTTTCCGCCGTATCGCCGCAGGTCTTGGACATATTGTCAAGCATCGTGATCGACATATTGGAGCCGAGGACCAGCGAAAGTATAGAAAACGCGATGAATATTATCAGCATGAATACCGTAACGTATCGCGTAAAAAGGCTTTTTCTCATCTATCGTACCTTTTTAAAGTCTGTTACTGCAGGACCTCGAATTTATATCCTACGCCCCATACCGTTTTAAGGATCCACTTGTCGGAAACGCCGTCAAGCTTTTCGCGCAGACGCTTAACGTGAACGTCAACGGTTCTGGAGTCGCCAAGGTAATCAAAGCCCCATACCTTGTCAAGAAGCTGGTCTCTTGTGAAGACTCTGTTGGAGTTGGAAGCGAGGAAGTAGAGAAGCTCCAGCTCCTTCGGGGGGATATCGACGCTCTTGCCGCTGAGCTTGAGCTCATACTTCTGGAGGCTGATCTCGATGTTATCGAACTTGATGACCTCGTCGTCGCTGAGGGTATCGTGAGCGGTGTATCTGCGGAGAACCGCTTTTACTCTCGCGGAGAGCTCCTTCATATCGAAGGGCTTGACTACGAAGTCGTCCGCGCCAAGCTCAAGACCAAGCACCTTGTCAAAGGTCTCGTACTTAGCGGTGATCATAATGATGGGCTTGTTGGAGATCTCGCGGATCTCGCGGCATACCTGCCAGCCGTCCTTGCCGGGAAGCATGATGTCGAGAAGTACGAGATCGGGCTCGGAGAACTTGAACTGCTTCAGTCCTTCTGTTCCGTCGCCTGCGCATTTTACCTCGTGTCCCTCCTTTTCAAGATAAAGGCGAAGAAGGTCGCAGATATTTGAATCGTCATCAATTACAAGAATTTTTGCTGCCATGATTTTTATTTCCTTTCGTGATTATGTATTTTGTTAACATTGACATTTTTCTAACTAAGTTCATTATACACTTTTTTGCAAGTTTTTTGGTGAACAAATTGTTAATCTTTCAAAAACATAAAAACAGTTTTTTAAAACACTTGAAAAAATATTTGTTTTCAGTTATAATGAAAGAGAATTATAGGTTATATATTAAATTAACTATACTGAACAAAATATATAAAGGACGGTCATTATAAATGAAACTTGGTATCGTGGGACTTCCGAACGTCGGAAAAAGTACCCTTTTTAACGCTATAACAAACGCAGGCGCAGAGGCGGCGAACTATCCCTTCTGCACTATTGAGCCAAACGTCGGCATCGCGCCCGTTCCGGACGCGCGTCTCGATAAGCTGGCGGAGATGTATAATCCCGAGAAGTTCACGCCCGCTATTCTCGAGATCGTTGACATCGCAGGACTGGTAAAGGGCGCGGCAGACGGAGAAGGTCTGGGAAATAAGTTCCTCTCCCATATCCGCGAGGTGGACGCTATCCTGCACGTTGTGCGTTGCTTCGAGAACGTAGACATCACCCACGTTGAGGGCGGTATCGATCCCAAAAGAGACATCGATATCATCAATATGGAGCTTATCCTCTCGGATATAGAGCTTACGGAGCGCCGTCTCGACCGTTCCAGAAAGGCTCTTAAAGGAGATAAGTCCTTCCAGACGGAGATAGACCTCTTTGAAAAGGTGCTCGAGCATCTTCAGAACGGTCAGAACGCAAGGACCATGACCTTCACCGAGGACGAGGCGGAGCTTATGAAAACGCTCCCGCTCCTCTCACTCAAGCCCGTTATCTACGCGGCGAACGTTGACGAGGACACTCTGATCAACGGCACCGATGACAACGAATATTACAAGGCAGTCACAGAGCTGGCGGCGGCTGAAGGCTCTCAGGTAATTCCCGTCTGCGCGGAGATCGAATCTCAGATATCCGTTATGGACGCAGAGGATAAGGCGGTATTTATGGAAGAGTACGGGCTTGAATGCTCGGGACTTGACAGAATAGTCACCGCGGGATACACTCTTCTCGGACTTATCAGCTTCCTCACCGCAGGTCCCAAAGAGGTCCGCGCGTGGACGATAGTTAACGGAACAAAAGCTCCCCAGGCGGCAGGAAAGATCCACTCCGACTTTGAAAGAGGATTTATCAGAGCGGAGATAATCGGCTTTGACGAGCTGATGGAGTGCGGAAGCCTTGTTGCCGCAAAGGAAAAGGGACTTCTCCGAAGCGAGGGCAAGGAGTACGTGATGAAGGACGGCGACGTCACATTATTCAGATTTAACGTTTGATCATAAGGGGGATAACATATGGCGGCAAAAAGAGGCTGGGCGGCAGTACACGAAAAAAAGCTGAAAAAAGCGATAAAAAAGGCTCATAAGGCTTATTTGGTAATAGTAGCTCTTGCGCTGGTGATCGGCGCGGCGGGCGGATATTTCGCGGCGTCTGTGCTATGTAAAAACGATTGCTTTGAGATCAACGGTCAAAAGGAGACCTTGGTGAGAGCAGGGCAGGAGCTTAAATATAAGGACGAGGGGATAAAGTACGTCTCTTACGGAAAGGATCTTTCCTCTTCCGTCGCGGTAACCACGAACCTCATTCAGGATCAGGACGGTTATTATGTCGGAGCGACCTCCGATGCGACAGAATATTACATCATCTACACGGTCACCGAAGGGCGCTGTAAGGGCATGACTCTCAACAGGACCTTTAACGTCATGGAATAAGGAGGGAGAGAGTTATGAAAAAATTCAAACCCGGAATAGCGGTGCTTCTGGCGGTAGTTTGCCTCATAGTCGGCGCGGTCGGCGGCTTTATCGGATACGGCGAGGTGAACGGCTTTGAATCCGATGTCTACGTCAGCGGAGACCTGCAGATTCATTTTCTTGAGCTCGGAAATAAATACACGGGCGACTGTACCTTCATCAAGGCGGGAGATACCGATATACTTATCGACGCGGGCTCAAAAACATCAAGTATTCCTTACATATCGGCGTACATAGATAAGTACGTGACGGACGGTAAGCTGGAATACGTTATCGTTACCCACGCTCACCAGGACCACTACGCAGGCTTTGCGACGAACGAAAATACGTCGAGTCTTTTCGATATGTACGTCTGCGAGAACATAATCGATTTCGCCCGTACAAATCAGAAGCCCGACGCTACGATGTATTCAAATTACGTCCGCGAGCGCGACGCTGAGATAGCCGCAGGCGCAAACCATTACACCGCGGCAGAGTGCGTCAAGCTGGGAAAGGTCTTCGAGATCAGCGCAAGCGTTACGATGACCGTCCTCGACCAAAAATTCTACTACGAGGAAGCGGAAAGCGAAAACGATTACTCCGTCTGCACGCTGTTCACCTACGGCGATCAGCATTTCATCTTTACGGGAGACCTTGAAGAGGACGGAGAGGAATCACTGATAGAGAAGAACGATCTTCCCAAGGTAGCGCTTTACAAGGCGGGACACCACGGCTCAAAGACCTCGTCAAGCAAGGAGTTCATGGCGGTGATCCAGCCGGAGATAGTATGCGTATGCTGCTGCGCGGGAAGCTCGGAGTACACCGAGGTCAATGAAAATCAGTTTCCGACACAGATATTCGTTGATAACGTCGCTCCGTATACCGACAAGATCTACGTAACGACTATCTGTAACGATTACGATAACGACGATTTTTCGTCCATGAACGGAAATATCACCGTAACCGCAACAAAGACGGGAGTCAGCGTTTCCTGCTCCGCAAGCGATACGCTTCTCAAGGATACAGAATGGTTCAAGAAGAACAGGACCTGTCCGAGCGCTTGGAAATAATTTACGAACAAAACCGCCACAAGCGGTAAAAAATAATTGAAACAAAATTAAAAAGGAGAAAACAAAAATGGCAGAGAAAATCGTAAAAATAGGTATTATCGGTTGCGGCGGAATCGCAAACGGTAAGCACATGCCTTCACTTGCAAAGCTGAAAAACGTTCAGATGGTAGCGTTCTGCGATATCATCGTTGAAAGAGCAGAAGCAGCTGCAAAGAAGTACGGTACTCCCGACGCTAAGGTCTACAAGGACTACAAGGAGCTTCTCAAGGACGAGTCCATCGAGGTAGTTCACGTCTGCACGCCTAACCGCTCTCATAGCTTCATCACAGTAGACGCTCTTGAGGCAGGCAAGCACGTTATGTGCGAAAAGCCTATGGCTATCAACTCCGTAGAAGCTAAGAAGATGGTTGACGCCGCTAAGCGTACCGGCAAAAAGCTCTCCATCGGTTATCAGTCCAGACAGAGAGCAGACTCCAAGTATATGAAGATGGAAGCCGATCAGGGAACCTTCGGCGATATCTATTTCGCTAAGGCTCACGCGATAAGACGCCGCGCAGTTCCCACGTGGGGCGTATTCCTTAACAAAGAAGAGCAGGGCGGTGGTCCTCTGATCGATATCGGAACTCACGCTCTCGACCTTACTCTCTGGATAATGAACAACTATAAGCCCAAGTACTGCGTAGGTACTACATATCACGCTCTCAATAACCAGACTAACCAGGGTAATGCTTGGGGCAACTGGGATCCCGAAAAGTTCGACGTTGAGGACTGCGCATTCGGTTTCGTTGTAATGGAGAACGGCGCGACTATCATTCTCGAGGCGTCCTGGGCGCTCAATACCACCGACGTTAAGGAGGCTATGACCACTATCTGCGGTACTCTTGCAGGCGGTAAGCAGCTCCACGGAGAGGGCGTTGAGATCAACGGTATCAGAAATAACCTCCAGTACACTCTCCAGCCTAACCTTAAGGCTGCAGGCGCTGCGTTCTACGACGGAGCAAGCGGCGGTTCTATGGCTGACCTCGATATGGCTCAGTGGATCAAGGCTGTCGTAACCGACACAGATCCCTGCGTTCTTCCCGAGCAGGCTTACTGCGTAACTCAGATCCTTGAGGGTATCTACGAGTCCGCAAAGACAGGCAAGCCCTACTATTTTAACTGATAAAGATAAAAAAGATCTATCACGGACTGTCAAGGAGATTTGTCTCTGAAAAATCCGTTTTTGATCTGCAAACGAAATATATTTCAAAAAAATTGAAAGGAATAAAGAGAATATGAAACTTTGTGTTCTTGCAAACCTTTACGGCGCAAAAACTCTTGACGAGACTTTGGCTCGTCTGAAATCTCTCGGCGTTGAAGCCGTTGAGATCGGCGCGGGCGGTTACCCCGGAAAAGCTCACTGCGATCCCGCTGCTCTGCTGGCTGACGAGGCTAAGTTCAACGAGTTCAAGGCAACTATCGACAAATACGGTATTGAGGTGGCGGCTCTCGCGTGTCACGGAAACCCCGTACATCCCGACAAGGCAACGGCGAAGATGTACGACGAGGATTTCAAAAACGCAGTTCTGCTTGCTGAAAAGATCGGCGTTGATACAATCATCACATTCTCCGGATGCCCCGGTGACTGCGATACGGCAAAGTCTCCCAACTGGGTTACCTGCCCCTGGCCCGACGATTTTCTTAAAGTTCTTGATTATCAGTGGAACGAGGTGCTCATTCCTTACTGGAAGGAGACCGTTAAGTTCGCAAACGCTCACGGCGTGACCAAGATCGCTCTCGAGATGCACCCCGGCTTCTGCGTTTATAATCCCGAAACTCTGCTCCGTCTGCGCGAGGCAGTCGGCGACACCATCGGCGCGAACTTCGACCCGTCCCACCTTATATGGCAGGGAATGGATCCCGTCGCGGCTATCAGAGCGCTTGAGGGCGCCATCTACCACGTTCACGCCAAGGATACCAAGATAGATCCTTACAACACAGCTAAGTTCGGTGTACTCGATACAAAGCATTACAGCGACGAGATACACAGAAGCTGGGTATTCCGCACCGTAGGCTACGGCAACGGACTCCAGTACTGGAGAGACCTGATCTCCAACCTCCGTCTTGTCGGTTATGACAAAGTTATGTCCATCGAGCACGAGGACAGCCTTATGTCTATCGACGAGGGACTGGAAAAAGCAGTGGCTTTCCTTAAAGAGTCTATTATTTCCGAACCTAAGCCCGGAACTATGTCTTGGGCGTAAAAATAAAAATGGGAGATCGACAGATCTCCTTTTTTTATTCGAGGGAAAATGTGAAAAAATATTCGCCTGCAGGCGCCCGCCTGCCCTCTTGACAAAATTATTATTTTTTGCTATACTGTATAAGAATAAATATATATTCCGCTGAGAAAGGAGCATTCATTATGGAGCTCACTTGGGAAGAACTTGAAGAAAAATGTAAAAACTGCCACGCCTGTCCCCTTGGAGATACGCGAACGAACCTCGTTTTCGGTTGCGGCGACAGAAATGCAAAACTAATGTTCGTAGGCGAAGCGCCGGGAGAAAACGAGGACCTTTCCGGAATCCCCTTCGTCGGAAGAGCGGGAAAGCTGTTCGATAAATTCCTTGAAGCGGTGGATATCCCCAGAGAAAGCGTATATATCGCGAATATGCTGAAATGCCGTCCGCCCAAAAACCGCGATCCAAAACCGGAAGAAGAGGATCTCTGCATAGAATATCTTCGTCAGCAGGTAAAGCTCATAAAGCCCGCGCTGATCGTTTGTCTCGGCAGGATCTCAGCGCAAAGACTTATCCGTCCCGATTTCAAGATAACGAAGGAGCACGGAGTATGGTTCACGAAGGGAAGTTATAAGATGTGCGCTGTTTACCATCCGTCTCTGCTGCTACGCGATCCCAGAAAAAAAGAGGATATGCTGATAGATATGCAGGCGGTCAAGGCGGAGCTTGATAAGCTCTCCTGAATATGAAAGGATGAACCTATATGAATTACAAGTATAATCCGTACGCAAAGAAAATGCCCAAGCCGCCAAAATACAGAAAAAGAAAAGGCTTCAGAATGACCAAAAAGCAAGGTATCATTCTCGTTCTTTTCGCCGCGCTGATAGTTTCGGGACTGCTCTATTATTTCAAAGACGAGGCGCAGGATCCCAACCTTGCAAACGGCGGACTTGGCTTTGAGCTTAACGAGGATAGCAGCGGTTACATACTGAAGGAGTACACCGGAAGCGCAAAGACCGTTAATATTCCCGAGTTTTACGACGAGCTCCCCGTGGTCAAGATAGGGGACAGCGCTTTTGAGTCCAGACAGCACGTTATCAAGATAGTCATACCCGAGAGCGTTACCGAAATAGGAACCGCGGCTTTCGGCGGATGCACCTCTCTTACGGAGATCAATCTGCACGACGGTATAGTTTCCCTCGGAGACGAGGCTTTCAGAGGCTGTACCGCGCTTAAAGAGATCGATCTGCCGGACAGCTTGGAATATCTCGGAAAGCAGGCGTTTATCTACTGTATCCGTATCACCAACATCATGATACCGAGAAAGATCGGCGAGATACAGGCGGAGACCTTCAAGGGCTGCTCCGCGCTTACGAACGCCTCTATGCCCGATACGCTCACCAAGATAGGCGACAGCGCATTCAACGGCTGCATCGGTATCATAGGTATGCCGCTTCCGAAGTCGCTGAATTATATAGGCGACAGCGCGTTCAGAGGATGCTCGAATATTTTGGAGATGATCATTCCCGATGCTGTGACCGAGATAGGTCCGTGGGCGTTCAGCGGATGCTCTGAAATGACAAAGCTGCAGATCGGCAAGGGCGTAACATCCATAGGTGAGCACGCCTTCAGAGGCTGCGCAAAACTGACCACAGCAGGACTTCCCGCCGGAGTGACCAAAATAGAGGACGGTCTTTTCAAGGGGTGCTGGCTCCTTTCTTCGATGACTATTCCCGAAAACGTTACAGTTATCGGAAAGGAAGCGTTCCGCGAATGTAAGGTGCTTACGCTTATCAAGTTCGACGGCACTGTAAAAAGATGGGAAAGTATCGAAAAGAAGGATTACTGGGATTACGGTATGGTTGCTTATACCGTGAAATGCCTTGACGGGAATTTGATGAAGAAATAACAGAAAAGCGAACTGCCCCGCATTGTGCGCACAATGCGGGGCAGTTCAAAAGAACCCCTTGCAAGGGGTGCCTGCGATAAAGCAGGTTTTATCTACCGAAATACAAAAGGAGTACGGATAAATTTGTCCGTACTCCTTTTTGTTACTATCGGGCGGGAATCAGCCTCCCTTTACACAAGGGAGCCTTTTTATGTTCATCTATGTCTTGGCAATTTTCCTGACAAGTGCTGCTTTTGTGTACACAAAAGCCATAATCATATTTGGAAGTGATATACTGACTGTGTCAGCGTGATATTGTTGCAAGCAACTATGATTTTTCAACGGTTCCGTTGGTGCAGACGACGGTGTATTCACCGGTAG
The DNA here is from genome assembly GCA_015064245.1 of Oscillospiraceae bacterium. GTDB lineage: Bacteria > Bacillota > Clostridia > Oscillospirales > CAG-272 > SIG673. The sequence goes on along the minus strand of SVSQ01000005.1, from coordinate 7,464 downwards.
AGCCGTTCCAGTCAAGACCGTCGGCTTTGAATTTTTTGATCCTTCTCCACTCTCCCGTAGTGCCTTGGAATTCAATCGTTTTAAGAGGGCAGCGCGCGAAAGCGCAGGATTCGATGCTCGTTACGGTGTTTGGTACAGTTATTTTTGAAAGGCTAGTGCATCCCTCGAACATTCGTTCGGTAATGACGGTAATACTGCTCGGAAGCGCAACGCTTTCAAGCGCTGTACAGTCGTAGAATGCCTGTGAATCAATTTTTGCCGCAAATCCTTCCTCAAAGATCAGGCTTGTAAGAGAGTGGCAAGCGCTGAACGCCCTGTTTTCTAATTTTGTGATTCCTTTTGGAATAAAAATCTCGGTGAGTCCGGAGCCGTCAAACGCGCCATTCATTACGGTCTTCAGACTTGCGGGCAAGGTAACGTTTTTCAGCGATGTGCAATTATCAAAAGCATATTCGCCCAAAAACTCAAGTCCTTCTGCAAGTGTAACGCTTTCAATAGCCGTACAGTCTCTGAAAACAGCGTCACCCATATTTGTCAGCGTGCTCGGGAGATTTACTTTTTTCAGAGCGGTACAGTCTGAAAACGCAAGTCTGCCAAGGTCGGTCAGTCCTTCGGAAAATATCACCTCTTCAAGCGCCGTGCATTCTGCAAAGGCGCTGGGCTGTATGACCTTAACGCTTTCCGGAATAGTTACGCTTTTAATGGTATCGTTATAGGCAAATGCCGAGAATTCTATTATCTCAACGCTTCCGTCGTTTGGAATGACCGCGTCTCCAAAGGCGCGCATAAGCGTCTTTTTGCTTAGATCTATAATACAGTTTCCTTCATACTTATAATTTGAATTCTCTTCGATATAGATATTTTTAATGTTTTGACGGCTGTCAAAGGCACCGGCGTCCATCATCCCAACGCTTCTTGGAAGATAGACGGTTTCGATAGAATCTCCGGTCATTGACTCAAAACCTATGATCTTTACCGTATCGGGAATTATCACCGCTTTGGTGTTTCCTGCGCCAAGATAGGCTCTGCTTTTTATTTCTGTAACGGGACAACCTTCAAATGTACTTGGAATATATATGATCTCGTCCGTACAGCTTCCGAGTCCCGTAACGAAAGCAGTCCCGTTTTCATTACGGTAACCGTATTCAAGTCCGACGGAATAGTTTATCTGCTCGGTGATCGTCTCATTACAGACAGTGCAGACCGTTGCACGCTCTCCCGGCTCCATTTCTGCGGGAAAACGGGTTATCTCCCACTCTCCGTATTCGTGGTTACAGACTTTTTCTTCTTCGCAGGCGAAAAATGCGCCCGCGCAAAGTATAATGATAGCAAAAATTATAAAAAATCTTTTTTTCATATAATTTTTTCTTCCTCCTCTTATTTCGTTTTTTCGATAGTTCCGTCTGTGCAGACGACGGTGTAGCTGAGTTTTAGTTCCAAGTCCCACGTTTTGCACATATTTTCCCATTCCTCTTTAGTTCCGTGATAGATTATCTCCTTAAGATTTGAGCATCCATCAATTGCTAAAGGATTGAAAATGCTTGGTTTTCCTATATCGAGCCTTTCAAGCGCCGAGCAGTTTCGGAATACTCTTCTGTTTATTATATCGATATTCCGGTGTAGAGTTGCGCTCTTCAGATTCTTGCAATCGGAGAACGCGCCGTAGCCGATCTCGGTTATCGCTTCGGGGATCACAAGCTCAGTCAGCGTATCGCATTGGTAGAAGGCGGAATTGGCTATACTCGTCACGCTTCCGTCGGTCGGAATGACGCAGCTTCCTACTCCGTAGACCAGATTTTTATTTTCAGTCTCTATCAGACAGTTTCCGTCCACGTGATAGACGGGATTATTTTTGTCTACCGTTATCTTTTTTAGATTTCTGTTGAATCCGAGTTCAACTCTCGAAACGTTTTTGGGCAGATGAAGCTCTTTAAGAGCGCCGCAGGTGTAAAATGCGCCGTAGCCAATCTTTTCAGTGCTTTCGGGCAGGATCACGTCAGTTAGACCAACGCAATCGCGGAAGGCGTATCGGGCGATCAGTATGGTTCCTTTCTTGACCGCGAAGCTCTCGCCCACGTCGGCTTTGACCGTCAGCAGATAATTTTCAAGATACAGAGCGCCGTTCTCCCAATTATTTGGATCGTTGTAATAAACAGAGCCTGCAAAAGCGTCGGAGTAAACGCAGGTAAGATCTGCGGGGATACAGATGTTTTTCAGATCGGGACAGTTCTTGAAAACACTTTGGATCTCAGTTATCGTGGGGATAACCACGGTTTCAAGTCCGCGAAATCCGTTGAATTCGTCCAGATCTATCAAAGTGTTCGGAAAAACGATCTTTCTTATCGTGCCGTCGCGAGGTACAACTGTATCACGGATGTCAATGACTCTGTCACCGCTCGGAGAATGGGTAGGGAAGATCAATTCGAAATCGGTGCATTTGCCGAAGCCGGTTATACAGCAGGTGCCGTCTCCGTAGCTTTCGAACCAGAATCCCTCGCTGGCTTTTGCTTCGCACAGGACGCAGACGTTATTTTCAAAGGTGTGTCCGAGGGCGGATAGATATCCCTGCTCTTTTTCGCCGCAGGAGCAGAGACGTTCTTTCGTTCCGAGACTTTCACATTCCGCATCTTTGGTCACCGACCACTCGCCGTATTCGTGGACGTGCTCCTCCGCGCAGGCGGTAAACGCTGAGAAAAGACATATACAAGCAAATAATAATACAAAAATTTTTTTGATCATAGGCGCTCTCCTTTAGTTCGACGCTTCGACGTTTCCGTCAGCGCATTTTACGGTTAAGGTTTTCAACTGTCTATCGTCGTTTGCGACTGCTTCCCATTCTGTCTTCGTGCCTTCAAAGCTTACGCTTGTAATTGCTCCGCAGTTATAAAAAGCGCTGCCATCGATCTTTTTCAAAGTTTTCGGCAGAGCAATTTCGGCAAGTCTGTAACATCCTGCAAACGCAGAATTACCGATACTTTCCGCACCGAGCGCCGTTACGCTCAAAAGAGACGCGCATCCTGCAAACGTTTGTTCTTTGACGTTACGAACTCCTGAGGGGATCGTCAAAGACCGCAAGCTTGTGCATTGGTAGAATGCGAAAGTGCCGATTTCCGTAAGATCGGCGGGCAGCTCGATACGGGAAAGTTTATGGCAGTTACCGAAGGCGCTGGTCCCGATAAACGTAACGCTGTCCGCCATATCGACTGTCTCAAGCTTTTCGCAATGTGAAAACGCGGATTGCTCTATGCGCTCTGTTCCCTCGGGAATTACCAACTCGCGTATCGCGGCGTGAGTGAACGCGGCAGCGCCTATCGTTTTCAGATTCTTAGGAAGCTCAACGCTTTCAAGAGCGTAGCAGTAGCCAAAAGCGCTGTATCCGATAGTTTCCGCGCCCTTCACAGTCGCTTTCGTAAGAGTCTCACACCACGCAAACGCCTCTTCGCCTATCTCGGTGACGCTTTCGGGAATAGTGATCTCTTTAAGCTCATTACATTTGTAAAACGCGAATGGCGCTATCTTTTTTATCCCCAAGTCGTCGGGAATGACGCTGCTGTTAAATCCGCTGATAAGCGTACCGCTCGCTTTTTCCACGAGGCAGTTGCCCTTTCCCGAATAGTAGGGATTATCTTCGCTTACGTCTATTTCGACGTTTGCGCTGCTGTTAAAAACTTCGGGTCCGATTCGTTCTACAGTTGAAGGAATGTGCACTTTTTTCAGAGAAGGGCAGTAATTAAAGGCTCTATTTCCTATTACCCTGACGCCCTCGGGAATTATAACTTCTCTGATATACTTACAGCCCTTAAAGGCGTCTGATGAAATTACCACCACCGTGTATTCTGCGTCATGGGTAACGTAAGCGCGCGGAATGACTATTACCGCGTCCGTGCATTCTCCGATACCCTGCAAAACGTATAAATTTTCTTCCTCGCGGTAGAAAAGATCGAGCCCTACCGAGGCGCTGAAGGCTTCCGTTTCGGTATTTCCGCATTTGGCGCAGGTCCTTGTGCGGGAACCGTCGTCCATGTCGGTCGGATAAACGTCTATTTTATAATCTCCGTACTCGTGCTCGCATGAGGCTCCGCATCCGCAGAGTATAAGAGAGCAGAGCAATATCATAAATAATAAAGTAATAAATCTTTTCAAATTAAAGGTCCTCCTTGAATTGAAATAGCGGTTTTATTAGACATGTTCGACAACCCCATTTCGTAGGGACCGTGCGTCTATGGATTTTCAATCCTCGACGGTCCGGCAGGCATCTGCCTGCAGAGAAACAAATTATTTGCTAAAGACGGGTGTGTTTTGTAGATTTTGTGGACCGTCGAGTTTACAATCATGCTCTTGACACGGAGGCCGGTCCCTACAAATACGTAAACATTTTGATATGAGTCAAAGAGCTTGTCGAACAAATCTATTAAAATAAACAATAAATTATACAGAAGAATTACTTATTTAACAAAAAATATATTGATATTATATCTATAATTTCAATATAACATATTTTTCAGAAAAATCAATGTAGAAAATACAGGAAAAATAGCACAATTTACAATTTTTATATAAAAATCCGCGGAAAAATAAATACGCTCACGAATATAATATTCCGTAAGCGTATCTGAGCTTTTATTAAATGTCCATTATAACGGGCAGGATCATAGGCTTTCTGCCTGTTTTTGCGGCGAGGAAACGCGTCATAGCGTCTCTCACCTGATTTTTGACGTCAGCCCAGTCCTGATTGTTCGCGTCAAGGCAGTCGGTAAGAACGTCTCTTGCGATAGCCCTTGCCTGCTCCATCAGACCTTCCGCTTCTCTGACGTAAACGAAGCCTCTTGATACGAGATCGGGACCTGAGATGATGTAACCGTCGCGGCTGTCAACGGTCGCCACACAGACTATAAGTCCGTCCTCGGAAAGATGCTTTCTGTCGCGCAGAACGATGTTTCCAACGTCGCCGACGCCGTATCCGTCCACCAGCACCTTGCCCGCGGCTACGCTTCCGTTCCATTTTGCGTCGTCCTCGGTTATCTCCAGAACGTTTCCGATGTCGGGAGAGACGAAAATATTTGCGCTGTCCATTCCCATCTCCTCAGCAAGAGCCTTGTGCATCGTAAGATGCTTATACTCTCCGTGGACGGGCATGAAGTATTCGGGCTTGGTCAGAGCGTGCATCAGCTTGAGCTCCTCGCGGCAGGCGTGTCCCGAAACGTGGACCTCTACAAGAGAATCGTACAGAACGTTTACGCCCTTTTTGAACATCTCGTTCACTATCTTGCCCACCAGCTTTTCGTTTCCGGGAATAGCGTGGGCGGAGATTATTACCAGGTCCTTTGAGCCAAGCTCGACCTTGTCGTGAGCGGACATAGCCATTCTGTAAAGGGCGGACATGGGCTCGCCCTGGCTTCCCGTGGTGACGAGAGTGAGGTTTTCGGGACGAAAGCGTCTTATCTCGTTTATATCTATAAGAGTGTCGTCGGGAACGTTCATATAACCGAGACGTATAGCGGCGGCTACGATGTTCTGCATCGACCGTCCCGTTATCGCCACTTTTCTGTTCATTTTCGCGCTGATGTTGATTATCTGCTGAACTCTCTGAACGTTCGACGAGAATGTCGCGATAACGATACGCTTATCCGTGTTGCGCAGGAAGATATCGTCAAGAGAACGTCCAACGTTCTTTTCGGAAGGCGTATAGCCGGGACGCTCGACGTTCGTGGACTCGCAGAGAAGCAGACGTACGCCTTCTTTTCCGATCTCGCCCAGACGCGCGATATCCATAATGTCACCCTCGATGGGGGTGAGATCCAGCTTGAAGTCGCCGGAATGAAGGACCGTACCCTGAGGGGTGTTTATAGCGATGGCGCAGGCGTCGGCGATGGAGTGGTTGACGTGTATGAACTCCGCAGTAAATATGCCGAGGCGGATAACGTCTCCCGCTTCAACGCAGAAAAGACGGGGCTGTTCTTCAAAACGGTGCTCAAGGAGCTTGTTTTCAACGATTCCTAAAGTGAGGCGGGTTCCGTAGACGGGAACGTTAAGGGTTTTGAGAACGTAGGGGAGAGCGCCGATATGGTCCTCGTGACCGTGGGTGAGAACTATACCGCGCACCTTTTCTCTGTTTTCTTCCAAATAAGTTATGTCGGGAATGACGAGATCTACTCCGAGCATCTCGTCGTCGGGAAAGCCGAGACCGCAGTCAACGATGACGATGTCGTCGCCGTACTCGATGCAAGTCATATTCTTTCCGATCTCATCTATTCCGCCCAGGGAATATACCTTCAGAGGAAGGAGATCTGTTTTTTCTTTTTTTGACATTTGATACTAAAAATCCTTTCTTAAACAAAAAACGTATAACGAAAACTCCGAATAAACAGCATTTATCCGGATATATGTATGATGTTGCGTTCGGCTGAAAGCGCCGAAGGAGAGTTAAGCCGGTGAGGTTGCTTAAAAGCAAACATCGGCTTAGCAGCCCTGTTATCTTCCCGCGCACCGTATCCCACAGACCGGCGGCTTCTGAGAAGATTTTTTAAACGAACAATAAATACTTTAGATAGTATATCATAACTTTATGAATTTAATTCACAGGTTTTGGTAAACAAAAGATTACGAAGCGTGGGCGCGGCATATATAAGATTGAAAAATCCATGAATTTCCATTTTAAGTGACAGATAATATTAAGAAAAAGAGCGCGAAAAAATTTTTTTAAGAAATTTTCAAAAACCCCTTGACAAATCGCGCTTAATGAGATATAATATCATTAAGCTGAGACGGAAAACAGAAAGGAACTTCGAAAATGGTAAATGTAACAGCGAAGTGTAATGAAGCTGCTACGGTCAAGGCGGAACGGAATACGAAGCAGAAGGAGACCATTCGCAGAGTTTTTGAAAGTATGCGAAACCACCCTACGGCAGAGATGATCTGCGAGGAGGTATTTAAGGCGGATCCCAAGATAGGACGAGCTACGGTCTACAGAGTTTTGAATTCCTATGTCCGACACGGTACGGCTTTGAGAGTACCGGTATATGACGGAGCAGACAGATTCGATATTACGCTCTACCCGCACAGTCATGCTAAATGCAGGATCTGCGGCGCGGTCTGTGACATAGTGTCAGACGGGACACTGCCAAAAGTAACGGAGGCACACGGTTTTTCCGTTGAAGGCGGGGCGGTTCTTTACTACGGACGCTGCTCAGCTTGTGTTGAAATTTAAAATAAAAACTTAATTAAAAAATATTTTGGAGGAAATTTATTATGAAATTTGTATGTTCAGTTTGCGGATACGTTCACGAGGGAGATGCAGCGCCTGAAAAGTGCCCTGTATGTAAGGTACCCGCGTCTAAGTTCAACGTAATGCAGGAGGGCGCAGCGCTCGCTGCAGAGCATGAGTACGGCATCTACGCTAAGACAGTAAAGAACAATCCCGATATCAGCGAAGAGGATAAGAAGTACATTTTCGAGCAGCTTATG